>PXFI01000053.1 GCA_003564295.1 Gemmatimonadota bacterium | reverse complement strand
GGAGCTCCTTTCGACCTGAGGTGGGTCAGGAGCCTGGCGGTACACGAGGAAGAGGTATCCCGGGCGGCACAGGCTCTCGCCCACTGGCAGGGACCGGCAGAGGGGCAGATGTTGGAATCACTTCTGAAGGTCATGGCTGTTCTTGACCTCACCACTCTCTCCGGGGACGACACCTCCACCCGTATCCGGATCCTCTGTCGTCAAGCCCGCTCTCCCCTGCCCCGGGCACTCCGAAATCACCTGGGCCTCTCCCGGTCGCCACCTCGCGTGGCCGCGGTGTGCGTGTTTCCGGCCTTCCTTCCCCTGGCTGCAGCCGCCCTGGAGGGGACAGGCGTGAAGGTGGCTGCCGCAGCCGGTGGCTTTCCCCATGGGCTTTCCGGCCTACCCCAACGGATCCACGAGGCGGAGGAAGCCCGGAAGGCCGGCGCCCAGGAGTTGGATGTGGTGATCCGGAGAGAATGGGCCCTGACCGGCAGGTGGGAGAGACTCTATCAGGAGGTGAGGGCCCTTCGGGAGGCCGCCGGGGGTGCGCTCCTCAAGGTAATCCTGGCCACGGGAGAGCTCGAAACGCTGGCCCAGATCTCCCGGGCGACCCTCACCACAGCCCTGGCCGGTGCCGACTTTGTGAAAACCTCCACAGGCAAGGAACGAGTCAACGCAACGTTCCAGGCCGGAGTCGTCATGGCCAGGACTCTGCGGCTGTATCAGGTCGCATCCGGCCACATCGTGGGGCTGAAACCCGCAGGGGGGATCAAGACCGAGATGGACGGGATCAGGTGGCTGCGACTGGCGGAGGAAGAGCTCGGGCCCGAGGCGTCGGCTCCCACTCGGTTCCGAATCGGGGCCAGTGGCCTGCTGGGAAACGTTCTACGGGCCCTGGAGTCCCAGCTCCAGCCTTAGGAACCCGGGCACAAACTCCATCTCCTGCCCTCACTGCCGGAGGATGCTTCGCCGGACGGATGGTGCGATGATTAGGTTCACCCTGATTCCCGGCGTCATCATCAAAGGCGGAGGCCTGAATCGACCGCCCACGGTGAGCTCCACCTCCAGGTCCAGGGGCATCCCGCCGGGCCATGGGAACTCGTAGTACCGCATATCACGAGCCTCGATGGTGGCCAGGTGGGTTCGGCGGCCCCTGGGGCGAACATAGATCCTGGCATCGTGCATGTTGCGATTCTCGACCCGAAGGATCACCGTCTCTTCGGTCTCCGACCTCTGGAACGGGTTGTCCGCCATCCTTCTGCCACCGCAGCCCGTGAGGGAGAGGACGATGGACAAGACCCCGAGTGCCAGGACCGGAATCCAGCGCACATTCCGTGAAGCTGCCATTTTCACAATAAGAACTCCCACCCGGCCACGGCAGAAAGCCAGCAACAGACAATTGACGATCGGGACGTGCTCGTGAGCACTGTATCTCATCCCTCCTTTCGACCGCACCGTCCCCGGATTGCCCTCAGGAGATCCTGGCGATGGCCTCGATCTCGACGCTCACATCCTTGGGCAACGTCCTCACCGCCACGGCGGCCCGAGCCGGACGATGGTCTCCGAAGTGCCGGGCGTACACCTCGTTCATTTTGGGGAAGTCCGCCATGTCCTTGAGAAAGACGGTGGTCTTGACGACCCCCGCCAGAGAAGACCCCGCCGCCTCCAGCACGGCGGACAGGTTCTTCAATACCTGATCGGTCTGGGCGCCGATGTCCCCCTCCACAAGCTCTCCGGTTGCAGGATCCAGGGGGATCTGTCCGGAACAGAAGACCCATCCGGCGACGGAGACAGCCTGTGAGTAAGGGCCGATGGCGCCCGGAGCCTGGTCCGTATGCACCGGGATCATTTCGCTCATGATCGCTTCTCTGCGGTAGAGGTTCGAAATCGTGTGAGGATCTCCGCGGGTGACACCGTGGCCACGCCGGCCTTCCCCACCTCCACGGCAGCTGCATGGTTGGCCAGGACCGCCGCCTCCATGACCGTGCCCCCGGCCGCCATGACCACAGCCATGCCAGCCGTCACCGTATGTCCGGCTCCGAAAACGTCGCAGACCTCCTGGGCCATGGTGGGAAACTTCGGGTAACCGTCCTGTCCACGATGGGCATCCATACCCTTTTCACCCAGCGTGAGGAAAAGGGTTCCACAAGCCAGATGCTCCCGGGCGTCCTGCATCCAGGAGGGATCATCGGGCCGTTGCGCTGGAGGGGCCTCAGTCCTGGTGGATCGTCAATATCACCTGTCCTTCCCGCAGGCGAACATGCAGCGCTTGCGTCCGCCCATCCTCCGCCCTGACCACATTCACTTCCCGGGGAGAAGGGATGGAGTGAGTGAGGTGCCCGTCCACGGTGCCGGATCGCCCGAGCATGATGTGGATCCGATCTCGCTTGGGGTCGTAATCCGCTCCCCACAGGAGTAAGCCTCTCCCGCACTCCTGGACGCCCAGCTCGGGGTCGATTACCTCCAAGGTGGTTCGGCGTCCAGCATTGGCCCGGGTGAAAGACTGCAGCTCCCTGGACCAGGGGTGGGTTGTCCCCTCCACCTTTGCTCCGGGGGAAACCTCCTCGGGACGTTCGGTGGGGGGAACGATGAGTACCGGTACCCGAGATCCCCGGATCAGGCGGGTCGAGACACTCCCCATCAGGAGCCTGCCCACGAAGGAGAGCCCGTGGCTCCCGGCTACCAAGAGCTCCAAGCCCTTTTCTCGAGCAAAGGCCAGGAGCTCTCGAGCCGGCTCCCCCTCCAGGATCTGGATGCGGACCTGACTGCCCCCGGTGGGCGACAGCCCTCCACCGAACTCGGCCAGACGGCTCTGGAGTTCCTCCTCGAAATCTTCTCTCCATCCCTCGGAAAGGGTGGGCAGGAACTCCATCCCGGACATCACGTGAACGAGATGGGCTTCCCAGGGCACCCGCATCAGGTCCAATGCAGCTTTCGCAGCTTTCTGGCTGAAGATGCTGAAATCCACACCGAAGGCGGCGGAGCGGGGCAGGTCGGAGGCTTGTTCGGGTACGGCCAGGACCGGGACCCGGGAGAGTCGAATGACCTGGAGAGCAGTCTCGGTGCCCAAGACCCGGTCCAGGGGCCGATGGCGTCCCAAACCCGTGAGGATAACCTCGGCACCCACCTCCTCCGCCCGGCCCACGATTCGGGGTCCCGGGACCCCCGAGAGTACCGTCACGGGCCACTCGGCCGCGGTCGAGCCCAGGCTGACCAGCTGGGCACGGATCTCTTGCCCAAGGGCATCTTGCCGCGATTGGTAGAGCTCCACCTCCGGAAGGGCCACCATGAAGCCGGCGTCGAAAATGGGGAGGGGCTCCACGACCCCCAGGACCTCCACGACCCACCCACGGTGCTCGGCCAGGGCAACCGCCAGACGGAGGGCTCCCATGGCTGCCGAGGTACCATCCGTAGCCACCAGAATCCTGCGACCCATGGTGTTTCTCCTCCCAAGCGGTGTCGGCGAGCCAGCCTCCGCCTTCGGGGATAATATGCTCGCAGGAGTGGGTCGGTGGCCAGTCCCCGGGGGACCGCGACCGTACGGGGTGCTAAACAGTGGCCTTGGGTGCAGTTTCCCGGCGCTGCAGCGCGGGGAGCCGAGCGGTGATGTACGAGTATGTTGAAATGGAGCGTTAACATAATGGAGGGTTGCTACGTCCAAGAGGTGAGTCGGGAGTGTGGATGGCTGGGGAGGCTCCTGGTGGGCCTCAGGTCACCGGGATGGTGGGACCCAATGCAGGGCGACGCGGGTAGGGGGGGGAAAGGAACGCTCCTGGGGGGCGCCAACGCGTTCACCTGGACCGGGCCTCGATTGAATTCCAGAGCGAGAAGAGGTGTGAAATGAAGAGGGTGGTGTTGGCAGGCGGTTCCCACGACTCGGCCCGGCCATGGATGCGGTCCTCCGCTTTATGGGTTGTCATTGGACTGTTTCTCGCTGCCGTGCCTCCGCTGGAGGCACAGTATTTCGGCCGCAACAAGGTCCAGTACGACAGTTTCGACTTCCAGGTTCTCAAGACCCCGCACTTCGAGATCCACTTCTATCCGGAGAAGGGGGTCGCCATCGAAGACGTGGCCAGGATGGCCGAGCGCTGGTATGAGCGATTTGCCCGGCTCTTCCAGCACGAGTTCGAAGCCTCCAAGCCCCTCATCTTCTACGCTGATAACCCGGACTTCCAGCAGACGAACACCATCCAATCCTTCCTGGGCGAATCCACCGGAGGTGTGACCGAATCCCTGAAGATGCGGGTGATCATGCCCATGGCCGGCTCCTACCAGGACACGGACCACGTCCTGGGCCACGAGCTCGTCCACGCATTTCAGTACAACATCGCCGAGTCCCGGCAGGGACCTGGCATTTCCGGGCTTTCGAGGCTGCCTCTGTGGGCGGTGGAGGGAATGGCGGAGTACCTCTCCCTGGGCCGGGAGCACCCCCTCACGGCCATGTGGATCCGGGACGCCGCCCGCCGGGACGACATCCCGACCCTGAGGCAGATGACCAGGGACTACCGCTACTTCCCTTATCGTTTCGGCCAGGCGTTCATGGCGTGGGTCGGCGGGGTGTTCGGGGACGATGCGGTGGTGGACCTCTACCGGCGGTCGCTGAGGATGGGCTGGGATCCGGCTCTGGAACTGGTGTTGGGCATGAGCCCCGACACCCTTTCGGTGCGGTGGGCTGAGGCGATCAAGGCGGAGTACCTCCCGCTGATGGAGGGGCGGAGCGCCCCCAGTGAGGTGGGTACCCTTCTGCTGGCTCCCGCCACCGGGGCCGGGGGCACCAACCTGGCCCCCTCCGTGAGCCCCGACGGGGAGCGGTTGGTCTTCATGTCTGAGAAGAACGTCTTCTCCTTCGATCTCTTCCTGGCTGATGCTTCGTCGGGAGATCTCATCAGAACTCTGTCGAGCTCCGCCACCAACCCCTACTACGACGCTCTCAGGTTCATGGACGGCTCCGGATCCTGGTCCCGGGACGGCACGAGACTCGCCTACGTGGTCTTCGCCGACGGCAAGAATCAGGTTCTCATAGCGGATGCCGACCGTGGCAGGGTGCAGCAGAGGGTGGCCGTGGAGGGAGTGGGAGCCATCCAGGGCCCGTCCTGGTCCCCGGACGGGAGGACCATCGCCTTCTCCGGGTCCAAGGGGGGGATCACCGATCTCTATGTCTATGATCTCGTCAGCGAGACCTCCACGCAGCTCACGGATGACCGTAACGCGGCCTACCAGCCCGTGTTCTCACCGGACGGCCGAACCATCGCGTATGCTACGGACCGGTCGCCATACACGGACTTCGAGCGCCTCTCCTACGCCAAGTTCCAGATCGGCTTGTTCGATCTCGCCACGGGGCAGATAGAGTCCCTGTCCGTCTTCGGGCCCTCGGTGAAGCACATAAACCCCCAGTTCTCGCCCGACGGCAAGCATCTCTACTTCATCTCGGATCCCGACGGCTTCAGCGATATCTACCGAATCGAGCTGGCCACACGGCGCGTGGAGCGCATCACCAAGGTCGCCACGGCCGTCAGCGGGATCTCTTGGTCTGCGCCGGCCATGAGCATCGCCCAGGAGACCGGCGATATCTATTTCTCCGTGTTCGATGAGTTCGAGTTCCACGTCTACTCCCTGACTGCAGAGGAGGCGAACGAGAGAGCCGAGTTGGTGACGTCGGTTGAGCCGGGGCCGGGACGCCGTCTCCCCCCCATGGAGCCGCCGATCCACAGCCGGGTCTCCGCCTACCTTGAGGATTACGAGAGTGGCCTGCGCCCTGAAGGTACCTTCCTGGTGGCGGAGGCCGAACCCTTCGAGTCCCGTCTCGAGCTGGACTTCATCGGGCAGCCCAGCGTCGGGGTGGGTACCGACAACTTCGGCACCTACATCGGCGGCAGTGCGTCGGCGTTCTTCTCGGACATGCTGGGTGACCGGTTCCTGGGTGTGGCGGTCTCGGCACAGGGTACGGTGAAGGATATCGGGGGCCAGGTATTCTACCTGAACCAGAAGAGGAGGCTGAACTGGGGCTATGCTGGGGGGAGGATCCCCTACCAGTACCTTATGTATTTCTGGGACAGGGTCTCCGATGATGATGTGGTGTACGATGTGCTGACCCAGCGCCGTTACCGGATCTTCCTGGACAACGCCACAGGGATGGTGGCCTATCCCTTCTCCATGACTCGGCGGGTCGAAGCCAACATGGGCTTCTCCCGTTACTCCTATGACATCGAGGACGACCAGATCTGGTACCGGCAGGGGTTCCCCGTGGACATGCGGAGGGAGCAGCGTAGGGATCTGGTGCCGGATCCAATGAATCTCTTCCAGACTTCCGTGGCCCTGGTGAAAGACAATTCCTTCGTGGCCTTCACGTCTCCGGTCCGGGGCGGGCGCTATCGGTTCGAGCTCCAGACCACGCATGGAACGGCCAATTTCCAGACGGTGATAGCTGACTACAGGCGCTATTTCAGCCCATCCCGCAACCTCACCCTTGCGGTTCGGGGCCTCCACTACGGGCGCTACAACTACGGACCGGAGGTGAGGGAGGGCGGGGTCATCCGTCCCCTATTCCTTGGCTTTGAAACGCTCATCAGGGGGTACTCCTGGGAGAGCTTCTCCTCGGCCGAGTGCCAACAGACCGCCCAGAGCTCTTGCCCAACCTTCGATCGGCTCTTCGGTCACCGCCTCGCGGTTGCCAATCTCGAGTTCAGGCTGCCGTTCATCGGTACCGACCAATTCGGCATCATCGATCTTCCCTACGTGCCGGTGGAGCTGGTCGCCTTCACAGACGTGGGCATCGCATGGGACCGTGAGAATCCCGTGGACAGCTGGGAGTTCAGCCGTTCTGCCACCGACAGGGTCCCTCTCGTCAGCTCGGGTCTCTCGGCCCGAATGAACATCCTGGGTATCCTGATCCTGGAGACATACTACGCCTACCCGTGGCAGCGTCCCCAGAAGGGATGGCATTGGGGGTTCAACCTGGCTCCCGGGTGGTAGGCCCGGAAGACCGGAGCGGGTATAATTGAGGATCGCCCGTGCCTGCGGGGGAAGCCAGATCTGCGGCCCTGCTCCCTTCAGGGGAAGTCGGTTATCTTGCCATTCCCTGGACCGGCCATCCGCCAGGGTCGGATGCGGAAGCCGAGTCGCATCATGCTTTGCCACAGAATCATGACCCATGACCAGGAGCCTACGAATGGCCGTGCGAGCCGCCAAAGCCGAGTGGAGAGGAAACCTTCCCAAGGGTAATGGGACGGTCGAGACCGAGACGGGTGCCGTGAAGGGAACCTACAGCTTTGCCTCCCGTTTCGAGGAAGGAGCAGGAACGAACCCGGAGGAACTGATCGCCGCAGCCCATGCAGGGTGCTTCTCCATGGCCTTCGCCAACATTCTGGCCAAAGCCGGCTTCGAGGCCGAGTCCATCCGCACGGAGGCCAAGGTCCATCTCACCAAGGGACCCGCAGGCTTCGGAATCTCCAAGATCGACCTTCTGTGCGTAGGGGAGGTTCCGGGCGTGGACGACGCCACCTTCCAGAAGCATGCCCAGGAAGCCAAGGTCGGATGCCCCGTGTCGAAGGCGCTGGCTGCTACGCCCATCCATCTCGATGCGACGCTAAAGGGCTGAGACTCTCTGCCGAGTAACCAGGCAGCAAGACCCCGGGGGAGCCCTCTCCTCCGGGGTCTCCCTTGATCCTGTCAGCCACCTTTTCCCAAGCCGGGCCTTGTCCCCACCGGGGCTCCCATCGATTTTCCGGACATGCTCCTTCAGCTGCTTGCCATACTGGCGATTGCCCTTTCGGTCTCCTTCCTCTGCTCGATCCTGGAAGCGGTCCTCCTCTCCGTGACCCATGGCTATGTCCAGGTCCTCAGGGACGGCGGGTCCCGGGCAGGTGAGTATCTTCACCGCATGCACCACCGTGTGGACGAGCCCATTGCCGCCATCCTGGCCCTGAACACCATCGCCAATACCTTCGGCGCCGCAATGGGAGGCGCACTGGCATACGAATTGTTCGGGGAGGCGTGGATGGCCGCCTTCTCCGCAGCCCTGACCCTGGCCATCCTTCTCTTCTCGGAGATCCTTCCCAAGACCCTGGGGGCCACCCTCTGGCCCAGGCTTGCCCCCCTCACGGCCTACGTGCTGCGGAGCCTTATCTTCCTCATGAAGCCCATCATCCTCCCCCTGACGCTCTACGCCCGGCTGATCACACCGCGGCAAGGACGGCCCTCCGCCGTGACCCGGTCAGAGCTTCGGATTCTGGCCCGCATCGGGCGCAAGGAGGGCACCATCGACGAGGATGAATGGCGAGCGGTGAGCAGCGTCATGACGCTGGACGAGGTCCCGGTTGGAGAGGTCATGACGCCCCGTACGGACATGGTGGCCATTCCCCTGGAGGCCACCGTGGAAGAAGCCAAGAGCGTCATGATTGAAACGGGCCACCTGCGTCTTCCGGTGTTTGAAGAGAGCCTCGACCGCATCGTGGGGATTCTGCTGGCCCGGGATCTTTGGAGGGCGGACCAGGAAGGGGTGAGGGAAATCCGCTCCATCGTTCGGCCGATCCAATTCGCTCCAGTCACCAAGCCCGTGGACGACCTGATCCAGGAGATGCGGGCCGGACGCGTGAAGATGGTCATCGTGGTGGACGAGTTCGGTGGGACGGCGGGGTTGGTCACCCTGGAGGACCTCCTGGAGGAGATCGTGGGAGAGATCCAGGACGAGCACGAAGAGGACGAACCCCCGGGTTTCACCTGTCTTGATTCGGGAGAGATCCGGGTTCACGGTGGGGTTTCTCTCCGCGAGGCAGTTGATTACATGGGCCTGAGTCTTCCGGATGACGACTATGACACGGTGGCTGGCTTCGTGTTCGGGCGCCTGAACAGGATTCCCCGGGTGGGTGATCAGGTGGAGGTGGAGGGAGGGGTCTTCAGAGTTGTTCGAATGCGGGGAAGGAGGATCGAATTCCTCCTCTTTATTCCGGCCACGAAATAGAGACATTCTGCCAGGGCGGCCGGGTCGCGGCGCTTCACAAGCCCGCTTCCACAGGACTGGACCCTTCCAAGAGCACCTTGACACTTCAACGAGGAGGCACCAAACCATGGATCAGGACGGATTCCTGCACGCGGTGGAAGCATTTCGGGATGACATGGAGGACTACGTAGACGAGATGGAGAGTCGCAAGGGGCTGCGGCTCTCAACTCCCGAGGATGTCCTGAAATACGTGGAGGAGTACCGAATCTCCTCCGTGCGCCTGTGGTTCACCGACCTGCTGGGTTTCCTGAAGTCCTTCTCCATCACGCCAAAGGAGCTGCGGGGAGCATTCGAGGACGGGATGGGCTTCGATGGGTCCTCCGTGGAAGGCTACCAGCGCATCCAGGAGAGCGACATGCTGGCGTTTCCCATCCCTTCCACCGCCCAGGTTCTTCCCTTCCGGGCCGGAGGATCACGGTCATTGCGCATGTTTGCCGAGATTCGACACCCTGGAGGCGGTCCCTATGAGTCGGATCCCAGGGTCGTACTCAGGCGCCAACTGGACCGGTTGGGGGACCACGGCTTCTCGCACATGAACATCGGCCCCGAACCCGAGTTCTTCTACTTCAAGAACGAGCACACCCCGGAGATTCTCGATCATGCCGGCTACTTCGACATCAACCCTGTGGACATCGGAGACGACATCCGGGAAGTGACGGTGTTCGCTCTGGAAGCCATGGGAATCCCCGTGGAATACCATCATGCGGAGGTGGCTCCGTCCCAACATGAGATCGACATCCGTTACCAGGAAGCTCTGCGGATGGCGGACTCTCTCCAGACCCACAAGTACCTGGTGAAGGAGATCGCCCGCCGCTGTGGAGTCTTTGCCACCTTCATGCCCAAACCTCTTCGGGGTGAGAACGGGAGCGGGATGCACACCCACCTCTCCATCTTCCGGGGCGAGGAAACGAACGTCTTCTTTGACAGGCACGATGATCATCACCTGAGCCAGGTGGGGAAGCAGTTCATCGCGGGGGTTCTGGAGCACGCCCGAGAGATTGCGTTCGTCACCAACCAGTTCCACAACTCCTTCAAGCGGCTGGTCCCCGGATACGAAGCGCCGGTATACGTCGCCTGGGCCGAGCGCAACCGGTCGGCGGCCATAAGGATTCCGGTCTACAAGCCCGGTAACGAAGTGGCCACTAGAATGGAGTTGCGATTCCCGGATGCCACCTGCAATCCCTACTTCGCTTTCGCCACAATGCTGGCAGCCGGCTTGGACGGCATGGGCCGGAAGCTCGTGCCGCCTGCTCCCATGAGCATCGACCTCTACCAGCTCACCCCCCTGGAGCGGGCCGAGATGGGAATCTCGTCACTGCCCCATGATCTGTTTGAGTCGGTGCAGGTGGCGGAGGGAAGTGAGTTCCTGGAAGCGACCCTGGGAGAAGAGGTCCACCGGAAGCTCGTGGAAACGAAGCTGCTGGAGGCCGACAGGTTCCGTGTGTACGTGTCGCCCCTGGACATCCAGGAGCACATGGTTCTCTGACCTGGGACCGGGAAGAAGACGCAGCATCCGCCAACGGGTCGCCCACCCCGTCCTATGGAGGGTGCTAGGCCGCCGGATCCTCCTCCGCCCGGGCCTCCGGCGCCCCTTCTTCTGGTTTGTCTTCTTCAGTCCAGAAGGAGATGGCAAGAGCCACGGCCCCACAGGTGATAGCCATGTCCGCCACGTTGAAGATGGGCCAGTCCATGAAGCCGAGGTTGATGGGCCCGATGAAGTCCACCACACCCCGGTCCCACCGCACCCGGTCGATGAGATTCCCGAGGGCGCCCGAAAAGACGAGGGAAAGGGCGACCAGGCGAAACAGATCCCGGGGATCGGTACGCAGATAGAGGGTGCCCAGGAGCACCAGGGCGATAACGGTCACCGGAATGAAGAACCAGCGCGGGTCGTTCCCGATGCTGAGTCCGAAGGCAGCTCCCTTGTTGAAGGCCAGGGTCAGAGGGACCAGGCCCCCGAAGATCTCCAGGGGACGGTCCTGCAGGACCTCCAGGGCCCACCTCTTGGTGATGATGTCGAGGAGGACCAGGGTGGACACAATGGCCGTGAAAACGGTCGCCTTTGTTCTCAAGAGGTCTCGAGCGTTGGTGGGTTCAAGGTTGGACCGGACCCGCAGTCGGGCACGGTCACCGGCGGATCAAGGCGGGCACTGCCTCAGAGGCTATACCCGAGGTCTTCTTCCTGCATGGAGGCGGCGGGAGTCGAACCCGCGTCCACGAGGGGGTCCTCAAGAGCTTCTACGTGCGTAGGTCACTGAGAGAGTTCGTTCCCGGGCGGCCAGTGAACAGCCATTCCGGAAACTAGCCGTCAGAATATCTTGCCTTGCTCGGGACGACGCCGAGACAAGACCAGCCCGACTTATCGACACCTCGAGTCACGCCTCGGGCAGGCGAGTCATGAGGTGGGCTTGCGCTTGGTTACGCAGCCAGTGCCAGATCAGTGTTGGCAGTTGTGTTGTTCCCGGGGAGTTTCGCGAGTGGCCCGGGGTCCTCGGCACGCTACTCCGGATTCGCCCAACGTGTCGAAGCCGTTACGCCCCCTTTCCCGTGATTGATTCCTTTGCTCAACGGCACCTCTTTCCCACCTCGGAAATATACACCTCCAGGGCCTCGGAAGCTCCCCCTACCGCAAACCTCGCTCCCGTCCAGGCCTCAGGCGGGCAACCAGCTTCCCGAATCAGGGCCCGGTTCCGGTGATGTGACTCTCCAGGTGGCCGGCCAGAAGGGTCTCCATCTCTTCCAGGGTCTTCACCCGAAAGAGCCTCTCCCGGAGCGCCCTGCCACCCGGGATGCCCTTCGTGTACCACCCGAGGTGCTTCCGAAACTCCACCACAGCCCTATCTGGATCTCCACCGAACTCCATGGCGTTCCGAGCGTGCCGCAGGCAAATTCGGAATCGCTCGGGAACCTCCGGATCCGGAGGGATGGGCTTCCCCTCCAGGGCTGCTCTGGCCTGCGTGAAGATCCAGGGCGCACCGTGGGTCCCCCGGGCCATCATGATTCCATGGCATCCGGTGGTTGCCTTCATGCGAAGAGCGTCGGCACCGGTTCGTATGTCGCCGTTGCCCACCACCGGAATGTGCAAGGCCTCCACCAGAGCCCGGATCTCTTCCCATCGGGCCCGCCCCCCAAACAGGTCGGCTCGCGTCCGAGGATGCAGAGTGACCATCCGGGCGCCCGACTCCTGGATGCGCAGGCCGATCCCCACCGGGTCCCGGGACCTTTCGTCGAACCCGCTTCGCGTCTTCACGGTCACCGGTAGCGAGGTGGCGCCAACCACCGCTCGGATAATGTCCTCCACGAGCCTCAGGTCTCGGAGACACCCGGAGCCTCCGTTCCTCTTCACCACCTTCTTCACCGGGCAGCCGAAGTTGATGTCGATGAAATCCGGGGCGTATGCCTCTCCCACAAGAGCGGCAGCATCGGCCATGACAGCCGGGTCGGCGCCGAAGATCTGGATGCCTATGGGCCTCTCGTCGTCATGGAAACGCAGGTACTCGTGGGTCTTTTCGCTTCCCCTGCACAGTCCGTCGGCACTGACGAACTCGCTCACGACGACGTCGGCGCCGTACTCCCTGCACAGACGCCTGAAAGGAGACTCGCTGATCCCCGCCTGAGGAGCCAGGAAGAGAGGGATCATCCGGGACCGAAATATGGAATCGAAGCCTGGAGTCATGACGAAATAGTAACCCCATCCCATGCGACCAATGAACCCCTAACGGGGTGCCCTGTGGATTTCCGAGCGGGCAAGGGGGCTCTGGCCCGTGGTCCATGATCCATGGCCCATGGACCATGGCTCAAAAAAACCTTAGCATGGATGGGGCCTTGAAGCTAACTTAGGGCGGTCAAGCCGGCCTCGGGCTTCGACGGAACCGGCGCCGAAACATGGGACAAGGAAGGCTACCGGATGAGACTGAAAGAGCTTTTCACACCGGATGTGGTGAACCTGGACATAAAGTCGGACAGCAAGGATGACATCCTGAAGGAGCTCATCGGGCTCCTGGGCATGGATGAGAAATCCGAGGCCATACTCTTCAAGACCCTGAAGAGGAGGGAGAACCTCGGATCCACGGGAATCGGAAAAGGGATCGCGATTCCCCACTGCCGGTCTCTGGTGGTGAATCGCCTCCGACTGGCCTACGGACGAAAGCCGGGGGGAGTGGATTTCAAGGCCATAGACGGGAGCCCTGTGTACAACTTCTTCCTCATAGTGGCGCCTCCCCTGGAGGTGTCCAATCAGTACCTTCCGGTGCTGGGAAAGATTGCCCAGTTCGCGAAGGACCCCGACGTGCCCGATCGGCTGGGGGAGATCAAGACTCCCGAGGATTTTCTCGATCTCCTGGAAGAAAAGGCCATATAGATTGATGAATCCGCAATTGATGCTCTTGCTGGAAATCCAGGACCTTCATCTCCAACGTGCGGCCCTCCTGGAGGAGCCCGGCTTGACACAGATGGAAGCCGCCGATTTCCACATCGACCCGGAAGCCGCCGCAGCCGCCCTGAAGGAGAGGATCGAGGATCTCAAGAGTCAGCTGGCGCCCCCTGTCCGACAACGATGTGAACGTGGGTTGCCGTCCCTCGGCCGCATGCTGGTTCCGGTCATCGGGGGAGTGTGCTATGGCTGTTTCGTCTCCATCCCCACAGCTCGCTCGGAGGAGATGAACCAGGAGCTGAGGGCCTGCGAGAACTGCGGTCGCTTCATCTACGTGCTGCCGTAGGCCCCATCCCGGAGGTGCGAGGGCAGGGAGCACGAAGGCATCGCGGCACAGGCATGATCCCGGCGGCCTGAGTGCATGCGGGATGCGAGCACGCCGGCGACAGCATGAGGGAAAGAGAACCGGGGCGCCCACGGACAGGCTCCCCGGTTCTCGGTTCCTCCCCTCTCTCCGAGCTGCATCCCGGAGACAGGACCTCACTTGGTGACGTACATCCGCAAGATCTGGCTCCTTCCGTTCACCGTGAGTTGGACGAAGTAGACACCCGATGCCACGTGGCGCCCGCGCTCGTCTCTCCCATCCCAGTAGGCCTCGAAACGGCCTGGGTGAGGGTACTCGAGATCGAGGACCTGGATCCCGTCACCCCTGGGATGGTTCAGGGCCGTAGGTGAGGTGATGTACTGCTGTAGGACGTTGAAAATCCGTAAAGAAACAACAACGGGTCTCCCGTCCACGAAAAGGTCCTCGAAGAGGACGAACGGAATCCTCGTCTCCGGATTAAACGGATTCGGATAGTTTTGCTCCAGGTAAAACCCGGAATCCTGCTTTCCAGTCGACCCCACCTGCTGGGCTGAGGCCGAGAATGGGAGGCCGACGATGGAGAGGAGGACGATGAGTACGCCTATAAAGCGTCTCATTCACACCTCCGCACAGATGTGCTGTGCTGTAGCTGTAGGACGATTGCCCTCCAAGGGGAAAAAGGGAACCTTTGTACACCCTCTCATGTCCATAGTAATCCTGCGGGATAGCCAGGTCAAGCAGGAATTCTCGGGACCGGGAGGGCAGCCACCTTTCAGGCCGTTCCGGTGTCCCGTCCAGCCCAGGCTGGCGGGGCCTCCCTGGCTACACTTCGCCCCTCCTCCCACCGAGTGGTTATTCCCACCGTGTCGAAATGGCGGAGCAGAGGAAGGAGATGCCTTCGGGTCAGGGGAAGCACCCCCTTGAAGTCGGCCGGCCCCAGGTCCGAGGCTCCACCGAGGGCCGAGAGGACGGCCTGACCGGCCTCACGAACGGCATCCTGCCAGAAGAAGAACCCTGGGTCCAGGGCCGCCACCTCTCCTTCCGCCTCCATGAGCCTCAGGATGTCCAGGACCTCATCCCTCTTCCCCACCATCTCCTCCAGTTCGGCAAGGCTCGGTGGTGACAGGGCCGACTCCCTCAGAACGCTGGCCAGGCGGGCCCTGAGCTCGGTCTGTTGGGGAGAAAGGCGTGGGTAGAACCCTTCCAGAGCAGCCAATCCCTTCTGGACCACGATGCGTTCCTGGTCTGAAAGCTCCCTCAGGAGGGCCTCTCCCATCTTCAGGCCCCACGGACCGGGAGGGATCTGCCGAAGCTCTTCCAGGGGCATACCCATGCGGAGCGGCTTCTCCTGGTGGAACTTCTCCAGAGTCGCCAAGATCCTGTCTCTTCCTTGGAGCCAGATCTCCCGGGAATACAGCCGGTCCTCGACCTGAACGCCCGCCCCGGATCCCAGGAGCCCCTCCACGGTCTCCCGGACGGTGGCTGGGGGGAAACCTGTGCCCTGAGGGAGGTTGTCCCGAGGGGTTCCGGACCATCCGGCCACTGCAAGGAGAGCCGCCACCGTCGCAGACGGAGAATCCCCCAGGAGTGCATCCAAGAGGGCTCCTTCGGGGGGAGCCAGGAACCTCCTCTTCCGGGATGCTATCTCCGCCACCCTGCCGCCCCCCAACGTCGTCACAGGTGAATAGGAGCGGAGCACCAGACGGTCGCGGACTCTGGCCAGAAGGGGCTCTTCCAGACGCAGCTGCGCCCAGCCTTCTTCTCGCCCGCCGAGACGTTCCCCTTCCAACAGGACGACCCTGGCCAGCGTCTCGGTGGTTCCGAGATGAACACGGACCCTTTGTCCCTGCTTCATCTCCCACCCTGTCCCGGCGAGGATCGAAAGGCGGCACGTGAGCATCCGGGAAGTCGTCCACCCCTCCCCCTCCTCCACCAGCGTCTGGCCGCGGGACAGCTCGAGGTGGCTGATACCGCTGCCTGAGAGCCCCACAGCCACCCTCTCCCCTGCCCTGGCCTCGTCCACGGTCTGGCCGTGGACCTGCAGAGAACGGACCCGCGCTACCTGATCTCCCGGGAGCAGGCGGACCCTTGCCCCGTCCCTGAGCACGCCGGTCCACAGGGTGCCCGTGACTACGGTGCCCGCTCCGCGCACGGTGAAGACGCGGTCGACGGGTAGGCGGGCTACATCCGCTGCACAACGGTCTTCCGCCTCCGCACCCAGGTCGGCAAGGACGGTGGACAACTCATCCAGCCCCTGGCCGGTCAAGGTCGACACAGGTACCACGGGTGATCGTGAGTATTGGGCATCCGTAAGGAGATCCCGGATCTCCTCCAGCACCAGATCCAGCCACTCAGCTTCCACCAGGTCGGTCTTGGACATGGCCACCACCAACCGGGGCACGGCAAGGAGCCGCATGATGGAGAGATGCTCACGGGTCTGGGGCATGACCCCTTCGTCCGCCGCCACCACGAGCAGGGCCATATCGATTCCCGTGGCTCCCGCCAGCATGTTCCGGATGAAACCCTCATGGCCCGGAACATCAACGATCCCGAAACGCACACCTTCCCGAGGGAGGAACTCGGCGAAGCCCAGGTCCACGGTGATCCCCCGTTCCTTCTCCTCCTTCAAACGATCCGTATTCGTGCCGGTGAGGGCCTTCACCAGGGCGGTCTTGCCGTGGTCGATGTGTCCCGCTGTTCCCAGGATGAGCTTACGCATGGGAGTCCGGGATGAGGGTGTGCAGTATGGCCATGGAACGTAGGGGTTCTCCACCGGAGATGTGATAGGTGATGAAATCGCCTGCCAATCGGAGATGGGCCCGGGGACGGAGCAGCTCCTCCTGGAGGTTGCCGGCCAGCAGGGCGCCCAGCTGGAGCCTGGCCCGGGGTCCGAGCCGAGGACCCAGGCCTGCGACCTGACAATCGGAGCACCGGAGCCCGCCGGCAGCGAAATCGAGGCGTGCCATCTCCTCCTCACCAGGGGGACGTCCGCATTCCACGCAATGCTCCAGCAGCGGGCGGTATCCCAGCTCCACTACCAGGGGCCACAGCTCCGCCAGGAGCCTGGGGAGGAGGGAGTCCAGGGGATGGTCCTCCATGGCGCTCAGCCCACGGGAGAGGGAGCCGAAGAGGGAGGGATTCCCTTCGGCCTCCGAATGCCGCATGACCAGCTCCCCCAGGACCGATGCCGCAGCCAATCGGAGCGGGTGCCGGGCGAGTCCTGTTCTCTGCTTCGTCGGCCAGAACTCACGAAAGGTCTGGAGATCCCTGTCCTGCCGATGGTGAAGGCTCAAGGTGCCCTGGCAGAACGTGGAGAAAGGTTCGCTTCGACGGCCCCCGGTGGCTCTCACACCCCGGGCCACCACCCCCACGACTCCGCACGTTTCGGTATAGAACCTGAGGATCCGGCTCGTGTCGCCATAGGGGTGTGAGCGGAGGAGGATGGCGGAGGTGCTGAGGATCGACACGGCAGCCGGTCCGGTGTTCAGGGCTGCCGCTTGAGCTTGTCCAGGAGCTTCGCCCTTTCGGCCTGGTAGGCCTCCAGGACCTCCGGTGTCGGGTCCTTCCTCACGCTGAACTCTTCGTCCAGGCTGGCGATGGCCACCACCAACTGGTCCCTCCGGGACGTTCCTTCTTCGGCAGGCTGCCCAACACCGGAACGGCGTCGTCGATAACCATAGACACCGGCCGCTCCCAGAATGCCTGCCAGAATGAGCCCCACCCATTCCGCAGGGAAGGACCAGGCTTCTGGTGCAACCTGGCTTTGGATCTCAGCATCCAGAAAGCCCTCGCCGGCATAACGCCGGAACACATAGCCCGGCTCCAGCTCCACTGGGCCGGCGAGTTGCAGGGGCGGAAACTCCGCGGGTGGCCCCGGCTCCCGGACCAGGATCTCCATCTGCTCCGTCCTCCCGGGCATGGGCAGGAGGAACTCCCTCTCCGGGATGTGATAGCGGACCACCAGGAGCCGCTCTCCGGGGGGGAGGGGGGCGAGGAGCTCGATCCTCCCCTCCAGGAACCGAATGGCATCCGGGGCCATGTCCGCTTGGCCCACCTGGAACTCACGGGCTGAACTGGTCAGAGGGTAGCCCCAGACCACACCTTCTTCCGGGGAGTAGAGGGTTCGGTCCCCGTCGTGCCGGAGCTGGAAGACGTCTGTGGCCTCCCATCCTGTTCTCGACCTCTCCAGGAAGAGGTTCCGGGCAGTGAGGGGAAGATCCGCGCCTCCCTGAGGAACCGAGAGGGTGTCGAAGGCCTGGATGGTGTAGAGGCTGTCGAGCTGCTCGGCATCCGTGATGGCAGGTCCGAAGTAATAGAGACCCCGATAGAGCACCGACGCAAAGAATATGTCTGTCCGGGCAGCGTGATCGGGCACATGGGGAAGAAGAATCTGAAAGGATCCATCGGGTTGCACGGGGACGCTGTCGACCTCTCCCGAGGCATGGGCGGAGACCTGATGGAGAACCACCGTTCCCCGAGAAAGGGGAATGTCACCCACCAGCACCTCTCCTCGGAGGAGGGGTGTCGGTCCTTCCTGGGCGCCCATGGCCAACGGGAGCAGACCTGGAAGGCCCAGGATGAGGAATGACCCCAGCCATCTGGAAGGGAAGCTGGAAAGGCTCATCTCACGGCATGAACCGGCCGAAATCTTCCGGATTCAGCTTCTTCAGGTACTCCTTCAGATCCTCGGCCTTTCCTTCTTCCTCCGATTGGCGTTCACCCTTACCGGGTTCCAGAGGCACGGATTCGTCCTCGGCGATCTCGACGGTTGCCTGTTCCAGGAGATCTTCCTCTGCGAAGATCCGTGCGTTCAGGCGAAGGGCCACCGCAATGGAGTCCGAGGGCCGGGCATCCACAGAGATCACTTCACCGTTCCGTTGGATGATGAGCTCCGCGAAGTAGGTGTTCTCCACAACGCGCGTGATGATGACCCGCTCCAGCGCCCCTCCCAACCCACTCAGAACCGAAACCAGCAGGTCGTGGGTGAGGGGGCGGGAGAAGCTCCACTCGGCCAACTGCATGGCGATGGCGCTCGCCTCCCCCGGTCCGATCCAGATGGGGAGGATCCTCTCACCTTGCTCCTCCTGGAGGATGACGACGGGATTGTTGTTCGTCCGGTCCAACCCCAGGCTCTGTACCTTCACTTCGATCAGCAAGGCCCCTCCCTTCCCCTGTCTCCAGCCTCCTCAGGTGCCCATGGTCCAACGAGGAGGGGGTTGTGAAGTAGATGCTCCGCTCCAGGCTTGCACCCCTCAAGAACAAATACTCCGAAGCGAGGGCCTGGTTCGCGAGACTCATCTCCGTGACGGAGAAGGGGTCCCCGTCAGTGGCGGCGAGGTTGGTGGGCCGGCCCCCTCCCCCCCGAGGCGACGGAGCCCGGGACGGCGCTGCCCTCATCGTGGCGAAACGTTCAAATTCCAACGCCCCGCGAAGGCCGAAAGGTCGATCCTGTCTCCCACCCCTTCCAGGAGGCGGGTCGCCACATCCTTGCTGGTGGGGGCCGCCAGGGCCCGTGCTGCCGCTTTCCGGGCATCCTCGATCCGAAGCTCGCGGATGACCTTCTTGATCTCCGGAAGGGACGGCCAGGCCACGGAGAGGGAGTGTATATCCAGCCCAAGCAGGAGGAAGGCCCCGAGGGGATTCGCTGCCAATTCGCCGCAGACGCTGACCTCGATGCCCGCCGCTCTCGCGACCCGGGACACCTGATGAAGCTGTCGAACCACAGCCGGATGGAAGGGGTTGAAGAGGCTGGCCAGGCGGGAGTTGGTCCGATCTACTGCAAGGGTATATTGGACCAGGTCATTGGTGCCGATGGAGAAGAAGTCGGAATGCCTGGCCAACTCCACCGCGTCCAGGGCTGCGGCCGGAGTCTCGATGAGCAAGCCCAACTTGTATCCGGGATTGAAGGGGATTCCTTTAGCTGAGAGGTGGTCCTCCTCCTCTTCCAGCAGGGCCCTGACCTGCAGAACCTCTTCAACGTTGTTCACCAGGGGCAGCATGATCCGGACATCGCCGTGGGCGGTAGCCCTGAGGATGGCCCGAAGCTGGGGCCGAAACAGGTCAGGTTGATCGAGACAGAGCCGTATGGCCCGCCAGCCCAGGAATGGGTTCTCCTCCCGAGGCTTGCGGAGGAACATGGGGAACTTGTCGCCCCCGAGGTCGAAGGTCCGGATCACCACGGTCGACTCGGGAAAGGTCTCGGCCACCTGTCGGTAGGCTTCATACTGCTCCTCTTCACACGGAAGGGAAGCCCGGCCCACCGCCAGGAACTCGGTCCGGAAGAGTCCAACTCCGGTAGCCCCATGGTTCTTCGCCTGCTCCGCCTCACCGGGCAGATCGAGATTCGCCCGTAAAGCCACAGGTTGGCCGTCGTCGGTGACCGCCTCCAGGCCGGCGATCTTGAAGATCTCCTTCTCCCATGCCCGAATCTGGGTCTCCCGTCCCCTGAAGACCTCCCTGTCCCTCTCGTCGGGATCCAGTATGATCCTTCCTATTCTTCCGTCCAGAATGGCGTCCTGTCCCTCCTCGGCAAGGGATGTGATGTCCCCAAGACCCACCACCGCCGGCACCGACAGGGACCGCGCCAGGATTGCCCAGTGAGAGGTGCGGGTGCCCCCGTCGGTGGCGATGCCCCGGACTCTGCGGGGATCGAATTGCACCGCCATGCTGGGCGTGAGGTTCTGGGCGACCAGGATGGCTGGTTCTTCCGGATGGGCGGTGTCGAAGGGATCCGGGAGATCCAGGATGCAGTGGAGCACCCGGGAGTGAAGGTCCTCCAGGTCGTTCAGGCGGTCCAGGGTCATGGGATTGAAGGTGCGAGCCCACATGGCCTGCAACTCCAGGATTCGCCATTCGAAGGCCTGTGCAGCCGTGAGATGATTCTCTCGGATGTACTCGACGGTGCGGTCCACCACCTCCAGGTCGTCAAGCATGAGGATCTGAGGGTCGAAGATCCGAGCCTCCATGGAGCCCAGTCGCTGGGATGTGGCTGTCTTCAGCTCCTGGAGCCGGGCACGGGTCTTCTCCCGGGCTGCCTGAAAACAAGCGACTTCCTCCTCGATCCGGTCGGGCTCCACCCTCCGGTGCTGCACCACCGGCAGCCCCAGCGTCAGGAGCCGGACCTTTCCCTCCACAATTCCCTCGGATGCACCGAAGCCGTCCCGCACGGTAGGCACAAGTCAATCCTCCTCAAACCCTCGGCGGACCAGGTCCGTGAGAGCGGTAAGAGCTTCCTTCGCATCCGGGCCCGAGGCGGTGATCCGAAGGGAAGAACCCTGTTCGGCTGCCAGCATCAACACGCCCATGATGCTCTTTCCGTTGACCCGCAGACCGTCCTTCTCCAGGTAGATCTCCGATTGGAAGCCGCCGGCCATCTTGACCAGGGCCGCGGCCGGCCGGGCATGCAATCCAGCCCGGTTCATCACCTGAGCGACAGCCTCTTTGGTCTTGATCTCACTCATCCCATCCATCCAAAAAACAGAACCAGGCCAATGGCCATGGAAGTGCCCCAGATGCTCCACTTCCAGCCCCCCTTCCCCACCAATCCTCCCAGCCAGAGCCCCCACACACCGCCTGTGGCACACAAGACCATCAGGGCCCACTCCCCCATGACCCATCCCTGGTGGAGCACGAGTCCCAGGACTCCACCCAGCAAAAACACACCTGCGGCAGCCAGGCGGCCCGCCTGAGCGGACAGGGGCCGCAGGGAGTCACCCACCTGGCTTCCCCTCACCAGCCCCACCCGGAAGCTCCAAGCCCGCAACGCCAGGTGGCCGGCGTTGTAGAGCACCAGGAAGAAGACCACCGTGACTGCCGGTGACGCACCGGCCAGAGCCAGCACCAGGGCGGCCAGAACCGTGGCCGGCCGCCAGCCGACCCAGACCAGAGCATCCCCCAGGCCCCCCAGGGGGCCCCGCACCACCCGCTTGAAACGAATGATCTCCTCAGGGTCCTTGCCTTCCTCCTCCATCCTGCAGGCGGCTCCCAACGCCAGGCCGGCCAGGTAGGGGTGGGCGTTGAAATGCTCCGCATGCCTCTGAAGGGAGGCGCTAAAGGCCTCCGGGTCGTCCCTGTGAAGTCGCCGAAGGAAGGGAAGCATTGCGAAGGCGAAGCCTCCCCCCAACATGGTCCGGTAGTTCCATGATCCCTGGATCATGAACGACCGGACGAAAACCGAAAGGCGGGGCCAGAATCCTGTAGCCCTCATGCCAATGCACTCCCCAGGAGGAACCCCGTCAGGCCGATTCCGAAGAACACGGCCCGTCGCCTCCAGCCTCCGAGGCTCCTGACGAAAGCCCCCGCCGGCAACGAGGCTCCCACTGCAAGGAGTCCCAACGTACCGGCCATTTCCAGGGGCCAGAACCCGCCCAGGGTTCGGGCCAGCCAGACCCCGAATACCAAACCCCCGGCGGAGAGGAAGAAGCCCCTTCCGAAGTCCAGCGCCACAGCGCCCAGGTGGGCCCACACGATCCGGCCCGGGGAAACTTCTCGCCGGGATGGATCCGGTACCATCCGTCCGTTGACCCGTCTCAGGATCCGCACGGAGCCGGAACCCACCCAACTCCAGAGGAAACCCACCAGGACCCCAAGAGCGATCCCTGCCGGTATGCCCCCTGCTTCAGGAACGGCCGCACCGGTGGCCACCGCCACCACAGCCGGGGGGCCCCCTTCGGGAAACTCCGAGCCCCCCACCGGGAAGACGGAGATGAAATAGATCTCCAAGATGCCGCCGATGAGGAGTCCCAACACCGGATCGCCCACAATCCACCCTGCCAGGACGCCTGCAACCAGCGGGCGGGACACCATGACCTGGCCAACGGAAGTGCCGTCCAGAGCCAACAGCCCTCCTAGCAAGGCCAAGAGCGGAAGCGACATCCTGCAGGCCCCGGTCTGGCTCAGTGCAGGAGCGAGTCCAGGGGCACCTTCGGAGACCCTGGAAGATCCTGAGCCGTAATGTGAACCCCCTCCCCGGCCAATTCCTTCAACTCACGCCGGTCCTCTTCATCCAGATAGAGATACGGCAGGACCCCCTCCCTTCCCTTGCGGTGGTGGATACCGCCCAGATTCACTTCTTCGCCCTCCAGGAGCCCTCCTTTCGCCAGCGTCAGCATGGTCAGGATGTCGGGGGTGAGGAGGATGCTCCGGAGCGGGGATCCGCGCCAACCCGGAAGCTCCTCCCTGGCCGCCTCCACAGAGACGAAGGCGGCATCCGCCTTTTCGGGTACTCCCAGCAAGTAGAGCTCCTGTTCCCACTGACTCTGGGCCAATGCGGAGTCCACCACCAGGTAACGGTCGGGCCGGAGTCGAGTTCCCCATCCCACCACGACCTGGCCGTGAATGAGACGCTCGTCAACCCTGTACAGGAGGATCGGCATCGTGCGGAAACTCCGGAACGCTTTGGAGGCTTTCCCTTCCCCTCACCAGGAGGCGCGGCACCAGCTCCTGCAGGGGAAGGTGGCGATGGAACACGAAATCCAGAAGCATGGGCAGGTTGGCGCCGAACACGACCACCTGGTCGCTACCCCGGCGGCAACAGACCCTGGCTGCGAGAGCGCAGCTACCACTTGCCAGATCGGTGAAGATGACAACGGGTCCTCCGGCCAGCAGTTCATCCAACTCCATCTTGAGCGTTTCCGGAGATTTTCCATCATTGCTCATGGCCACCAGGGCCTCAGGTCCGATCCCGGAAATCCTTCGAACGGCGTCGGCCATCCCCTGGGCCATGGATCCGTGGGTCAGGAGAATGCCCCGGACCAGGGTCTCTTCACTCATAGTCCTGTTCCAGGTACCTCCGTACCGGACGCATGGCATCCCTCAGCCGCTTGTCCATCTCCAGCGCGGGATCCAATCCAGCGTACTTGAGAAGGTGATTCATGGCCACCACTTCCGACATGACCGTAATGTTCTTACCCGGATTCAGGGGAATGGTCACCTTCGGGAGGGTCACACCCAGAATCACGGTGTCTTCCCCCTCCAGCCCCGTGCGATTGTAGGCCCTGGAATCGTCCCAGATCTCGAGTTGGACTACGACTTCGATCCGCTTCTGCTGGCGGATGGCTCGAATTCCGAACAGGGCTCTGATATCGATGATGCCGACGCCGCGGATCTCCATGTGGTGGCGCTGGAACTCGTGACCATGGCCGATGAGGATGTCGTGTCCCCTGCGGGTGGCGAACACCAGATCGTCGGCCACCAGCCGGTGTCCCCGTTCCACCAGGTCCAGGACGCACTCGCTCTTGCCGATTCCGCTCTCCCCGACGAAGAGAAGCCCGACTCCATAGACGTCCGCCAGGGAGCCGTGGAGGCTCACCGTGGGAGCCAGGGTGGCTTCAAGATAGGGGTTCAGGCGCTGGTAGAAGGCACCGGTGCTCAGGGAGCTTCTGAAGACGGGGATATCATGCTCCAT
>PXFI01000344.1 GCA_003564295.1 Gemmatimonadota bacterium | reverse complement strand
TCCCATGCATCACGGGCCGCCTCTATCGTCCGGGAATGGATCTCCACCGTATCCCTCGTCCTCCTGGCATAACCGCCGGCCAGGACCACCGCCACCCCGACCCCGGCCCGCCGGCATCGCTCCAGCACCAGACGGTCCCTGGCCTCCAGGCCGTCCTTTGTGAGTGCCAGGCCCCCGAGCTGGTCTTCCATGAACGGATCGGCTCCGGCCAGATACACCGCCACCTGCGGCTGATGCTCATCCAGCACCAGGTCCAGGACACCATCCAGGGTCTCCAGGTAGTGGTCGTCGGACGTTCGGTCAAGAAGTCCAAGATCCAGGTCACTGGGGGGTTTGGGATTGGGGTAGTTACGCTCCTGGTGCATGGAGAAGGTGAAGACCCGGGGATCGTCGGCGAAGATGGAAGCGGTGCCGTTGCCCTGGTGCACGTCCAGGTCCACCACGGCGGCCCGCTCCACCTTCTCTTCCGCAAACAGGGTGGCCACGGCCACTGCCACGTCGTTCAGCAGGCAGAATCCCTCCCCGTGATCCCGGAAGGCATGGTGGAAGCCGCCCCCGAGGTGGGCCGCTACCCCTTCTCTCAGGGCCTTCCGGGCTGCCAGGGTGGTGCCCCCGCAGCATAGCAGGAACGCCTCCCGGAGCTCCGGACTGAAGGGGACCTCCAGGGTCATCTGCTCGGCAAACGAGAGAGTCCCGTTCCGGACCGTTTCCAGGTAGCGCCGGGAGTGTACCTGGCCCACCTCCTCCCACGAGGCCGGTTCGGGTTGCAGGACGTCCTCCTTGCGCACGACTCGACGTGCGAGAAGATCGTTCAGGACCAATCGGTACTTGGTCGTGGGGAACACGTGGGCCCCGATGTTCACTTCGTACTGGCTTGACCAGACGAGAGGAAAGCGGCGTGGAGAGCTCGGTGTCCCGGTCATGGATTTCTCATCCAGTACTGCTCCCTCATGGTTGGGTCTCAACGGGTGGATGACGGTTATCGACCTTGTTGAGTCTCAACGGGTGGATGACCGTTATCGACCCTTCATGCTTTCGAAATGGAGTCTCATAGGCAAGGGGGAGGGGGTTGCGGGCCTCGGTCCACGAACCGATGGAAGACCACAAGCCGGCACCCCGCGGACTTCCCACATCTCTTTCGCCGAGCCAGGGGTGGGGCATGGGTTAGGCCGCGAGAAGAGAGAGCCAGGAAGGTTTGTGGAGAGGGGCACAGGGCAGGCCGCAAGAGCGGCAAGAGAGGAGGGCGGGGAGGTTTTGAGGAGAGGGGCATAGGATGGCCGCAAGAGTCGCAAGAGAGGAGGGCGGGGAAGGTTCTGAGAGCGGCGGGCCGGTGATTGTTCGGGACCTCTTGCGAATCGGTAGGTCCCGCGTTCGGAAACCCCCGCTTTCCTGGACTCTTTGCGAACCGCGTCCCGCCCGGTTCGGGAACCCCCGCCCCCCCGGTAGCCTTTGCGAACCGTTCACTCCGGGTCCGGCCCGGGAAAAGACCCCCAAACTGACAAGCTGATCAAGCGGGTTGGACGCCTGTCGGGTTCGGCGTCTATATGACCCGCAACCCGCCTGAGGACTCGCAGGGGAGGAGAGTTCTGTCATGTTCGGAGTCTATATGACCCTCAACTCGACTAGCGATACCCAGCACTGTCCAGCGTGTCAGAATTGGGGGTGGTAATCCCTGCTCGCCCCCCTTTCGTCGGGGCCGGCTACAGTCGCCGGAGGGCCGGCGGAACTTGCCCAGAGCACCTCTTCTCCCCTACCATGCGCCGCGTCGCTCCGGTGTCCGCATTCCCTCCGGGAGGTGCCGGAGAGTCACATGCTTTCTAGGGTGCCCAAGGGGGCCGGCGCCTGCCGGAGAGTCGGAAGTTTGCGAGGGTGCCGAAGGGGGCCGACGGCGGTTGCCGGAGAGTCACATGCTTTCTAGGGCGCCGGAGAGGGGCCGGCGACTGCCGAAAAGTCACATGCTTCTGAGCGCCCCCAGGGGCCGGCGGTTGCCGGAGGGTCGCAAGTTTTCGACGGCGCCGGAGGGGGCCGTCGGCGGCTGCCGGCGAGCCACATGCTTTCGAGGGCGCCGAAGAGGACAGGAAGGAAACCATGGATACGAAGCGTTTAACGAATCCAGCGGCCGAAGAGATCCTGGGTGGGTACTTCCCCGTCCTGGACCACGGCTTCGTGTCCCTGGTGGACTACATGGGGAGCGATGAGAGCATTGAGCGGGCGGCTCGGGTGAGCTACGGCGCCGGCACCCGGAAGGTTTCCCAGACCCGGGGTCTCATCCGCTACCTCCGCCGCCATCACCACACCACACCCAGCGAGATGGTGGAGCTGAAGTTCCACTGCGCCATGCCCATGTTCGTGGCCCGGCAGTGGATCCGCCATCGGACGGCGTCCGTGAACGAGTATTCGGGACGCTACTCCCTCATGCCCCTCCTCTTCTACAAGCCCGCACCGGACAACTTCGCCCGTCAGAGTGGGAAGAACATGCAGGGGAGGGACGCCGAGGCCGCTCCCCGGGATCTCTACCGGGAGGCGGTGGAGCGGTGGGAGCGGAGCCGAGAGGCCGTTTCTGCGGACTATTCCTGGCTGGTGGGGGAGGACGTGGCCCGGGAGCTGGCCCGTATCGATCTGCCCCTCTCCACCTATACCCAGTGGTACTGGAAGATCGACCTCCACAACCTCTTCCATTTCCTGGCCCTTCGGGCGGCTCCAAACGCCCAGTGGGAAATCCAGGAGTATGCACGGGTCATGGCGGGGATGCTGAAGCGGGTGGCTCCCCTCAGTTACGAGGCCTGGCTGGACTACAACTTCTGCGGGGAGTTCCTCAGCCGGGGAGAGCTGGAGGCCCTGGCCCTTCTCCTGGAGGCGGGCAACGATGGTATCCAGGTGCGGTCGGGGGTCCGGGAGGTTACGGTGGAGGACCTGAAGGGGTTGGGCCTGTCGCCCCGGGAGGTGGAGGAGCTCAGGGAGAAGCTCCGGCCCCGCCCGGTACCGCATTTCGAGCTGGACCTTGGCCGGATGCGGACAGCCGAGGAGGTGGAGAAGGAGATGTACCAGGCCGTTCGGGGCTCCTTCGAATGAGCTGAGCCGACCTGGGCCCCCCCATCCACCTCAACCCCGGCCCATGCTGTCTCGGGGCCCGGATCGCACCTGAAACATGGAGGCAGGCATGCAGTCTCTTCGACATGGAAGGGCCCCAACCCACCGCGCAGCCCGACATGGAAGAGGGCCCTTTCGCCGCAGCGCCCTCTTGGGCCCGGGAGCCACGCTCACCGGTTTCTTCATAGCCCTCTCCTTTCTGGGACCGGCACCGGGCTGTGGGCCGTCTCCCGAGTATGACGTGGTGATCCGGGGAGGAACCCTCTACGACGGGAGCGGATCTCCCGGCGTGGTGGGGGATTTGGCCATCTCCGGGGACACCATCGTGGCTCTGGGAGACCTGGGGGCCGCCAAGGGCCGACTGGAGATGGACGCCCGGGGGAAGGCCGTGTCTCCGGGGTTCATCAACCTCATGAGCTGGGCCAACGAGAGCATGATCGAGGACGGCCGGGCCATGAGCGACATCATGCAGGGGGTGACCTTGCAGGTCCTGGGGGAGGGGGAGTCCATGGGCCCCATTCCCGACTCCCTGAAGCCGTGGGCCGAGAGCCAGCAGGGGGACATCAAGTACGAGATCGAGTGGACCACCCTGGGAGGGTACCTGGAGTTCCTGGAGGCCCGGGGCGTCTCCCCCAACGTGGCGTCCTTTCTGGGTGCCGCCACCGCCCGGGTGAACGTCCTGGGCTTCGCCGACCGGGAACCTTCTCCCCAGGAGCTGGAACGGATGCTGGACATCGTCCGGGAGGCCATGGAGGAGGGGGCTCTGGGTGTGGCATCGTCCCTCATCTACGCCCCGGGCAGCTATGCCAAGACGCCTGAGCTCATCGCCCTGGCCCAGGTGGCCGGGGGGTACGGTGGCATTCATGCGAGCCACCTGAGGAGTGAGGGGAACCAGCTACTGGAGGCTCTGGAGGAGTTCCTGACCATCGCTCGGGAGGCGGATGTGGCATCGGAGATCTACCATCTCAAGGCCGCCGGCGAGGAAAACTGGCACAAGATGGACGAGCTCATCCGGAGGGTTGAGGAGGCCCGGGCCCAGGGGCTCCGGATCACCGCCGACATGTACATGTACACGGCAGGGTCCACGGGGCTGGACGCCGCCATGCCGCCCTGGTCTCAGGAGGGGGGGGCGGAAGTTTGGCGGGCCCGCCTCAGGGAAGCGGAGCTCCGGGAGCGCATCGGCAGGGAGATGGTGACCCCCTCCGACGAGTGGGAGAACCTACTGCTGGCCGCCGGCGGGGCCGAGAACGTCCTGCTGGTGAGCTTCAGGCAGGATTCCCTCAAGTATCTCACCGGCAAGACCCTGGCGGAGGTGTCGGAGCTCCGGGGAACCCCCCCGGAGGTCACGGCCATGGACCTGGTGGTTCAGGACGAGAGCAGGGTGGGGGCGGTGTATTTCATGATGTCGGAGGAGAACGTCCGGAAGCAGATCGCCCTGCCCTGGATGAGCTTCTGCTCCGACAGCGGAGCCCCCGCCGCCGAGGGCATCTTCCTCCGGTCCAACCCCCACCCCCGGGCCTACGGCTCCTTCGCCCGTCTCCTGGGCAAATACGTCCGTGAGGAAGGGATCATTCCCCTGGAGGAGGCCATCCGCCGCCTCACGGCCTTCCCGGCGGAGAACCTGAGCATCCGCAAGCGCGGCCGCCTGGAGCCCGGCTACTTCGCCGACGTGGTGGTCTTCGATCCCGCCACCATCATCGACAAGGCCACCTACGAGGATCCTCACCAGTACGCCGAAGGGGTCGCCCATGTGTTTGTGAACGGGGTCCAGGTGGTGAGGGACGGCCGGCACACGGGAGCCAAGCCCGGGAGGGTGGTGAGGGGTCCGGGGTGGACAGGATGGGAGGTGGAGCCATGAGGCTTTCGGCAGCGAGAATAGAATGGGTGGCCCCGGGGTCCGGCTGGAGCGAGTGGGGGGCGGAGCAGTGAGCTCCACGTCGGGAGGGGTGGGAGGGGAAGGGAGCGGGAGCCGCCGGAGACACGACCCCGCTTTCGAGGCCCTCCTGGCGAACAACCGGGAGTGGGTCCGGGAGCAGTTGGAGTACGATCCCCATTACTTCCGGAAGTTGGCGGAAAAGCAGAAGCCCTGGTTGCTCTTCATCGGCTGTTCCGACTCCCGGATGAACGTCAATCACATGCTTGGCACCCGCCCCGGGGAGGTCTTCATCCACCGGAACATCGCCAACCAGGCCTTTTCCGACGACCCGAACTTTCAGGCGGTCCTGGAGTTCGCCTTGCAGCACCTGCATGTGCGCCACGTGGTGGTGGCGGGTCACACCCGATGTGGGGGCACCAGGGCGGCCCTGGCAGGAATGGAAGGGGGGGCCGTGGGTGCATGGTTGACCCCCCTGAAGGAGCTGGCGGCCAGGCACCGGGAGGAGCTGGCCGCCATCCCCGGCGATCTGGAAAGGCAGAACCGCCTGGCGGAGGTCAACGTTCAGGTCCAGGTGGCGAACATCCTCCAGTCCCCTCCCTACCGCGGGGCCCTGGGCGCCGGGGACGCGCCGGAGCTCCATGGCTGGATCCTGGACCTGGCCAGCGGCCTCATCCGGGAGATGGAGCTGCCGGAGATGGGGTAGGGAGCGGAGGAATTCTCGGGCACAGGGGCCCCGCTTCCGGGAGCGCCCGTGCTGCCCGGGGCGCCCCGGGCCTGGCACAGGCCGGGAACGCATCCAGCGGCGGGCAGGTCCGGTTGAGGGCCTTGAAGCCCCTCAGGCCACCCAGACCGTCTTGATGTTCACGAACTCCATGATGCCGAAGGGTGAGAGCTCCCGGCCGTAGCCGCTCTCCTTCACCCCTCCAAAGGGGAGGCGAGGGTCGGAGCGGACGAAGGCGTTCACGAAACAGGCCCCGGCCTCCAGCTCCTCCCGGGCGATGCGGGTGCCCCGTGCCACGTCCCGGGTGAAGACGGCCGCCCCGAGACCGAAGACCGTGTCGTTGGCCACCTTCAGGGCCTCCGTCTCGTCCTTCACCGGGATGACGGCCGCCACGGGTCCGAAGAGCTCTTCTTCGTAGGCCGCCATGCCGGGGCCCACGTCGGTGAGGACGGTGGGGGGATAGAAGGCCCCGGGTCCCGGCGGAATCTCGCCGCCCAGGAGGCAGCGGGCTCCGGCGGCGATACTCCGAACCACCTGGTCGTGGAGTTCGTCTCGAAGGTCAGCCCGGGCCTGGGGTCCCACCAGGGTGTCCTCCTCCATGGGGTCCCCCATCTTGGCGG
>PXFI01000089.1 GCA_003564295.1 Gemmatimonadota bacterium | reverse complement strand
CGGATGTCGTACTGCCTGAAGATGTGGCTGGCCAGGTCCATGTCATTCTCGGGCTCGGGGAAGACGAACGTCTGGGAAGACGAACGTAGATCATGGCCGGGGAGAGCGTCAACACGGGCGAAACCGGAATCCCCACCCGAGAAGAGCCAGCCCGCCCCGAAGGTCCCCAGGCCCCTACCGCTCCACCTCGACCAGCTCGATCTGGAAGACCAGGGTCGCGTTCCGGGGGACGGTTCCGGGAACCCCACGGGACCCGTAGGCCAGATGGGGCGGAACCACCAGCTTCCGTGCTCCCCCGGCCCGCATCCCCCTGACCCCCTCGTCCCATCCCCGGATCACCTCCCCCTCACCGAGGGTGAAGCTCATGGGGTCTGCAGGAGGTACGATGCCGTCGAAGAGGTCTCCGTCGGGAAGCCATCCGGCGTAGTGCACCGCCACCCGGTCCCCCTCACCCGCTTCCGGTCCCTCCCCCAGCCTGAGTTCCTGGAAGTAAAGGCCGGATTCGGTCGGTAAGCCCCAAGAGATGGGGGCCCCGGAGTCCCGGGGCCCCCATGGAAGCTTGCCTCAATACTCCAGCTTGGCGAGATCGTCCATGGTCCCACGGACGGCGGCCATGCTGGTGTTGAGGGCCGCTGCCTCGTCATCGGTGAGGGGCACTTCCAGGATCCCCTCCAGTCCGTCCTTACCCAGCTTGCAGGGGACGCCGATGAAGATCCCTTCCTGCCCGTATTCGCCCTGGAGGAAGGCCGAGCACGGAAGGATGCGCTTCTTGTCCTTCACGATGGCCTCGGCCATCTGGATCGCGCCGGCTGCGGGAGCGTAATAGGCGCTTCCCGTCTTCAGGTAGCCCACAATCTCCCCGCCACCCTTCCGGGTTCGCTGGATGATGGGATCCAGCTTGTCCTGGGAGAGGAAGTAGGTGAGGGGGATGCCGCTGATGCTGGCGTAGCTTACCAGAGGCACCATGCTGTCCCCGTGGCCTCCCAGAACCAGGGCCTGGATGTCCTCCACGCTCACGTCCAGCTCCATGGCCAGGAAGGCGCGGAACCGGGCCGTGTCCAGGATCCCTGCCATCCCGATGACTCGCTCCCGGGGAAAGCCCGTGGTCGCCATGGCAACATACGCCATGACGTCCAGGGGGTTGGAGACCACGATCACCGTGGATTCCGGTGCCAGCTTCTTGATGTTCTCGGCACAGGACTTCACGATGCCAGCGTTGGTCTTCAGGAGATCGTCCCGGCTCATGCCTGGCTTCCGGGCTACCCCTGCGGTCACGATAAAGAGGTCCGATCCCGCTGTGTCGGCCCAGTCGTTCGTCCCTCTGACCCGGGTGTCGAAGCCCTGAACCGGTGCGGCCTGGAACTGGTCCAGACCCTTGCCCAGGGGCATGCCTTCGATGATGTCGAGGAGGATGACTTCCTTCGCCAGCTCCTGTTGGCTGGCCATCAACGAGCAGCTCTCCCCCACGTGGCCACCGCCGACTACTGTGATCTTGTTGACCATTACGTCCCTCACGGTGCGAGTGTTTGAATGAGAAAGGGGACTCTGGCGGCAACCTACGGGGGGCTGGGGAGAGTGTCAACGGAGAGGCGGGAAGATGCTTGGCGGAGAGCCCTCACCGGAACCACCACCCATTCCGCCGGGACCACCCCCCGGGCCTCTGCCGGGACCTCTGCCTCGCCTCAACTCCTGGACCTGCTGCCCCAGGCTCTCACGGAGGTTGTAGAACCGGACGAGTTGGAGGGGGGTCAGGACCTGAAGAAGCTGTTCCTGTTCTCTTCGGTACAGGTCCACTTCCTCCTCCTGGAGCCGGATCATCTCCTGGAGCAGCCTCCGGGCTTCCGCCTCCGGCATATCCTGAAGGGCCTGCTCCCGGAGACGGAACCGGACCACGGCACGGGCCCGGTTCAGCTCCATCCGGTCCTCCTGGAAGGACATCATGACCTCCTGAAGCGCAGCCAGCTCTTCCGGGGCGAGTCCCAGGCGAGCCTGGACGGCACGCCCGAACCCGGCGTGGAGACGCTGCTCCAGCTCCATCCGGTGCCTTTGCCCACCGGGCGGCGGAGTGACCTGGGCCACCACAAGAACCGGCATCAGGCTGAATGAACCGGCAAGGACCAGGACCGCCAGGGCTCTCGTCATCGTCATCCTCCTTCCCACGCCTCCACAAGGGCCTCCAGTTCTTCGTCGGAGAGGTCCTCCAGGACCGGGGCCCCTGCCACCATGCCATCGTTCCACAGCCAGGCCTCCGGAAGGGGTTGCTGGACCGCCACCAGGATGGACTCCTCCGTCCTCCCCCAGCCGTCCGGACCCATGATCAGCCTTGCGCCAAGGGCCAGGAAGACCACCGCCGCGGCGGAAAGGGCCCATGCGGGGACCCATCGGCGGCCCCCGAAGAGTGGGAGGACCTTCCGCTCCTCTCTCTCCGGTGTGCCCTGGGCCAGTTCCCGGCGGAGCCGGGCCTGGATCCGCTCCTCCAGTTCCCGGGGCGGCTCGGGGCGGGCCAGGATCAGAGCCTCCAGGACCACCAGGTCCTCCCGGCACTCGGAGCAACCGGACAGATGCACCTCCACCGCCTCGGCTTTCCCCCCTGGGAGGATGCCGGCCTTCCACTCCGGGAGGAGCTCCCGGACGGTTTCGCATGTCAGGCTCTTCATCCCAGCATCTCCCTCAATCGACGAATACCGTGGTGGTAGTTCACCCTGGCCGCCCCCTCGCTGGAGTCGATGAGGATCCCGATTTCCCTGAAGCCAAGCCCTTCGAAGACCCTCAGCGTAACCGCTTGCCTCTGCTTCTCGGGAAGCCGCTCCAGAAGCCGTCGCACCCGGACCACCTCTTCCTTCTTCTCCAGGCTCTGTTCGGCATCATCGTCGTCCGACGCCAGGGGACCGGCATTATCCAGGCCCGTCTCCCTCCTCCGCCCGGATCTCCGAAGGAGGCCCTTGGCCTCGTTCGACACGATGGCCAGAAGCCAGGTTCTGAAAGACGCGTCTCCCCGGAAGCCCTTGAGCCCTCGGAATGCCTTGAGGAAGGAATCCTGAGCGACGTCAGCGGCTCCCTCCTCGTCCCGGAGGATACCGAGGGCGACCCGATAAGCTCCGGCGTAATGCCTGGAAACCAGGTCGTCCATGGCCGCAGGGTCCCCGGCCCGGGCCAGGCTTACCACCTCGGACTCGGGCCGTGCCCTCATCGGGGACGTATCCTTCACCGTAGTTCCTGACGCTCAACACGAAGAGTTCGTTAAAACGAAAAGAGGAGGAGCCGCAAGCCGTCGAGGCCCCGACTCCTCCGTGGGTAGCATCACGATCGTGGGCTTCTCATGGGGGTATGGGAGGAGGCCGGGTTCGTCCCGCCCACCTCACCATCCCTGTCAGAAGCTCCTCACGCGGTCACGGGCGGCCACCTTCGCCCGGAGATGCTTGGAGGGCTTGAAGACGGGAACCGATCGGGAGGGAACCTCCACCGCATCGCCGGTCCTGGGATTGCGGGCCAGGCGGGATTTCCGGTTGCGCACCTTGAAGGTTCCGAATCCGCGAATCTCGATGTTCTCACCCTCTGCCAGAGCGAGCTTCACGGCGTTCAGGAACCCGTCCACCACCAGGGCGCAATCCTTCTTGGTGATGCCAGGACCGATGGCCTCCGCGACCTGCTCCACTAGGTCAGCCTTCGTCATCAATTCCTCCTAGAGGGCAGGCGCCCTCGGATCCAAGCTGGTGAGCCGGCAGGAGACTGCCCCTGGGGGGCCGTCACCTCCTAAGTTCCTTGCGAGGATGAGGTAAGGTCATCCGGTACAAAAGGACGGGGCACGGTAACTCCCGGCTGCCCGGGCCGTCAAGCCCGCTCCTCATTGCCCTTCCCCAACCGGGAGCCGGTTCTCCATGAGGCGCATGAATCGGTCGAAGAGGTACCGGCTGTCGTGGGGACCGGGAGCGCCCTCCGGATGATACTGGACGGAGAAGACAGGCCTGGTCCGGTGGGCAAGTCCTTCCACCGTCCCGTCGTACAGGTTGAGGTGGGTCACTCGAAGGTCCGGGGCTCCAGGGATCTCTCCCTCTTCGTCCATCACCACCGCAAACCCATGGTTCTGGGCGGTGATCTCCACGGGTCCCCCATCCAGGTTCCTCACCGGGTGGTTTCCTCCATGGTGGCCAAAGAGGAGCTTGTAGGTTCGGCCACCGAAGGCCCGAGCTATGAGCTGGTGTCCCAGGCAGATCCCGAAGACCGGTGTTCCGGCTTCCGACAGACGAAGGACGGCCTCCTGGGCCGTGCCCACCGCGGCCGGGTCCCCGGGACCGTTGGACACGAAGAGTCCCGACGGGTTCTCACCCAGGACGTCCTCCGTAAGCGTTCCCGAGGGGAGGACGGTGACACGGCAGCCTTTTTCTGCCAGGAGCCTGAGGGAGTTGGTCTTGATTCCCAGGTCCAAGGCCAGGACGTGGAACCGTTCACTCCCCACCGCCGGTATTTCATACCCGCGCCCGGCGGAGACCAGGGACGCCAGGTCCAGACCCTCCATCCGGGGATGGAGTCGGATACGCTCCATGACGTCTTCCTCCGACATGGACGCCGGGGCGATGGCCCCCCGCATGGCTCCCGCGGAGCGAATGTGACGGGTCAGGGCCCGGGTGTCCACATGGGCGATGGCCACGATTCCCCGGTCCCGAAGGTAGTCCTCCAAGGACACCTCCCCCCTCCATGACGAGTGGATCCTGGAGGCCTCCCGCACCACGAAGCCCGCCACCTGGGCCCCTCCCGACTCAGAATCCTGTACGTTGATGCCGTAGTTGCCCACCAGAGGGTACGTCATGGCCACCAACTGGCTGGCGTAGGACGGATCGGTGAGGATCTCCTGGTACCCCGTCATGGAGGTGTTGAAGGCCACCTCGCCCACGGCAAGGCCCCGAGCTCCCAGGGAGGCACCGGCGAACCGCATGCCGTCCTCAAGCAGGAGGTAGGCCTGATCGGTCAAAGAAGGAGGAGTCACGTGCGCCAGAACGGTGAGAGGAATTGCTGGGCGGGAATTTAGGCACCCCTCCCTGGTCGTCAAGCCATGCCCCAGTCTACCTTTCTCGTGTATGTTATTCCTTCCGCTTTCGTACGCCCCGGCTCGGCGAAGGCCGGCACCTCATGCTCGGAGCCCCTTCCCGCATGCGTGACTACCCGAAGGTCATCCTGCACGCAGATGAGTCCTGTCTGGGCAACCAGTTCCAAGGAAGAACCCGCCCCGGAGGAGCCGGGGGAATCCTGGAGCACTGGAGGGGAGGCCATTGGGAGCGCCGGGATTTCTGGCTGTCCGAAAGGGACACCACGAACAACCGCATGGCCCTCCGTAGCGCTATCGAGGGACTGAGGCTCCTCACCAGGCCGTGTCGGGTCCGTTTTGTTTCCGACAGCCAGTACCTGGTGAGGGGAATGACGGAGTGGGTCGAGAAGTGGAAGGCACGGGGCTGGCGGCGGAAGGGGGCCCCACCGGAGAACTTGGAGCTGTGGCAGGAGCTGGATCAATTGGCCTCCAGGCATCGGGTGGGGTGGATCTGGGTTCGGGGCCATGCTGGGGATCCCCGGAACGAGTACGCGGACCATCTGGCCACCCGGGCCGCCAAGGACCAGAGCTCGTCTGAGGGGGCTGTGGAATCCGGATTCCCGGCCTGGCTGGAGGAGCAGCGCGAGACGCGGCAGCTCTACCTGGATTTCTCCGAAAACTCCCCGCCGGACGAGGACGGATTTCCTCCTGTTGAGGGACGCGTCCAAGCCAAACCGGGCCAAAAAAAAGATCCCGGTGCGGCACGTCGGCACCGGGATCTTTAGTTTCGCTGGAGGGACTTGGCTTGCTCTTTGGACCCGCTCACGTGCAAGCGAGAAAGCTCCGATCCCTCCCCCTTGCCGCGCGGTTGCGGCTCAGGCGCCCCTCAGCTGCTGGGGCTACAGCGGAGGCCAGCGACCCCTCCGCCGGCCAGCCAGGCTCCAACACCCGACCGGCTGCCATCGCGGCGGCGTCCCGCCCGGTGGCCTGCAAACCTGATCTGCTGGAAGGATGACCTGCGCCATCGTTTCCGCAGCCCGCATCAGGAATGCATCCTCATAATTCACTCCTGACCCACGTTGGTCAAGAGTCTCGTTCATACCCAGGTCGGTAGATGCCTATTACGGCTTATATCCCTCTTACACAATGCTTTATCACGACCGATCCTGCATGGAATCCTCCCTCCGGTGCCCTTCGTAAACAGATTGATTGCCCCTGGATACCCCTTGACCGATGGACCGGTACAGGTTCGGGAATTCGAAACTTCGCCTCGCGTGTCATCCAGGATCTGAAAGGGGACATCTCCCGTATTTGTTGTCTAGACAACAAATAGCTCTCGCCTGAATACGGCTCCGAAACACCGCAGGATGGCGGGACAGACCTCTTGGAGAGACAGGGCGCGTCCCAGGATGCGGCTCATGGAGGTCACCGCCCGGTCCTGGATGCCGCAGGGCACTATGGTGGAGAAGAAAGACAGGGCAGGATCCACGTTCAGGGCAAACCCGTGGGAGGTGATCCATCCGGAAGACACCCGGACCCCGATGGCCGCCACCTTCCCCTGGTCCGACCAGACACCCGTGAGCCCTTTCCGCCTCTCTGCCATGATCCCGAAATCCTCCAGGGTGCAGAGGAGGACCGATTCCAGGTCTCGCAGATAGCCATGGAGGTCCTTGCGGTCAGGCGCCAGGCTGAGGATGGGATACCCCACCAGCTGTCCTGGGCCGTGGTAGGTGACGTCCCCGCCCCGCCCCACCCGGAAGAGTTGGATCCCCTTCGCCTCCATCTCGTCGGGCGAGAGGAGGAGGTGCTCCGCCCGGGAAGAGGTTCCAAGGGTCACCACATGGGGATGTTCCAGAAGAATCAGCTGGTCGGGTATCTCACCGGCCTTCCGCCGAAGCACCATGTCCTCCTGGACGGCCAGGGCCTCCTGGTAGGGCACGCGGCCAAGCCACCGTGCCTGCAGGGGTTGGAGCTTCGTATCAGGCATCCTCCGGGAAGGTCTCCAGGAGCTCCTTGAGCCGGGCCAGGAAGCGGGCAGCGTCGGCACCATCTACGATTCGATGATCATAGCCCAGCGAGAAGAAGGAGCGCTTTCGGATAGCCAGAGCGTCGGTCCCGGAGGAGGGGTCTTCCACCACCACGACACGCTTCTCGATGGCGCCGGTTCCAAGAATGGCCGAAGTACCCTTGGGTATGATGGGCATCCCCACCACCGTGCCCAGTACCCCGGGATTGGTGATGGAGAAGGTGGCCCCCTGGATCTCGTCGGGAATCAAGCGGCGGCTCCGCGCCCGCTCGGCCAGGTCCACGATCCGCTTCCCGATGCCCAATAGGCTGAGCTCGTCGGCGTCGTGGATCACCGGAACGATGAGGCCGGGATCCAGATCCACCGCCACCCCCACGTTCACGTTGCCGCGGTAGATGAGGTTGTTCCCCGATACGGTGCCGTTGACCTGGGGGAACTCCCTGAGCACGCGGGAGCAGGCCCATACCACGAAGGCGGTGTAGGACACCTTGGTCCCCTGCCGGGACCACTGGATCCGGTTGGCGCCCCGGACCTGGTCGATGCGGGTGAAATCCACTTCGATGAAGGAGTGAACGTGGGGCGCCACCCTCTTGGCCACCACCATGTGCTCCGCCGTGAGGCGGCGGATCTTGTCCATGGTCTCCACCCGGTCCGGTGGGCGCACCGGGAACTCCGGGTGCTGGACCTGGCTGTAGAACCGGTTCCAGAGGTCCGAGGGGGCGGCGGACGGGAGCTGGGGCTCGATGGTAGGTGCGGCATGCGAGGCCGGGGGCGACACGGGTTGGGGCCGGGTTTCCGTCGGGGCGGCGGAGGGAGCCGTCTCGGCCTCCCCTTCCCTTTCCTCCAGGTATCCTAAGACATCTTGTTTGGTGACCCGTCCCGCATGGCCCGTGCCCGGGACCTCCGCCAGGTCGATGCCATGCTCCTCCGCAATCTTCCGGACCACCGGAGTCGAGCGGGCCCGCAGTCGGTCTTCGGCGGAATCAGCCGGCTCCTCGGGCTCGGGGGGCGTCTCAGCAGGGGGAGCCATGGCCGGGGGCGGAGCCGTCGAGGGAGGGGCGGGGGCTTGCTCCTCCACCTTCCCTGGCTCCGGGGCCGGGGATGGCCCCGTTTCGGGCAACTCTTCCGGAGCCTCTTGGGGGGGGGCAGAAACGCCGGTGGCCTCGGGGTCCACATAGGCAACGACGGTACCCACCTCAACCGTAGCCCCTTCCTCCACCAGGATCTCCACCAGGGTTCCGCCCGCTGGGGAGGGGATCTCCGCATCCACCTTGTCGGTGGAGATCTCCAACAGAGGCTCGTCCCTCTGTACGGTCTCACCTACCTGCTTGAGCCATCTCGATACCGTGCCCTCGGCGATGGATTCACCCATCTGGGGCATGGGCACCTCGATCCGTGCCACCCTTGGTCCTCCCTTGTGCGGTTCTCTTTCGATCCCTCGGATGTTCAGTTCATGGGATCCTGCCAAAGTCGGCCCAAGCTCGAGGCCACGGTCCGAAACTTCAAGACTGGATCAGGTGCCGTCGGGTCCGCCGTCGGGAGAGCCGATGGGGGGCAGGACCCCTCCACCCTCGACCCCGCGCTCCGGATCACCGACAGGCGGCGGATCCTGGACTCCCGGAAGGATGGGCTCGGGAGCCGGTGCGGTCTGCCGCAGATCGTCCAGGAGAATGGATCTGGGCTGCTCCGTCCGTGAGGAAAGGATGGAAAGGACGAGGGCCAGCCCCATGAAGAGGGCCCCGGCGCTCCAGGTGGCCCGGGTAAGCACCGTGGTGGCCTGTCGGCCCGCAAGAATACCCTCGGTAGCGGTGACCCCACCGCCCATGGCGGCCAGGCCGCCTCCCTTTCCCGCCTGGAGGAGGACGACGACCGCCAGGAAGAGTCCGTCGAGCACCAGAAGAACCAGCAGAAAACCGTACATCACCTGAGTCCAGTTGGAGTGTGGCAGAGCATATAAACATCTTCTGACGGTCTTGTCATGTCAACGGCATTCCAGCCCGGGCAATGGCCAGGAATGAGGCCGGGTCCAGGCTTGCTCCACCTACCAGCACACCGTCCACCTCCGGAGCCCGGAGAAGCTCCGCCGCATTGTCGGGTTTCACACTCCCCCCATAAAGGATGGGTGTATCGGCGGCCCGAACGTCGCCCAGGCGCTCCTGGAGGCGCCTCCGCAACATGCCGTGGGCCTGGGAAGCATCGTCGGGGGTGGCGGTCTCCCCCGTTCCGATGGCCCAGACCGGTTCATAGGCCAGAATGAAAGTGGCGTCAGCATCATTGGAGAGGACCGGCAGAACGGCATCCAGCTGCCGGAGGATCACCTCCTGGAGGCGCCCTCCCCGGCGCTCTTCCAGGGTCTCTCCCACGCACACTACCGGAACGAGCCCGGCCTTGAGCGCGGCGCCCACCTTCCGTGCCACATCCTCGTCCTGTTCTCCGAAGACGTGGCGGCGCTCGGAATGACCGATGAGGGTGTGGGTAGCACCGGCCGCCCGGGCTAGAACTGCCGACACCTCGCCGGTAAAGGCTCCCGATTCTTCCCAGAAGATGTTCTGCACGCCCAGTTCCACCCGTGGATCCTCGGGACGGGCGTTCAGGGCGGCCGCCAGGGTTACGAAGGGCGGAAAGATGAGAAGTGTCGGGTGCCTTCCGGGGGAGAACTCAGGGTGGAAGGCACGGAAGAATTCCCGGGCCTCCAGGGGATCCATGTTCATTTTCCAGTTTCCCGCGATGACGGGCCTGGGCTTCATGATGCTCCTCCTTTTCGGCTCTGCAGTGCCGCGACCCCTGGCAGAACGGCTCCGGAGAGGAACTCCAGGGAGGCTCCCCCACCGGTGGAAACGTGACTGAGACGATCCGCCACCCCTGCCATCTCCGCCGCCGCCACCGAGTCACCGCCGCCGATGATGGTGATCCCACCCTTCTCCGTGACCCTGGCCACCGCCTGTGCCAACGCCAGGGTACCGCCGGCGAAGGGGCTCATCTCAAACACGCCCATGGGTCCGTTCCACAGCACCGTCCGGGCACCCTCCAGAACCTGGGCGAACAGATCCCGGCTTCCTCTGCCGATGTCACCGATGCGATCCCCCGGCCCCACCTCATCACGGGCGACCTCTCGCGTGTCGACAGCATCGGCGATCTCGGGAGCCACCACGCAATCAACGGGGAGGAGGATCTTCTCGCCAGCCTCTTGGAGAACGCCCCGGGCCAGATCCACCCGGTCCTCCTCCACGAGAGAGTCCCCCGTCTCCAGGCCCAGGGCACGGAAGAAGGTATTGGCCATGGCACCACCCACCAGGAGCCGGTCCACCTTGGGAAGTAGGGATCGGATGACGTCGATCTTCCCGGAGATCTTGGCACCACCGAGAAGAGCCACAAAGGGAGGAGTTGGATCTTCAAGGGCCATCCCCAGGTAGCGGAGCTCCTTCTCCATGAGGAAGCCCGCCACCGCCTCCCCTCCCTTTTCCCGAATCTGCTCGGCAACCCCGACCGTGGATGAATGGGCCCGGTGGGCGCTACCGAAAGCATCGTTCACGTAGAAGTCTCCGTAAGCCGCCAGGGCGAGGGAAAGCTCCGGATCATTCTTCGTTTCCCCTGGATGGAACCGGGTGTTTTCCAGGAGGAGAAGCTCCCCCCCAGCCAACTCCTCCACGGCCTCCCGGGCAGCGGGACCCACCAACTCCTCGGAGAAGTGGACTGGGAAATCCAGCAACCCAGCCAGGTGCTCCGCCACCGGCCGGAGGGACAAGGCGGGATCCGGTTCGCCTTTCGGTCGACCCAGGTGGGAGGTGACCACCAGGGCCCCACCTCGTTCCAGAAGATGGATCAGGGTGGGAAGGGCCTGGACAATCCGTGTGTCATTCGTGACGCGGCTCTGGGAATCCAGAGGCACGTTGAAATCCACCCGAACCAGGGCGCGGCTGTCCGCCACGCGCCCGCTGGGCAGGTCGGCGATGGTGAGGACTGACATGATCGTTCCCTCCGGGATTGCGGAACGGGGGGCGGCTGGAAGATAGGTCGGCCCCCTCCGGGCTCAGAGCCGATCCCCCACGAAGCGGACCAGGTCCACGACTCGCTCCGAATACCCCCATTCGTTGTCATACCAGGCCAGGACCTTGACCAGGGTCCCGCCCATGACGGCCGTGCTCGGCGCATCCACGATGGAGCTGGCAGGATGTCCCGTGAAGTCCACCGAGACCAGAGGTTCTTCCGAGACGTGGAGGATGCCCTTCAGGGTCCCCTGGGCGGCCTCGCGGAAGGCCTCCACCACTTCGTCTGGGTTGGTGGTCTTCTCCACTTCCACGGTGAGGTCCACCAGGGAAACGTTGGAGGTGGGGATCCGGATGGCCATGCCGTCCATCTTTCCCTCCACCTCCGGTATCACCAGGGAGGTGGCCTTCGCCGCCCCGGTGGTGGTGGGAATCATGGACACGGCCCCGGCTCGGGCCCGGCGGAGATCCTTGTGGGGAGTATCCAGGAGAACCTGGTCGTTGGTGTAGGCATGGATGGTGGTCATGAGCCCTTTTCGGATCCCGAAAGCCTCCAGAAGGACCTTCACGACCGGGGCCAGGCAGTTCGTGGTGCAGGAGGCATTGGAGATGATGTGGTGGCTCCGGGGATCGTACATGCCCTCGTTCACTCCCAGGACGATGGTTACGTCCTCCTTCTTGGCCGGAGCGGTGATGATGACCTTCCTGGCACCGGCTTGCAGGTGCTTTCCGGCTCCCTCCCGGTCCCGGAAGATACCTGTGGATTCCACCACCACATCCACCCCCAGATCCTTCCACGGAAGCTTCGCCGGGTCCTTCTCGCTGAAGACCTGCACCTCATTCCCGTCCACCAGGAAGCCCGACGAGGTAGCCTCCACTGGGCCGGGATAGGTCCGGTGCACGGAGTCGTACTTGAAAAGGTGAGCCAGTGTCCGATTGTCGGTGAGATCGTTCACTGCCACGAAATCCAGATCTCCCCGGTTTGCTTGCTTCGCGGCCCTGAGGACCAGACGTCCGATTCGGCCAAATCCGTTGATGGCGACTCTGAGTGCCATGGAAAACTCCTCCTCCGTTCAAGTGTCCAGGTGGAAACGGGAAACTGGTTAGTTCGGGGAATGTCGCCGCCCCTCGGCTTGGAACGGGATTGCCCTGGCAAAGGTGAGGAGGTGAACCGATCTTGCTCCCCCCCCGCTCAGGGCAACGGTCGCCGAGAGCGCCGTGGCCCCCGTGGTTAGCACATCGTCCAAGAGAATAACGTCCCTCTCCCGAATGCAGGAGCCGAGGCCGGAGCGCAGGACGAAGGACCCCATGACATTGGACAGCCGCTCCTGGGGATTCAAACGTACCTGGGAACGTCCTCCAGGACGCTCCAGGCCGTCCACCAGCGGGATTCCCCGGAGTCGGGCCACGACCCTGGCCAGAACCTCGGCCTGGTTGTATCCCCTCTCCCGGCGGCGCTGTTCCGTGGTGGGAACGGGGACGATCACCGGATCACCACCGACGGGAACTGGAACGGCGGCCATCCGAGCGCCCATCATCTCCCCCAGGTCCCGCCAACCCCCATATTTCAGGGCATGCACCAGGGCGTCCGCCGGAGACTCCATGACCACCGCCGCCCTGGCCGAAGCCAGGGTCGGAGGCCAGTCCCGGCATTCGAGGCAAACCTCGGAGCGTGGGCCGCCCGTACCTACCGGAAGATCGCAGCGGGCGCAGCGGGGAGCCGGCGGCCGTCGGAGAAGCGTCCGACACCGGGCGCAAACGAGCCCATTGACGTCCTCCGGGGGTACCCGGTCCCTGCAGCCCAAGCAGGCCCGGGGAAGGAGAAGCTCCAGGAGGCCTCGGGCAAGAGCATGGATCCTCAACGTCGCTGGCCCCTCTCCAGGGCGGCCCTCATGACCCGAAGGGACGGCTTCCTCTCCCACCAGCATTCGAAGGCCGCCGCCCCCTGCTGGATAAGCATCTCGGAGCCGTCCGTGGCTCTGATTCCCAGCTCCCGGGCCGCTTCCACGAGGGGTGAAGCACCACGTCGGCATACCAGATCCATCACACCCCCTACCTGCTTGAGGCGCTCGAGGTCCAGGGGAAGGGGATCGTCGGGCTGAAGGCCCAGGCAGGTGGTATTTACCACCAGATCGAAAGCCTTCCCATCCAACTCCCTGATGTTGTCCACCACACGAACCCTGGCTCCTCCGATCCGGCGCGCCACCACACGGGCCCGGTCCTGGGTCCGGTTGAGGAGACGGACCTCTTCGGCGCCGCCATCCATGAGAGCGACGAGACCGGCCCGGGCAGCCCCTCCGGCTCCCAGAACCAGGACCTTGAGCCCCTCCGGGGGCTCTCCCAGGAATCCTTCCAGAGCCCGGGAAAACCCTTCCACGTCTGTGTTGTCACCGTGTACCTTCCCGTCCCTGAGCCAGAAGGTGTTGCAAGCCCCGGTCCGCTTCACGGCCGGAGAGGAGACGTCCAGCACAGTGGCCGCCTTCTCCTTGTGCGGAAGCGTGATGTTCCCGCCTCCGCCGCTCCGGGCCAGCCCCTTCATGAACCCCACCATCTCTTCCGCACCGGCCCGGAGAGCCACGTACACCCCATCCAGCTCCAGATCGGCCATGGCCGCGTTCTGGATGGTGGGGGAGAGAGAATGGAACACCGGATCGCCGACCAGGGCGAAGACCCTGGTCTGGGATGTGACCTCAGGCATGCTCAACCGTTTCCTCCGGCCATCCGCCTCATGGCCAGTGTTACGTATCGTTCCAGGGTTTCCAGGGTCTCCTGGTACATTCCGTCATCTCCTCCAAAGGGATCGGGAACTGCGAGACCACTTCCATTTCCTTCCCCCTCCACTCCTTCTGCGAAGGCCCCCAGAAGGACGACTTTCTCCCCTCCCCCCAATGCCTTGATGGCCTCCATGTGGGACGGCCCCATGGCCATGATTATGTCCGCCCACCCAACCAGCTCGGCGGACAATTGTGTGGAGGAATGGTACTCCAGGGAAAGGCCGTGGCGGAGGGCCACTCTCCGAGCCCCGCCGCTGGCCGGCGATCCCGGTACGGCGGAGGTACCGGCGGAGCGAACCTCCACTGAGCCCATCCCCCCTCGTCGGGCTACGCTGTGGGCCAGGATCTCGGCCAGGGGGCTCCTGCAGGTATTCCCACTGCACACGAAGAGCAGGCGAAGCGGCGCAGAGCCGGGAGAGGGGGGGTCAGGCTGGACCACGGACATCCGGCAAAACGCTCCGTACCCGGTGAAGGGGAATAGCCCCGACCCGCCGCACCAAAGGCTTCGGACCGGTGAAGTCCAGGATGGTTGAGGGCTCTGAAGGAGGGAGGGGGCCTCCATCCAGGACCCAGAGATTGTCACCCGCCCCGAGCGCCACAGCTGCCTCCAGGGCTTCCTGGGCTGTCAGGGCGGGAGCCCCACCGGGGGGGTTCGCAGAGGTGGACACCATGGCTTCCCCCACCCGCTCCACCACGGCCCGGGCCACCGGGTGGGGACTTATCCGAACGGCAACGCCATCCTGGAGGCTTCGGACTCCGGCAGGAAAGGTCCGGTTGGAGTCCCGGAGAACGAGAGTGAGGGCACCGGGCCAGAAGGTGGCTGCCAACGCCCGGGCTTCCGGGGTCCAGTCCAGGTGTGAAACGACCCCGGCGTGGGGGATGAGCAGCAGGAAGGGCCTCTCCCCTTCCCTGACCTTCAGCCGCTTGATTTCGGAAAGGGGCGATTCCTCGAGGAGGCAACTGAAGCCGTAGACCGTCTCGGTAGGCATGGCCACGAGCCTCTGATGGCGTAGGTGATCCACCACGGCTCCCAACAGGTCCGGGGCTGGCACCCCGCCGCAGAAGTCCAGAAGCCTGGGGGCCACTACTCCGCCCCCGACCGCAGGAGGACCTCGGCGAGAGCCAGATCCCCCGGCAACGTGATCTTGATATTGGACGGGCTCCCTGGAACCATCACCACCTCACCCCCGATCCGTTCCACGAGAGCTGCATCGTCGGTATCCACCATGCCCCACCGAGCCGCCTCCCCATAAGCCTCTCTTATCATGCCAGCCGGGAACAGCTGGGGTGTCTGGGCGTGCCAGATCCGGTCCCGGGCCGGGGTACCCACGATTCTCCCCTCCGTGTCCACCTCCTTGAGCGTGTCCACAGCCGGCCACCCGGCCACCGCTCCCCGGCCGGGCCCCACCTCCCCCAGGCAACGGTCGATGATGGCCCTCGTGACCAGGGGCCTTGCAGCGTCGTGGACCGCCACCACATCTACGGAAGTGGGCAGGGCCTCCAGCGCCGCTCGAACCGAGTCCCCCCGCGTCTTACCACCCGGCACCAGACAGACCCGGGGATCGGCCCCCACCAGCCAGGCGGGCGGATCCCTGAGATCCTCTTCACCAAGGGCCACCACCACAGCCACCACCTGCGGGTGCCCCAGAAACGGCCGGAGGGCCCTGAGGAGGATGGGTTCGCCGTCCAACTCCACGAAGGGCTTGCGTAGCCCACCCATACGGTTGCCGCTCCCGGCGGCAGGCACTGCCACTCCCACGGTCCAGGCCTGCCGTGTCCCCGGGTGCGTTGGGTTCACGGATTTGCTCTCAGCGCGCCGGGAACGCGGCCTTCGAGCCCTTCCCACCGGTGAAGCCTTCGGGCTCCTGGGCGGTCACGGAGTCGAAACGCGTGTAGGCCTTGTGGAAGAAGAGATTCACGCTATCCGTGGGACCGTTTCTCTGCTTGGCGATAATCAGTTCGGCCTTCCCTTCCAGCGAGTTCCCGTCCTTGTCCACCGAACCATAGTAGTACTCGGGCCGGTACAGGAACATGACCAGATCGGCATCCTGCTCGATGGATCCCGACTCCCGGAGATCCGACAGGTGAGGCCGCCGGTCGGGCCTCCCCTCAGGTGCCCGGCTGAGCTGGCTGAGGGCCACCACCGGCACATCCAGCTCCCGGGCCAGAGCCTTCAGCCCCCTGGAAATCTCGCTCACTTCCTGGACCCGGCTCTCAGACCTGCCGTGGCCCGTCATGAGCTGCATGTAATCGATAACCAGAAGCCCGACTTCCGTCTCGGCCTTGAGCCTTCGGGCCTTCGCCCGCATCTCCAGCACGGTGCTAGCGGGAGAATCGTCGATCCAGAGAGGAGCGGTATTCAGGTGCCCTGCCGCCGCGGCGAGGCGCTTGTATTCCTCGTCCGTGAGCTCTCCCCTCCGGAGGCGCTGGCTGTCCACCCTCCCTTCGGCGCACAGGAGGCGCTGGACCAGTTGTTCCTTGGACATTTCCAGGGAGAAGATGGCCACGGGAGTGTTGTGCTCGATGGCCGCGTTCTGGGCCACGTTCAGCACCCAGGAGGTCTTGCCCATGGAGGGGCGGCCTGCCACGATGCAGAGATCGCCCCGCTGGAGACCGCTGGTCAGCAGGTCGATGTCGGGGAATCCCGTGGACACCCCCGTGAGACCCGATTGGGACTCCTGAAGGCGCTCGATGTGCTCGAAGGTGGGCCAGAGGATCTCCTTGATCCATAGAAACCCTCCTCGGTCATGGCTCTGAGCCACCTTGAAGACCCGCTGCTCCGCCTCGTCCAGGACCTCTTCCACGGAGCGCTCGCCCTGGTCGTAGACATCCCGGATGATGGTGGAGGCGGCGTCGATGAGATGCCTGAGAAGAGCCTTCTCCCGAACGATCCTGGCGTGGTATTCGATGTTGGCGGCGGTGGGAACCGCATCCAGGAGTTCCGCCAGATAGGGCAGACCCCCGGCAGCATCAAGCTCCCCCGTCTTCTTGAGATCCTCGCTCAGGGTAATGACGTCGATGGCATCACCCCGTTCGAAGAGGCGCACCATGGACCGATAGAGCCGCCGGTGGGCTTCCCTGAAGAACATGGAGTCCCGGACGATCTCCACGGCCCGGGCCACGGCGTCCCTGTCGATGAGCATCCCCCCGAGGACCGATACCTCGGCTTCGGGCGAGAAGGGAGGTTGCCGATCGAAGCCCGCGGGGGGGGACATTGTCACGGGATCTGGAGCGTTCACGGTCTAGCGGCTCTACTTTCCCGGCGGGCGCACCGAACGGTCTTGTGGCTCGTCCCGGAGCCCCTGCTTCATGCCCCGTCCAGGACCTGCCGGAGGAGTTGGAGGTCGTCCCAGGTCGCCTGGGTCCAGCCCGGATTCCGAAGGAGGGCTGCCGGGTGGTAGGTCACCACCACGGGCGCCCCTCCGTAACTATACACTTCTCCTCGAAGCTGCCCCAGGGGCAATCCCTTGCCGGTGAGGAACTGACCGGAAACAGCTCCCAGAGCCAGGATCGCCTCGGGCACGATGAGCTCGATCTGCCGGCGGAGGAAGGGAGAGCAGACCTCCATCTCCCCGGGAAGGGGGTTCCGGTTGCCGGGCGGCCGGCACTTCAGGACGTTGCAGATGTAGGCGGAGCTCTCTCTGGCCATGCCGATGGTCCCAAGGAGGAGGTCCAGGAGCTTCCCGGCCCGTCCCACGAAGGCACGACCCGTCCTGTCCTCCTCGGCACCCGGCGCCTCTCCCACCACCACCAGACGGGCCGACGGGTTTCCGTCGGAGAAGACCACGTTGGTCCGGGTCTGGGCCAGGTTGCAACGCGAGCAGGCCAGGGCCTCGGACCGGAGAGCCTCGTAATCCGGAAGCACCGAACCCGGCGGAGTCCCCACTCCGTCCGCGCCGGTGCCCGGGTCTTTCGACGAGATCTCTTTGTCCCGGCCCCCCACCACCAGGAGGAGGGCCTCTTCAGCGCTGAGATCGCCGAGGAAGACGGGATTCCCGCCAAGCTCTCCCTGCTGGCGGAGGTGGCGGGCCACCTGCCCTGGTGTGATGGGGGTCCTGGTCACTCGGCGTCCTGGAAGAGGTGGGTGAGCCGGTCGAGGATCCTCTCCGCCACTTCCTCCTTCGGGAGGAGAGGAAGCTCCTCCACGCCGCCCTCTGCGTCCAGAAGGGTGATCCGGTTCGTATCCACCTCGAATCCGGCTCCCTCATCCAGGGCGTTGTTGGCCGCCATGAGGTGAAAGCCCTTCTCCTTCAGCTTCCGGCGTGCATTCTCAATCAGGTCTTCAGTTTCCAGAGCGAACCCCACCGCCACCGCTCCGGTCTTGCGATTCCCCAGGGTGGACAGGGCGATATCCGCAGTAGGAGAAAGGCGCAGTTCCATGCCATCGCCCGTCCGGGATCTCTTGAGCTTCCTGTCTCCGGGCTCTTCGGGCCGGAAGTCCGAGACGGCGGCGGCGAAGATGAGAACGTCCGCCCGGTGGAGGTGGGAAAGCACTTCTTCCTTCATCTCCTCTCCAGTCTCCACCCTCTTGGCCGTCACGCCGGTGGGATCAGGGAGTGGGGAAGGACCGGTCACGAGGGTCACCTTCGACCCCCTGCGCCAGGCGGCTCCGGCCAGGGCGAATCCCATACGTCCCGAGGAGCGATTGCCCAGGAAACGCACAGGGTCCAGGGGTTCCCTGGTGGGCCCGGCAGTCACCAGGACCTCACGGCCTTCCCAGGCGGGGTCCCGGCCCAGAGCCCGCCCTACATGCTCCACGATCTCCTGAGGCTCCAGCATGCGGCCCGGCCCGGCCCCCTCCCCATGGGCCAGGGCACCCTCGGCGGGGCCCGCCAGGGTGTAGTGCAGCCCTTCCCGGAGGTGCCGCAGGTTCAACTGGGTCTGGGGATGGGTATACATCCGCTCGTTCATGGCCGGGCAGAGCACCACCGGGGCCCGGGTAACCAGGAGGAGAGTGGTGAGGAGATCATCGGCCAGCCCCTGGGCGGCCCGGGCCAGGAAGTCCGCCGTGGACGGCGCTACCACCACCGCATCGGCCTCCACTCCCAGGCGGATGTGGGCCGCGGGACCCGAGCCGGCAAAGAGATCCGTGAAGACCTCCCGTCCCGTAACCCCCTGGAAGGACAGGGGCTGAACGAAGCGCTGGGCTCCAGCGGTCATGACCACATCCACCATGGCACCGAGCCTGGTGAGATCCCTGGCCAGTTGGACAGACTTGTAGGCCGCGATCCCACCCGTGACACCCAGGACCACCCGCTTCCCTTCCCAGGGGTGCCTCGGCTGGATTGCCCTGACGGCCATGGCGGGTTACTCCTCCCGCTTCCGCCGCTTCACCAGCCGGAACTCGATCTGTCCGGAGATGAGAGCGTCCAGGGCCCGGGTCGTGAGCTTCTTTCCCTGCCCCAGGGGCAGGGTCTCCCTTGGGAGGGCATTCAGCTCCCGGGCATACCTGGCCGCCACCAGGACACCCAGGTATTTGCCGCCGGTGTTACCTGCAACTTCGTTCGGAGTAAACACACGCATGGATTGTACGTCCTGTTCATGACCTCAGGGCAACCGTTCCTGCTTCAGCAGGGCTTCCACGTCATCCCGGAGCTTCCTGGCCTCCTCCAGGGTTCCCGAACAACCTCCCGGCGGTGGAGCACCCGCCCGGGCAAGGGTCCGGACTTCGCCGATGGTGCGCTCGAGATCGTCATTGATCACAAAGAAATCGAATGCCTCGGCGGCCGTCAGCTCGTCCAGGGAGGTGGCCAGACGGCGACGGATAGCCCCTTCCCCTTCGGTACCCCGAGCCTTCAGGCGCCGCAGGAGCTCCTCCATCGACGGTGGTAAGATAAACAGAAGGAGCGCTTCGGGAACGGCCTCCCGGATCTGCCGGGCACCTTGGACGTCGATGTCCAGGATCACGTGCTTCCCGGCTGCGGCAGCCCGGACCAGGCTCTCCATGGGCGTTCCGTAGAGCTCCCCGTGGACCTCGGCCCATTCCGCCATCTCTCCCCGGACCACCATCTCCCGGAACTCGCTGTCGGCAACGAACCAGTAGTCCTTGCCGTCCGCCTCGCCGGCCCTCGGGGCTCGGGTGGTGACGGAGACGGAAAAGGCGAAATCCTCCTCCCCCTCCACCAAGGCCCGTGCGATGGTGGTCTTACCCGCCCCGCTGGGAGCCGACAAGACCACCGGGGCCGCCTTGGGTTGAAGGCTTGTCATTCCACGTTCTCCAGCTGCTCCCGGAGCCGCTCGATGTCCTCCCGGACGGATACGGAGGCGTGGGCCATGTCCAGGTCATTGGCTTTGGAAGCGATGGTGTTGGCCTCCCGGTGCATCTCCTGGACCAGGAAGCCCAACCGCTTCCCCACAGGCTCCCCGTCTCCCCGCTGGAGGGTCTCCCGGAACGCTCTCAGATGTGCCCGGAGCCGAACGATCTCCTCGTTGATGTCCCAGCGTTCCGCCAGATAGGCGATCTCTCTCGCCAGGCGGTCCTCGTCCAGACTTTCCTGCTGGGTCAGCTCCCGCACGGCGGCCTGGAGGCGATCTCGTTCAGCCAGCAGACGCAGGGGAGCTCTCTCCTCCACCGTGCCCACCAGAGCCTCCATGGTATCCAGGTGTTTGAGGAGATCTTCCTCCAGGCGGCGGCCTTCCTGCTCTCTCCCGGCCAGGGCTTCCCGGGCCGCCGCCTCAACCAGCTCTTGCAGAAGGGCCGCGTCCACGGCCGGGGCGGCACCGGAGCTCCCCGGGTGCTGGAGAGGATCTCCGAATCTGAGAAGAGTGGCAAGATCCAGCTGTCCCGGAAGGCCGAGCTCGCTCCTCAGGGTTTCCAGGAGGTCTCGGTAATGGCGCGCCAGCTCCAGGTTCAGCCGGGGAAACACGGTGGGGTCGGGTCCCTCCCGCCGGTCCAGGGTTACCATCAGGTTCACATGGCCCCGGGCGAAAAATGCCTTCAGCCACTGTTGGAGCTCCCCCTCGTGACGCTCGAAGCCGGGGGGGGTGCGGATGTGGGCGTTGAAGAAGCGATGGTTCACCGTCTTGACCATCACCCTGAGGCGACCTTCGGGAAGATCCGCCATGGACTCCCCGTACCCGGTCATGCTGCGGATCATGGCTCGCACCTCGTCATGGGCAACCGCCTCAGTTCCACATGGTCCACCGGACCCCGTAGAGGGAACGGGTGGCGGGAAAGACTCTCCCGGGAATGTCCTGGTTCCGCTGTCTCAAGGTGAAGTTCTCCCACATGATGAAGGCCCGGACGGTAACCACCCGAATCTGGAGCCGGACGAACCAGCTCTGGTAGAAGGGAACCATGGCGGGCACGCCCGGGATGGCCTGGCCCTGGGAACCGTCCTGGAGGAACGGAACCACCATGGGATCCCTCCCCTGGACGCCCAGGTCGAACCAGACCTCCAGGTTCTCCGTGGGAAGGAAGATGTCGTGGAACGACAGGCTTGCCTGGTAGCTCTGTCGGGGAAGGTAGCGCCAGGGCACCTTGTCCGCCGGCAAATCCTCTCCGTTTGTAGCTCCGCTGCCAGCGATGAGCGCCACCTCCTCCGCCTGGTCCCACCATTGGTAGGACCCCACCAGAGCCAACCCAGGGAGTCCCGAAGGCAACTTCGGGACGTAGACCGGTATCCGCCCCGACAACTCGAAGCCGTCCCTGGTCCCCCCGCCTGTCGTTGTCCCGGAGCGATCCAGGGGAAGCCCCATGAGGAAGAGACTGTCGGACTCCACCCGGAGCCGGGCACCCGCCAGGTCCAGCCCCCTCCACCGGAAGCGGACCCCAAGCCTGGACCCGCTGTGCTCCGCGAACCGGGGACCGGGAAGGACATACCTCGCCGAGTCGGCCGGGGGGGGCTCCCCCCCCTCCTCGTCCCCAGGCTCGGGTGGAGGCGGAACCCAGGGAGCCAGGTATGGTAGCCCCCACTCACCTCCCCCTGTCTCGGCGAAGAGAGAAAGACCGTAGAGAGGAGCCGTCCAGGCCCGAAACCGGTTGCGGCTCAGGGAGCGGTCCTCCCACTTCTCCCAGTCCACCTCCCCGGCCACACCTCCATAGCGCCCTATGCGGCCCTCGGCTTCCAGGCGGACCTTGGTGGACGGAAGGCCCTCCCCCGAAAGCCTCTGGATCCTGCCCAGTGCCCGGACGAGCTCGGAGTCGTACCCGAGCAGCGCTCCCACCTGGGTGCGCTTTTGGAGACCGAAGGAAAAGGTGTCCGGCTCCTCGGTCTTGAGGGACGCAGACGCGTAGTGAAGGTCTCCCACCAACCCCGGTAGAGGATTCCACCGGGTCCGGATGGACCAATCCGAGCGGGAGACCTTTCCCGGCTCGTAGAAGGTGCCCCGATCCGATGATCGGGAAGCGTAGTCCAGGACGGCCACTCCCCCACCCCAGAGGGGCCGGGCATAGCGTACCCAACCTCCGGTGCTGGATCCCGGCTCCAGTCCCCGAGGTCCCTGGGTTTCGATCCGGTCCATGGATAGGGCTACGACGCCCCCGAGGGCCCTGGGATGGGCGAAGGTCCCCCGGAAGAGGTTGGTGTTCAGGTCTCCCGTCCCAGCCTCCACCAGGGAGAAGGGGCGACCATCGTCGGCAAGGATGCTGTACAGCTCGATGCGAAGCTCCCCCACCGCCCGGACCACCCGGACGGAGTGCAAGCCACCCAGACCGAGCCGACTGAAATCCGGCACGCTACCTTCCAAAGGGAGGACCTCCACCCCGTCCCGATACACCCGGATTCGGTCCCCGCCGGCGGCGAAAGCCGACACGGCCACGGGAGACCCGTAGTCCCCTCCCCGGACCAGGACGATCCCAGGAATACCGGCCAGGAGTTCGGCCAAGGTCACAGCCCTGCTCCCCAGGATGGCCTCCCTGTCCCACTCCCACACCCCGGTCTCGAAGGACGCCGGAACGGGCCGCGCAAAATCGGGGAGCTGGACGGCCGGAAGGGTGTCCTCCGGGGGGATGGTGTCGGGGGACACTTCCTGGAGGGCCAGGGTGTCCTGGGCAATCGGAACTTCCGGAATGGTGTCGGGAACCACTTGTCCCGGAAGACCGGCAGGCTCCAGGAGAAAGGCCAGCAGGAGCCACAGGATCGGCGTGATTCCCCGGAGGGGGATCGCTGTGGAAAAGAAAGGGGCTCTCACGCCAGGCGGCTCCTCACCCACTCCAGGAGCAGGCGGGTGGGGACGCCGAACCCCCCCTTTCGCTGATAGGAGATCTTCCCTTCCCCGTAGGCCGTGCCGGCGATGTCCAGATGAGCCCAGGGAACCTCCCCTACGAACTCCTTGAGGAAGACCGCCGCGGTGATGGCACCGGCATAACGCCCTGCCACGTTCACCAGGTCCGCCACTGTGCTGTCCAGCTGCTCACGGTATTCCTTCCAAAGGGGGAGGGGCCAGCATCGCTCGCCGGACCGGTCCCCCGCCTCCCGGAGCTCCCGGACCAGCTCGTCATCGTTGCCCAGAACGGCCGAGGCAAGATGCCCCAACGCGACCACCGTAGCCCCGGTGAGGGTGGCACAGTCCACCATGGCCACCGGGTCGAAGGTTCGGGCGTAGGATAAGGCGTCGGCAAGGAGGAGCCGCCCCTCGGCATCCGTGTTGACCACCTCCACGGTCTTTCCCTCCCGGGTCCTCACCACGTCCCCTGGTTTTACCGCCTTACCCGAGAGGAGGTTCTCGCTGCTGGGCACGATGCCCACCAGGTTCACCGGCAGAGCGAGCTCGGCCACCGCTTGCATGACCCCCAGGACGGCGGCGCCTCCCGACATGTCGTACTTCATCTCTTCCATGCCCGAAGCCGGCTTGATGGAGATTCCTCCCGTGTCGAAGGTAAGCCCCTTCCCCACCAGGACCATGGGTCGGTCCGTCTCCCCGCCTCCCCTATGCTCCAGGACGATGAGCCGGGGTTCCTCTTCAGAGCCCCGAGCCACGGCCAGCAGGGCACCCATCCCTTCCTTCTCCATCTCCCTGGGGCCCAGGATCGTGACCTGCAAGCCACACTCCTTTGCCAGCCTCCTGGCTTCCTCAGCCAGGTGCGTTGGGGTGGCCACGTTCCCGGGCCGGGCCTGGAGCGTCCGGGCCAGGTTCTCCCCCCGGGCCTGGGCCAGTCCAATACGAAGGCCCAGGCGGGCCGCCTCTTCGTCACCCTGACCCACGAGGAGCAGCTTCGACACTTCGGGGCCCGGATCATCGTCATCGTCACGGGTCTTGAGCTCCCGGAAGCGCCAGGCCGCCAGAACGGCGCCCTCTGTCATCGCCTGGGCGGCGAGGGCCTCCCCTGGGGGCCAGGAGGGATCCAGCCAGACCGAGATCTCCTTCAGCTTCAGACCCTCCGCCACCCGGACGGCCCGTCCCATGACCCGCCTGAGGATCTCGGCATCGAGATCTCCCGGCTCTCCGGAGCCCACCATGAGGATGCGCTGGGGACCGGTATCCCTCCGGGGAAAGAGGAGGAGGGTCTCCTCCTTCTTCCCTTTCACATCTCCCCTCTCCAGGG
>PXFI01000116.1 GCA_003564295.1 Gemmatimonadota bacterium | reverse complement strand
TCAAATGCGGATGCTGGCACGTGCTCTGGTCGTGGCCCTGGCCCTCGGACTCGTCGGAACCCTGCCCGGGTATGCCCAGAGTCCCACCATCGGCTTCAAGCTGGGCCCTAGCTTCTCGAAGATGTCTTTTGACGAGGAGCAGCCAGGCCAGAAGTGGTTGACCAAATTCGCCGGCGGCGGGTTCCTGAGCTTCGACATGGGAGCGTTCGCCTTTCAGCCCGAGCTCACCTACCTGACCAAGGGCAGCCTCTGGGAGGTGGGCGCCGAGAGCAGCGAGATCAATCTGGAATACGTCGAGATCCCGATTCTCTTCGTGCTGTCGCCCACGAGAGATGCGGGCATGCAGACACATCTCTACGCCGGCCCGGCCTTCGCCTACGAGACCGGCTGTACCCAGATCACCGGCGGCATCAGCACCGACTGCGGCGACGACGGCCGCAAGAAGATCGACCTGGGCGCCATGATCGGTGCCGGACTGTCGTTGCCGGCCGGACCCGGGTCCATCCTGCTCGAGGCTCGCTACAACTTCGGTCTGCGTAACCTGAGCGAGATCGGGACCATGAGACAGCGGACGGGCGCCCTCCTCATGGGCTACTCCCTGGACATGAGCGGCTGAGCCGCCCGACATGAGCGGCTGAGCACCCGACATGAGCGGCTGAGCACGGGGTGACGGGAGGGAGGGAGAGAGGGAGGGAGAGAGAGAGCGAGGGAGGGAGGGGGCGAGCCGGACGCTTGCGGCCGGCCCGCCCGCCATTCTGTAACGTCACCCGGTGCCTTTCCCGGCGTCCAGGCGGAGTCCCGCCCACCCCCTCAACGCACCCTCTCGAACCGGAGCCCCCGGATCCGGGCCTGGTTGGCCGTGAACGCCACCACGGCCCCGGTGTCATCCCGGAGAAAGTGAACCTCGCCGAACCCACCCGCCTGGAACCGGTCGGGCTCCCGGGGGCGGAAGCTCCGTTCACCGGTACGGAAGTGGCGGGCCACCAGGACGTCGTCCCGGATCTCCAGCCAGTACGAGGTATGGAGCTCGTCACTCCGGTACTCGCCGACGTACTCATGCAAGTCCGCCAGGGTGGGCTCCCAAGGGTCTTCCGGCTCCCGCTCCGGCCTCGGCTCCTCGGGCTCTTCAGGAAGGAGATGCTCGTCCAGGTAGAGGTCGGCGATCTGGTTCGCCAGCCTCGCCGGGTTCATGTTGCTGGTGTTGGCCAGGATCACCACCGCGAACCGCTGTTCGGGAAACCGCAGCAACGCCGTCCGATATCCGGCCCAGGAACCGGTGTGGCTCCAGGTCTCCAGCCCCCGGTACCGGCGCGTGCTCTGCCCCCAGGCGTAGGGGATGGTATCGCCTTCGTTCAGGACCCCCCGCTCGTGCATCCGTGCCACCACCTCGGGTCCCCCCACCACCGGGCTCTCGAAGTTCTCCACCCACCTGGCCAGGTCCTCCACGGTGGTGAATAGGGAGCTGGAGGCCAGAGCCGTAAGGGAGTTGTTCACGAAGCGATACCCACCCCCCGGGGCCGGGCGGTAGGAGTCGGCCCGGTCCCGCACCACCTCCGTGTGGTCGTCGTGGAAGTGGGTTCTGGTCATCCCCAGGGGGCCGAAGATCCGCTCCTGGCAGAACTCCCGGAACGATACCCCGCTCACCCGGGCCACGGTTTCGGCCATGAGGTTGTAGCCGGTGTTGGAATAGGCGTACTCGGAGCCGGGATCGAAGTTCAGGTCCTTCTGATGGAAGGCCATGCGCAGAATCTGCTCGAAGGAGAGGACGTCCTGGTAGTCCCATCCCGCCATGCTCAGCGTCCCGGGCCAGTCACGGATCCCGCTGGTGTGGTGCACCAGGTGCCGCAGGGTGACGGGGCGCCCGAAGTCCGGGAGCTCGGGGATGTAGCGGTGCACCTCGTCGTCCACCGACAGGAGTCCGTCCGCTTCCAGGAGGGCGAGGGCGAACGCCCCGAACTGCTTGGACACCGACGCGATGTCGAAGACCGACGTGGTCCGGATGGGGACACCATGCTCCAGGTTCGCCATCCCGTATCCCTTGGCATGGACCGCCTCGCCGCCCTGGAGAACCAGCACCGCAGCGCCCGGGGAATCGGGCCGGTGCCACTGCTCGAAGAGACGATCCACCTCGGCCGAGAGGGAGTCCCGGACGGCCCGGAGCTCAGATCCGGGCGCCTCGGCCCCGGGGGCAGTGAGGGCGCCCCTGACGGCCGGGGGCGCCGATTCCCGAAGCTCGTCCGCCGACCCGGGGAGTGCCCCCGCAAGCAGCGTGGCGCACAAGAACGAGCACAGTCCGAGCAGACGTACAGTCCTGGTCATGATGCCTTCCTCACAGTTCTACTTCGCGTGTGTTCGAGACAGGGCGCATGCGTTCGCGCCAGGGCGCGCCGGTGAGCGCATCACGCCAGCCCGTCCGCATCGCCACTCAAGAGCCAGGGCGCGCCGGTGAGCGCATCACGCCAGCCCGTCCGCATCGCCACTCAAGAGCCAGGGCGCGCCGGTGGCCGCAGCGTGCCGGCAGCCCTCAACGCCCCTCATAGTAGTTTCGCCCGGTTCGCCGCATCTTGCCAGACCTTGCCGGGTCCACGATGATGGCTCGGGCCATTCGCCGAGCCAGCGCAACCCCGTACGCTTGGAGCCGCCAGATGCAGCACTCCCCTTCCGACACCTCCACCCCCGTGGGCCTGCCTCGTGTCCTCGGCCTCTGGGACATCGTAGCCATCGTGGTAGGAGGGATCATCGGCTCCGGCATCTTCCTGGTGCCGGCGGCCATCGCATGGCAGGTGGGCTCCCCCATGCTCTTCCTGTCGGTGTGGGTGATCGGGGGATTGCTGAGCTTCTTCGGGGCCCTGGCCTTCGCCGAGCTGGCGGCGTCCTTTCCCCAGGCCGGAGGAGCCTACGTCTACCTCCGGGAGGCCTACGGCCCCTGGGTGGCCTTCCTCTTCGGCTGGACCCTCTTCCTGGTGGTGGACACGGGATCCATGGCCACCCTGGCGGTGGCTTTCTCCAGCCTGTACCTCCCCTACTTCTTCGATCTCTCCCCGGCGACGGAGAAGGCCCTCGCCGTGGCCATGATCGTGGCCCTGGTGACGGTGAACTACGTGGGAGTGCGGTGGGGCGCCAACGTCCAGAACGGCCTCACCATCATCAAGTTCGGCGCCCTGGCCGGGGTGTGCCTCGTGGTCTTTCTCTTCGCCGAAGGAGACGTGGCCCACTTCACCTCCCCCGCCACCGAACCCTTGTCCTGGGGCCTGGCGGGCAGCTTCGGCGTGGCCCTGGTGGCCGTCCTGTGGGCCTACAAAGGATGGGAGGCGGCTTCCTACAGCGCCGGCGAGACCCGTGAGCCCGCCCGGAACCTCCCCCTGGGTCTCTTCATCGGCACCCTGGCCATCATCGGGATCTACCTGGTGACGAACCTGGCCTACCTGTACGTCTTCCCCACCGGGACCATCGCCGTCTCCGACCGCGTCGCCAGCGATGCCATGAGCGTGGCCATCGGACCCGTGGGAGCCTCCATCATCGCCGTGGTCATCCTCATCTCTATCGTGGGCGCCGCCAATCAGGTTCTCCTGACCTCGCCCCGGGTCTACTATGCCATGGCCAAGGACGGGCTCTTCTTCCGGCACATCTCCGAGGTCCATCCCCGCTTCCGCACACCCCACCTCTCCATCCTGGCCATGGGGGCGTGGGCCATCGTCCTGAGCCTGTCGGGAACGTTCCAGCAGCTCTTCACCTACGTCATCTTCGGCCAGTGGATCTTCTTCGGCCTCACCGTGGGCGCTGTGTTCATCCTCCGGAAGAAGCGTCCGGAGATGCATCGTCCCTACCGGACCTTCGGGTATCCCCTCACACCCATCCTCTTCATCCTGGCGGCTTTGGCCATCTCCCTCAACACGCTGGTGAACGAGACCTGGAACGCCATGGCGGGGCTCCTCATCATCGGTTTGGGGCTTCCAGCGTATTTCTACTGGAAGAAGAAGGAGGAAGGGTGATATTTTTGATGGTTCGCGTCTCCTAACCGCCGGAAAGAGACCCATGGAATCCACCACCGGCATCCAGAACCTGTTGAGTGCCGTCCAGACCGCCCTGGGCGAGGAAGGGACCCCCGCACTGGAGGGTCTCCTGCACGAGCTGCGCCCCCAGCAGGTCCTGGAGGTCTGGTACGAGCTGGAGACGGATGAAGAACGGGAACAGGTGCTGGCGGCCCTGGACCCGGACGACGCCGCCGAGCTCCTCTCCAAGCTGTCCCTGAAGGAGCAGCCCGAGCTCCTGGAGGCCCTCCCTCCCCCCCAGGTGACCAGGGTGCTGGAGGAGCTCCACCCCGACGACCTGGCCGATACCCTCCAGGCCATGGAGGAATGGGACCCGGATCGGGCGGAAGAGGTCCGGGCCCTCCTGGATCCGGAGATCCTGGCCGTCGCCGAGTCCCTCTCGGAGTACGACGAGGAGGAGGCCGGGGGCATCATGACCCCGGACTTCGTCTCGGTCCGGGCCACCATGACCGCACGTCAGGTCCTGGCCTTCCTCCGGGAGGCTGCTCCCGACGCCGAGACCATCTACTACCTCTACGTGGTGGACGCGCTCGACCGGCTCAAGGGCGTCCTCTCCCTCAGGGAGCTCATCGTGGCCCCGCCGGACAGGCGGGTGTCGGAGATGATGGATACCCACATCATCCACGTGACTACGGACACGGACCAGGAGGAAGTGGCCCAGATCATGGCGGACCACGACTTCGCCGTCCTGCCCGTGGTGGACCCGGAAGGACACCTGGTGGGGATCGTCACCGTGGACGACGTCCTGGACGTGGTGACGGACGAGGCCACGGAGGACATCCACCGCATGGGGGCGGCCCCCATCGACATCGACTACGTGCGGGCGAGTGCCTGGCTTCTCTTCCGGAAGCGGGTGTCGTGGCTGGTGCTCCTGGTGGTGTCCATGACCCTCACCTTCAACGTCATCCACCACTACGAGGAGGTCCTGGCCGAGATCGTGATCCTGGCGGCCTTCATCCCCCTCCTGATCGGAACCGGAGGGAACGTGGGAGCCCAGGTGGCGACGCTGGTGGTCCGGGCCCTGGCCACTCGGGAGCTGGAGCTGCGGGACTACCTGCGGGTGTTCCGCAAGGAGTTCGCCACCGGGATCCTCCTGGGGGTGGCCTTCGGCGTGTTCATGACGTTCTACGTCCTCATCTTCCGTGCCGAGCCCCGGATCGCCGTGGCCCTGGGCATCACCATGGTGCTCATCAGCATCACGGCCAACCTGGTGGGGGCCAGTATGCCCTTCATCTTCCGGAGGTTCGGGATCGATCCGGCCCTCACGTCCTCCCCGGGCATCACCACGGTCATGGACGTGGTGGGACTCCTCATCTACTTCCGGGTGGTCCTGTGGGTCCTGGGTCCCCTCCTGACGGGGGCCGAGGGGGGCGTGTGAGTCTCGTTCCCGAGCTGGAGGCGAGCCCCCCCCCAATCCTCACCTCCGAGCTGTTGTTGGCCCTCAGGAGGCCGGGGCGGGAAGAGGGCGCATTGCGCGAGGAGGGGGAGGAGCACGCCGAGCAGCAGGCGGAGCAGGCAGGGTATGCGGGAGAGCGCGGTGAGCGCCAGGAGGGGGAAGAGTGCGCCGAGGAGGAGGCGGAGCGCGTCGAGCAGCAGGCGGAGAACGCCGAGAGCGATGCGGAGCGGACCGAACGCGAGGAAGACACCGAGCGCATAAGCTTCAGCGAGATAACCGCCGCCACCGAGGGGCGGGCCCACGGCCTCCTCCTACTCCTCCTGGCCCTCCCTGAGACCATCCCCATGATCGGCTTCTCCCTGATCCTGGCCATCCCCGTCTTCCTCATCGGTGTGCTGATGGTGCGTCATGGCCCCTCCTTCCCGCTCCCCCGATGGCTGGGGAGAAGGACCATGAAGCGATCGCTGCTGGACAAGACCATCGACCACACCCTCCCGACTCTCAGGCGCCTGGACAGGATCCTGAAGCCCCGCTGGACCCGGGTGGCCGAGGCCGGGCGCTTACAGGGGACCGTGTGCATCCTCATGGCCGTGGTGCTCGCCGTGCCGATTCCCGGAATCAACATTATGGCAGCCTTCGCCGTGGCCGGGATGGGCCTCGGCATTCTCCAGCATGACGGCAGGACCATCGCCGTCGCCTCTGGCGTGGCCCTCCTGACCCTGCTGGTGATCGGAGGCGGGGTGACGGGCGTGGGACTGTTGGTGGGGAGATGAAGAGCCTGTTTGCCGTCGCCCTGGCCTCACTCCGGCAGACAGCCGCCCGGACGACGCTGCTGCTTGCCGTCGCGCTGGCCGCCCTGGCTCTTGAGGCCGCGCCGGCGGCCGGCCAGTTCCTCCCCAGCGACACGCTGCAGACGCTCCGGCTGGTGGACGGCTCCGTCCTCGTCGGGAGGGTGGTG
>PXFI01000272.1 GCA_003564295.1 Gemmatimonadota bacterium | reverse complement strand
CGACAGGCGGTGGATCATCGGGCGCCACGGTGAGGCGGCCAGCCGCCCAGAGCGGCAGCTCTTCCACCAGATCCCCGCCGGTACGGCCCACCACGCAGACGGTGAGGAGACCTGGGAGTGGCGGGGGCATCAACCTGCTCTGATTCTTCCAACTGGTTGGTTCTCAACGACTTCCGGGTAGCTCACGGCCGACGGTCTGCCATCCGAGGGATTCGTAGCGCCCCCTCCGGGCACAAGCAGGCAGGGGAGAAAGGATCACCCGGCAGGCCACCATTCGCTGGTTAGGCTGCGCGATTCCCGCCCAGATGCCTCGATCCAGAGGGCAAGGGGGCGAGATCGCCATGATCCTGGCCCAGAGCCGCATCCAGACGTCCCATCGCCCCACGGGCGAAGTCACCGCCGCAAGGAAGCGGCGCCCGCCGGGGCGCCGCGACAATACTCTTCATATGGGCCGGATGTCCACGCCGATGCTCAAGGGTGCGTCGAGAGTGCGTTGAGGGTGCGTTGAGGGTGCGCCCACTTCGGAATTTCCCTCACCTGCCAGGGCAGGGGAGACTTGCAGCCCTGTGGCCCACTCGGGCCGGCAGGACTCCCCCCGCCTGCGGGGGCAGATGAAGCCAGTGGCTCGGCGTCGGATTTGGACCGGGAGGGTTCCGGTCGCCCGCGGGGACGGATGAAGCCAGCCGCCGTCCTCCCTGGGCCGGGGCCTCTCCCCCATGGGCCCCTGAAGAAATGGGAAAGCCCACAGACAGCCTTGAGAGGACTAGCATAAGCGGCTAGTTTAGCAAGCTCCGTTGCTGCCGAGGAAATGGACCGAAAGCCCCCTGCTTCATGTTCGACGACCTGAGCCAAAAGTTGGATGGTGTTCTGGCCAAGCTGCGGCAGCGTGGGGTCCTGACGGAACCCATGATCCGGGAGGGGCTCAGGGAGGTCCGACGGGTCCTGTTGGAAGCCGACGTCAACTTCCAAGTCACCCGGGACTTCCTCAAGAGGGTGCAGGAGAAGGCCCTGGGCGACGCGGTTCTGAAGTCGGTCTCCCCGGGGCAGCAGATCGTCAAGATCGTCCATGACGAGCTGGTGACGCTCCTCGGAGGAGAGGAGGCGCTGGGGCTGCAGTGGGCTCCGTCGCCACCCACGGTCATCATGTTGGTTGGGCTCCAGGGGTCCGGAAAGACGACCACGGTGGCCAAGCTGGCCAGGCGGTTGGCCCGGCAGGGGAAGAAGCCCCTCATGGCGGCGTGCGACATCTACCGGCCTGCAGCGGTGGACCAGCTGGTGGACCTGGGGGCCCAGGTGGACCTCCCGGTGCATCGAGGGGAAGAAGGGGAGGACGTCCTGGCGGTGGCAAGGGCGGCGCTGAGCCGAGCCCGGGCTGAACGCAGGCAGGCCCTCCTGGTGGACACGGCGGGCCGCCTGCAGATCGACGAGCCCATGATGTTGGAGCTACGGAAGCTGAAGGCGGAGCTCCAGCCCCAGGAGATCCTGCTGGTGGCCGATGCCATGACGGGGCAGGAGGCGGTGAACATTGCCCAGGGCTTCGACGACGCCCTGGGGCTGACGGGCCTGATCCTCACCAAGATGGACGGGGACGCCAGGGGTGGGGCGGCACTCTCCATTCACGGGGTCACGGGCAAGCCCATCAAGTTCGTGGGGGTTGGGGAGGGAGTTGATGCTCTGGACTCGGCCGATCCCCGGCGCCTGGCGGGCAGGATCCTCCAGATGGGGGACGTGGTGGGGCTGGTGGAGAGGGCCCAGGCGGCCATGGATGTGGAGGAGCAGGCCCGCCTGGAGGAGAAGGTGCTGGGGAAGGGGAGGTTCACCCTGGAGGACTTCCTTTCCACCCTCCGGCAGGTGCAGCGGATGGGCCCCCTGGAGCAGCTGGTGAAGTTGATCCCGGGTGTGGGGGCGAAGCTTCCAACGGCCAACGTGGATCCACGGAGGATGAAGCACATCGAAGCCATCATCCTCTCCATGACGCCGGAGGAGAGGCGGAAGCCCGAGATCCTGAACGGGTCCCGGCGGGCCCGCATCGCCCGGGGAAGTGGGAGGCCGGTGGCGGAGGTGAACCGCCTCCTGAAGCAGTTCAAGGAAATGCAGAAGATCATGAAGCAGGTCAGAGGTTTCATGCCCATGTAGCCTGGGGCCTTGTTCTGGCCCGCCGAAGGGCGGGCCGTGGCGATCCAACACCAAAGAGGGACCATGCCCATCAAGATTCGACTCCGGCGGATGGGCCGGAAGAAACAGCCTCACTACCGCATTGTCGTGGCGGACAGCGACTCTCCCCGGGATGGCCGGTTCGTGGAGAGCCTGGGTTATTATCGGCCTCTTTCCCAACCTGCCCGTCTGGTTGTGGACATGGAGCGGGTGGAGTACTGGGAAGGGAAGGGTGCCCAGGCTACGACCACCGTTGCGAGCCTCCTGAGGAAGGCCCGAAAGGGAGGGGATGCGTCCGTGGCCATGGGGGAGGTGGACAAAGAGGCTGAGAAGAAGGCCCAACTCGAGGCTCTGGCGGCCCGGCGCCGGGCCGAGGCCGAGGCCCAGACCAAGGCGGAAGCCGAGGCTGAGGCAGAGGCCAAGGCAAAGGCAGAGGCAAAGGAAGCCAAGGCCAAGAAGGAGGCCGAGGCCAAGGCGGAAGCCGAGGCTGAGGCAGAGGCCAAGGCGGAAGCCGAGGCTGAGGCAGAGGCCAAGGCAAAGGCAGAGGCAAAGGAAGCCAAGGCCAAGAAGGAGGCCGAGGCCAAGAAGAAGGCCAAGGCGGAGGCAAAGGAAGCCAAGGCCAAGAAGGAGGCCAAGGCCGAGGCCCCTGAAGCCGAGGTAGCCGAGGAGACTGCCGAGGCGTCCGAAGCCGAGCCGGTTGCCGCGGAAGCCGAGGCTGCGGCGGAGCCTGCTGCTGCCGAGCCGGAAGCTGCGGAAGCCGAGCCCGAAGCCGGGGCTGCGAAGCCTGAGGCTGAGGCTGCTGCAAAGTCCGAGGATGCGGCTGCGGAGCCCGAGCCCGAGGCCACCGGCGAAAAGAAGCCGGAGTAGCCCGTAAGCCTGAGAAGAGGAGGGCCCGTGGACCGTCTCAAGCCCTCGTACCTGGTGGTGGGCCACCTGAACAAGCCCCACGGCACAAAGGGGGAGATGTTCGTGTGGTCCCTCACCGATCACCCTGGGGACACCTTCGCCCCCGGGGTGATCCTGTGGGTGGGAGACGACACCGGGAGCTTTCCCGATCCCACCTGGCCGAGCCTGGTGGTGCAGGAGGCCCGCCCTTTTCGAAAGGGGTTCCTCTTGAGGGTGGAGGGTGTGGAGGATCGCGAAGCGGCGGAGGAGCTCCAGGGCCGATACATCCTCCGGCCCACCGAGGAGCTGGCGGCCCTGGAGGAAGGTGAGGTCTTCTACCACCAGCTCCTGGGGATGCGGGTACTGACGGTGGAGGGGGAGGAGATCGGCAAGATCGTGGAGGTCTATGGAATCCGTCCCGCCGACCTCCTGGAGGTAAGGGGACCTGGCAAGACCCACTTCATCCCCTTGCTGGACTCTCTGGTCCGGGAGATGGACCCCGAGGGGGGAACCATGGTCATAGATCCGCCCGAGGGCCTGCTGGACCTTTAGCCGTCCTCATCATGAAGATCAACATCGTCACCATCTTTCCGGAGCTCTTCGAGGCTCCCCTCTCCACAAGCATTCCCGGGAGGGCCCGGCGGCGGGGACCGGTGGAGTACCGAGTGGTGAACCTCAGGGACTTCACCCACGACCGGCATCAGACCGTTGACGATTACCCTTACGGCGGGGGCGCGGGGATGGTCATGAAGCCCGAGCCCTTCTTCGAGGCTGTGGACAGCCTGGACCGCACGGGCCCCATCGTCCTCCTCTCGGCACGGGGCCGGCCCTTCCGTCATCAGGACGCCGTGCGTCTTGCCGTGGCGCCCGACCTCACTTTTCTCTGCGGCCATTACAAGGACGTGGACCAGCGGGTGGCGGACCATCTGGCCACGGAGGAAGTCTCCATAGGCGACTTCGTCATTTCGGGAGGAGAGCTGGCAGCCCTGGTGGTTCTGGACGCAGTGGTGCGCCTCCTGCCCGGGGCCCTGGGAGACCACGAGTCGGCCTCCTCCGACTCCTTCTACGACGGGGAGCTTCTGAGCCCACCCTCCTATACCCGTCCGGCCGAGTACCGGGGCTACCGGGTTCCGGAGGTCCTTCAGAGCGGGGATCACGCCCGCATCCAGGCCTGGCGCCGAGAGGCTGCGGAACGTCTCACCCGGGAGCACAGGCCGGACCTGCTGCACGAGGATTGAGAAGCCCTTCACCGAGACGGGCACAGTCATTATTTTTATGTTCTGTCTACGAAATTCCGGCGAATGCTCCGGTCTACCCGGGCCAAGCGAGGTGATACATGAGTGATCTACTGCGGGAGCTCGAGGCGGAGCAACTTCGCCAGGACATCCCCGACTTCGCTCCCGGGGACACGATCCGGGTTCTCTACCGCGTTCGTGAGGGAGAGAAGGAGAGGATCCAGCCCTTTGAAGGGGTATGCATCGCTCGCAGAGGTGGTGGTACCGGTGAGACGTTCATGGTGCGCAAGATCTCTTCCGGGATCGGTGTGGAGAGGGTCTTTCCAGTTCACGCACCCACCGTGAAGGGGGTGGAGGTGGTGCGGAAAGGACGGGTGCGCCGGGCCAAGCTCTACTACCTGCGGGGCCTCAAGGGCAAGGCGGCCCGGATCCAGGAAAAGCGCACCCGTTAGCCTTCTCCCTGGGCAGGCCGTCCTGACCCGGTGCGCCAATGACCCAGGCCTTCAGGCGGGGGAGGATGTGAAGTGGATTCACCGGATCGGCTCCAGGACCTCCTCACCTACGAGGCTGGGTTCTGGAGCCGGGGTTTTTCCAGGGTGGCCGGCGTCGACGAGGCGGGCCGCGGACCCCTGGCCGGGCCGGTGATTGCCGCTGCAGTGATCCTCCCTCCCGGGGCCTCCGTTCCTGGGGCCCAGGACTCCAAGATCCTCTCTTCACCTCGCAGAGAAGTGTTGGCCGCCGCCATCCTGGAACGGAGCCTGGCCGTGTGCCTGGGCGCCGCCTCGGTCCGGGAGATCGACCGTCTCAACATCCTCGTCTGCACTCGCCTGGCCATGGCCCGGGCCCTCTCCAGGCTCCCCCTTCCCCCGGACCACGTGGTGGTGGACGGACTGCCCGTGGCGGGCCTCGGCTGGCGGCACGATGCCGTGGTGGGAGGGGACGGGTGCGTCCATTCTGTGGCCTGTGCTTCCATCCTGGCGAAGGTGACCCGCGACCGCCTCATGAAGCGCTTGGCGGTCCGCTATCCGGGCTACGGATGGGAGACCAACATGGGGTACGGAACCGCAGAGCACCGGGCGGCCCTGGAGCGCCTGGGGCCCACCCCCCACCATCGCCGCACATTTGGCGGAGTCCAGGTGGAAATGGGTTTCTAGCCTCCGGCGCCCGAGAGTCGTATCCTCACGCAAATTGCTCTATCAGTCATGGCGGTTGCGGCCAGATAGCCTTTCCCGTGAAGGAGTCCTCGCTATGGTGTTTCCTCGACCCTTGCCAGGCCCCGGGGGCCAGCGAACGGAGACAGCCCTGATGAAGGATGCCTCCCGGACCTTCTTCCTTCGTTCCTTCCTCAAACGGTTCCTCCCCCTGGCCGCGGTGGGGCTCCTGGGCGGCCTCTACACATACCAGGTTGGCGGTTGGTATTGGGAGAGCATTCTGTTCGGTGCCGGCATCCTGGCAGCTCTGGCGGTGGGAGCCTGGTCCTGGACCCGGAGCGATGCGGGCCACCTCCTGGCCCAGAGGCGGCTGGTGGAGCGTCTTGCCCTTTCCGACGAGATCCTCAATTCGATCCTGGAGCTGGTGCTGGTAGCGGACGAAACCGGGTCTGTGGTCTATGCCTCACCGTCGGTCAAGTCTATGCTCGGCTACGAGCCGGAGGAGGTCCGGGGTGACGGGTGGTGGGACCTCACCCGGACGGATCCGGGGGAGCAGGAGGCAGAGAAGGCCGCCGCGGCCCGCCGTGCCCGGGGGGAGGAGGTTGGGGGGTGGGGAGAGCCCTACGACCGCCTGATCCTTCATCGGGACGGAACCCGACGGTGGATCCGGTGGCGGGAATCGCCGGGGCCCGGCCAGACCATCGTGGGGATCGGCTCCGACGTCACGGACCGCAAGAGAGGGGAGGACGCAAGCAAGAGACTGGCGGCCCTGGTGGAGAACACCGGCGAGTTCGTGGGCTACGCCTGGCCCGAAGGCGGGGTGGAGTTCGTGAATCCGGGTGGGCGCAGGTTGGTGGGCCTGGGAGACGACTTTGTCCCCTCCACGACCACCATGATGGACTTCGTGGCTCCTGCGGACAGGGAGCGGTTTCTCCAGCACGTTCTTCCCCCGGTTCTGTCAGGGGAAGCCTGGCGTGGGGAGCTCCGGCTGG
>PXFI01000295.1 GCA_003564295.1 Gemmatimonadota bacterium | reverse complement strand
CTCCGGATGGTCCGCAACCGGTCCCTGAACGAGATCCGCTTCCAGGAGGTCCGATCCCGGTTCCGAGCCCAGGTCCAGCGACTTGAAGAAGCCCGTGGGCCCGCGAATCCCAGCCAATACCTGGAGCAGCGGGAGTTGGAGAACGCTTTCAGCAAGGCCTTCCGAGCTCTTTCCCCGAGGAAGCAAGAGGTCTTCACCCTGGCCCGATTCCAGGGTCTCTCCTACAAGGAGATCGCGGCGGTCCTCGGCATATCTCCGCAGACGGTGGCGAACCAGATGAGCGCAGCCCTGAACGAGCTCCGGCTGGCTCTCAGGTCGGCTCGGAGCGAATGAATCAGCCTTCCCTCCCCGACGCCGGCCCTCCTTGCAGCGCGGCGCTGTCTTCTGAGCGATGGTAGAAAGACACCCCTCGCGTGACAATGTGATAAAGGGGTGAGTTGCTTGCTTCAAGGCCGGTCCCCCGGGACCGCTCCTCGTCCACTCAGTCCTAGCCAACGAGGCCAATGCCGGATTTTGACGAATTGATGCTCCGATCCCTGCAAGGGCTCGCCGAGGAAGACGAGGAGCGCCTGCTTGGCGAATGGCTCGATGCTTCTCCCGAGAGCAGGACCCGGTTCGAGGAGCTTCGAGAGATCTTTGACATAGCCGAGTCCGCTATACCGCAAGGCCAGTCCGTCCGCCGTCCCAGTGCTCGAGAGCTGCTCCGGGAGACCGCCCGCAGGGTTCCCGGCCCCGTGGAGCCCCACGTCCGGGTTCGCGGTGACCGGCGCCGGGTCCGTTGGCTTGCGCCCCTCGCTGCTGCCGCCGCCATGGGGGCCCTGGCCCTCGGCATCCACCTCTTCCAATCCGCCCCTGTGCCGGATCCTGCTCCCCTATTCGCCATCGGAGAGTTCTCCACCGGCCCACGGGAAGCTGTCACGGTCCGGTTGGGCGATGAGACCATCGTACGGCTCGGTCCAAGAAGCACGATACAGGTGGACGGAACCGGAGGGAAACGGGACGTATGGCTGGAGGGCGATGCTTTTTTCGCTGTGGCAGAGAACCCTTACGCACCCTTCACCGTCCGGACTCCTTCGGGTACGGCCACGGTCCTGGGGACGCGGTTCGACGTGCGAGCCCGGGAGAAGGATCTGCGCCTGGTGGTAGTGGACGGCCGGGTGCGGCTGGCGGCGGGGCCGGCCGGTGAGTACGTGGAAGAGGTTGGGCCTAGCCAGGTCGCCCAGATCGCCGAGACGGGCCACCTCTATGTCACCGAGGTCCCGGACGTCTACGCATTGCTGGAGTGGATGGAAGACGCCCTGGTCTTCCAGGCAACCCCCCTGGAGCGGGTGGCCAGGGAGCTCGAGTATCGCTATGGCGTTCCTGTCTCCATAGTGGACTCGGCTGTGGTCAACCGCACCATCACCGCCGGGTTCACCGACGAAACGCTGGAAACGGCTGTCACGGTCATCTGCCGTGCAGCGAACGTGACTTGTTCTGTGTCCGAGGCCGGTGTTCGCATCGGGCTCTGACCGTCAGGCATATAGATGCGTGCCTGACCAGCCGGGCGCCCGAAGGCACGGGTATTCCGGTAGACCGCGTCCTCCCTGGGAGGGTTGAGAAGCATACCGCATCGCGAGGAGCATTGCTGATGAATCTGAAGACAGGCACTCTCGTCTTGTTGTTCGCCTTCCTCGTAGCTGGCCAGCCGTTGCTCGGGCAGGAACGGCTCGCGAGTGCGGTTCCACGATCTAAGGCGGAGAGCGGGGCAAGCGTCTTGGATGTAACCGCCGGCCTGAAGGTGGAGGGCGTTTCGCTGGGCTCAGCCCTGACACAATTGGGTTTCACCTCTGGTGTCCGCTTCGCGTTCAGCCCCAGCCTCTTGCCCGGAGAACACCTGGTGAACTGCGATTGCGAGGCGATTACCGTCCGGGAAGCTCTGGACCGTCTCCTCGCAGGCACAGGACTCCGGTATACCCTTCTGGGCAAACAGGTCATTGTGGAGCAGGGTCCCCACCTTGAACAGATGAAGGTGCAGTTGGCGGCGGTGGACCTCATTCCCACGACCCCAAGAACTCTCGAGGGCGGCGTGAACGGCGGTGTGGTCCGGATGCTTCCGCAGCAGGAGCCCGGCAACATCCAGGGGAGTGTGGTGGATGTTACCAACCAGCGTCCCCTGCAGAATGCCCAGGTGTTCCTTCCCGGGCTTGAGCGCGGTGTTCTGACCGATGCGCGAGGACGCTTCCTGCTACTCAATATTCCGGCCGGTGAGCATCAGATCCGTGTGGATCTCATAGGCTACGCCGCCGCCGAGCGGACCGTCACCGTAACCTCCGGCACCACCACCACCGTCAATTTCCAGATCCAGCCCGCCGCGATTTCCATGGACGAGTTGGTGGTGACGGGTGTAGCTGCGGAGACACCGCGGGCCAAGGTGCCCTTCGTGGTGGAGAGAATCAGAGACATGCCCGTGCCCTCCATCTCGGGCGTGGGCGCCATGATCCAGGGCAAGGTGGCCGGCGTGCAGGTGGTCAGCGCCAGCGGCATGCCCGGTGACGAGACCTCGATTCTGCTGCGTGGTCCCACCAGCATCATGGGATCGTCGGACCCGTTGATCATTGTGGACGGCATCATCCTATCGTCCGGTACGGTTGACATCGAAGCCCTGGATATCGAGAGCATCGAGGTCGTCAAGGGTGCTGCCGCCGCCTCCTTCTACGGCTCCAGGGCGGCCGCCGGTGTGATTCAGATCACCACGCGGCGCGGGCACGATATGGTTGAGGACCGGACTCGCTTCATCTTGCGCACCGAGTACGGCCAGAGCCAGCTCGAAGGCCGGATCACCACCGCCCAATATCACCCGTTCCGTCTGAATGCCGCCGGCACCGCCTTCGTCGATGCGGCCGGTCAGGAGGTGGATTACGCCGGCGCGATCCTGGACGGACCGGATCTCAACCGCACCTTCCAGGACAAGGCGTACCCCATCCCCACCTACGATCACCTTGATCGCTTTTTCAACCCCGGGAGGTCTCTCACCAACTACGTGGCCGCCGAGGGCCGCTCGGGACAGATGAATTACCATGTGTCTTTCGGTGATCTGCGGGAGCAGGGCGTCCTGAAAGGGCACGATGGCTTCCGCCGCCAGAACGCCCGCCTCAACCTGGACCTGGGCCGGGGTGGTCCCATCTCCCTCGGACTGACCGGCTCCTTCTCCCGTTCCCATCAGGACGACGTCAACATGGAGAGCCGCACCTCTCCCTTCGGACGTCTCTCCTTCATGGCGCCGGTGGCGGATCTCATGGAGAGGGATCCCGAGACTGGACGCATCAAGGTGGCTCCGGATCCCCGAGGTTCGGCTCTGAACCCGCTTTACCAGGTCTTCTACAATGACCGGTACAACGAGCGGCAGAGGATCCTGGGTGGCGCATCACTCCGGTACTCGCCCGTAGAGTGGTTCAACCTGGAGGGGAACCTGAGCTATGACCGCACGGACCAGAGCCGCTACAACTACTTCCCCAGGGGATATGAGACCAGCGAGACCGGGGTGAGCACCGGTTCCCTCAGCAGGAGCACCTATGAGATCGAGGGAATCAACAGCAGCCTGACGGCGGGCATCAACCGGCGTTTCGGTGAGCTGAGCACTCGCATCCGCGTCCGGTACCTCTACGAGGACGAGACCTACGACTTCTTCTCTTCCTATGGTGCGAACTTCCTGGTGGAAGATCTGCCCAGCCTCAGCGCCACCAGCGACGGGTTCTCCGTCTCCTCCTCTCAGACCACGGTCCGCTCGGAGGGGTACTTCTTCATCTCCGACTTCGATTTCAGGGATCGGTACGTCGGCTCCTTCCTGGTGCGCCGGGACGGCAGCTCCCTCTTCGGTCCGGACGCCCGCTGGCAGACCTACTACCGTGCCAGCGGTGCCTATCGGATGTCCCTGGAGCCCTGGTGGCCCGTGCCGGGGATCGATGAGTTCAGGCTGCGCTACTCCGTGGGCACCGCCGGTGGGCGGCCCAGCTTCGCTGCCCAGTACGAGACCTACACCATCGCTGCGGGCGCTTTGCGCCCAATGACACTGGGCAACCGGGAGCTTCGCCCCGAGTTCTCCACCGAGCACGAGTTCGGCATCGACATCAACGCCCTGAACCGCATCGGTTTCTCCCTGACCCACGCCCGTTCCGTCAATGAGAATCAGCTGCTACAGATCCCGCTGCGCGCCTATGCCGGGTTCAGCACCCAGTGGCGAAATGCGGGCACCATCGAGAGCAACACCTGGGAGGCGAGCCTGGAAGGAACCCTTCTGAATCGCCCGGACACGTACTGGTCTGCACGGCTCAACTTCGATCGCACCCGCCAGAAGATCACCGACTGGCCCCGGTCCGAGCTGCGGTACGGGCCCTTCAGCTCCTTCTACTACCGGGAAGATGAGGCCCTGGGGAGCTTCTACGGCTTCCGCTGGGCGCAAAGCTGCGCGGACCTGCCCGGTGTGCCCTGCGATTCCCGCCAGTTCCAGGTCAACGATGACGGCTACCTGGTCTGGGTCGGTGAGGGAAACAGCTGGAAGGACGGCATTGCCAAGAACCTGTGGGGGACCAGCGGAGAGGTGGGAGGCACGGCATTCCAATGGGGGATGCCCATCCGAGCCTACGACGAGACGGGCAACGACCTCTTCATCCTGGGCAACACACAGCCGGACTTCAGCTTGAGCTTCAGCAGCGACTTCCGCTGGCGCAACCTCTCTCTCTTCGCCCTGTTCGGGGCGGAGGTTGGCACCGACATCTACAACATGACGCGCCAGTGGGCGGTCCGTGATTTCCGTCACGCTGAGGTGGATCAATACGGCAAGCCGGATGAGACCAAGAAGCCCATGGGCTACTTCGAGCGGCTCTATGACAGACGGAACATCAACAGCCATTACGTGGAGGATGGCAGTTATCTGAAACTCCGGGAGCTGGCTCTCCGCTACTCCTTTGGCCGTTCACAACTGGACCGCCTGTTCGGGGAATGGGCCGGTGGCGTCGAGCGGGTCACGTTGAGCCTCATTGGCCGCAATCTCAAGACCTGGACCGACTATACCGGGTACGATCCGGAGGTCGGCCCCAGCTACACGGGTGTGGGTGTGGAGCCCCGTGCCAGCGTGTGGGCCCGGTTCGACAACTATCAGTATCCCAACTTCCGGACGTTCCGGACCATGGTGGAGGTCGTCTTCTAGCGAGACCACCCCAAGGCGCTCGAGAGGAATTACTTATGATTCTGGAGGCAAGAGTGACACATCTGCGAACCTTGAGAGGGTGGCTTCTCGCCGTGGCTCTGGTTATGGCGACGGGCTGCGCGGACCTGAACGTCACCAACCCGAACCACCCGGACACGGACAAGGTGTTACGCACCCCGGGGGACGTCGAGGCTCTCATCGCCTCGTCGATCTACACATGGTGGCACAACAACATGAAGCGCTATCCCACCATGTCCCTCAGTACCATGGCAAACCAGAACGGGCCACGCTGGGCGGACTGGGGGATGCAGGACAACTCCAGAGAGCCGCGGGAGCCAATCGACAACGTCATCGGCGCGGACTTCCGGTGGCTCATGGATACGCCCTGGTTCGGCAACTACAGCGCGAACAAGGCGGCCAATGACGGCCTGCAGGCCATCGACGATCGGGGTATACGGATCGGTGAGGGAGGAGCTGATACGCCCCGTGCCCGTGCCTTTGCCAAGTTCGTGCAGGGGCTCTCCCATGGGCGGATTGCCCTTCTCTTCGACCAGGGCTTTGTGGTGGACGAGAAGACCGACGTCGGTCAGGACCTGGATTTTGTGCCCTACACCCAGGTGATGGAGCAGGCCATCAGGTCGCTGGAGGAAGCCATAGCCATCGCCGAGGCCAACACCTTCGACATACCTGCCATTGGCTGGATACACGGCTACCCCATGTCCAATCAGGGGCTGGCCCGGCTGGCCCACTCCTTTATCGCCCACTTCCTGGCCTCCAACGCCCGCAGCCCCGAAGAGCGGGCCCAGGTGGATTGGCAGAAGGTCATCTACCATGTGGACCGGGGCATACAGGAGGATTTTGGCCCTACGGAATTGGGCAATGACTGGTGGGCCGGGCATGACTGGACGCCACCGGGCTCCCACCGCGGGCACCTGCGCCTGCTGGGCCCTGCGGACCAGACCGGCGCTTATCAAGCGTGGGAGGCCGTAGCTCCTGCGGACCGCCGTCCGTTCCTTATCGATACAGACGACCGCCGCATCACGGGTGGGACGCCCACCACCGACGGGAAATACTTCAGGTACATGGAAAGCTCTCTCGTGCCTCAGGAGCGGGGTGTTTGGCACCAGTCCAACTATTACTTCTACCGTTTTGAGGGGGTCCGCCTCGGGGGAGACGGAATGCGGCAGACCACCCTTACGGTACGGGAGATGCATCTCCTGAAAGCTGAGGGGCTGTACCGCATGGGAGACCGTGCCG
>PXFI01000197.1 GCA_003564295.1 Gemmatimonadota bacterium | reverse complement strand
GGGGCTCTTCAACGGGTTCTCGCCGGCACCGAACGTGGGAGGCGTCTTTTCACTGGATCTCACCGGGTCCGCTCACCTGGTGCGTGTTCCGAAGAAGAAGGGGTTTCGGGAGAACCTGCTGGGAGTGGGGGCCGGAGCCCGCCTGGGTATCCTGAGGGAATCCTTCACCCTCCCGGGAGTTTCGGTATCTGCGTACCACCGTTCCCTGGGACGGTCCGGGTTCGGGAGTCTCGACGGAGGTGATCCGGCCGAGGCCAGATTCGACGTGGGTCTGTCTTCCATCCGAGGAATCGTCGGAAAGGACATCAGGGGCGTGGGGTTTTTCGGGGGCACAGGGTGGGACAGGTATCGGGGGGACGTGAGGATCGGCGTGACCGATCGGAGGCCGGCGGCACCCGGGGAGCTAAGGGTCCCCTTGGCCAGCAGCAGGAACCTCTCCTCCGACAGGCGTCTCTACTTCATGGGGGCCTCTCTCACCTACGTCATCCTCCAGATCTCCATGGAGGGTGGGTGGGCCCAGGGCTTCGGCACCGAGCTGCCCGACCGGGTGGCGGGTGACTTCGATACCCACGCCGCATCATGGTTCGGGTCTCTGGCCTTGCGAGTGACTTATTGAGGTTGCCTGGATTGGGGAGCGGATGGCAAGTGACGTGGACTCGAGGGACCGGGAGCTCCTGGAGAGGGCAATCCTTCTGGGCAGGAAGGGTTGGGGCCGTGTACACCCGAATCCCATGGTGGGGTGCGTTCTGGTCAGGGACGGGACCCTGGTGGCGGAGGGGTGGCACGAGGAATACGGTGGCTCCCATGCCGAGGCCAACGCCCTGGCGAAGGCGGGGGAGCTTGCGAAAGGGGCAACCGCCTACGTGAGCCTCGAGCCCTGCAACCACTTCGGCCACACGCCTCCCTGTTCTCTGGCCCTGCGTGATGCGGGGATATCCCGCCTGGTCTACGCAGCTCAGGATCCGGGGGCCCGTTCGGCAGGGGGTGCCCAAACCCTTCGGGAAGCGGGGGTGGAGGTAGTGGGGCCGGTGCTGTCAGAGGAAGAAGCCCGAAGTGAGAACCCCGCCTTCTTCCACAACGTCCAGCAGCACACCACGTTCGTGGCCGTCAAGTTGGCCCAGACACTGGACGGACGGGTGGCCAGGATCCCGGGAGAGCGGACGGCCATCACGGGGCCCGAGGCCCAGTACGAAACGCACCGGCTCCGGGCGGGATTCGAAGGCATCATGGTGGGCTCGGAAACTGCCCTGGTGGACGACCCCCTCCTCACGGTCCGGGAGGACGTCCCGGTCCGGAGCCCGCCGGTGCGGCTCCTCCTGGACTCCAGGGCGCGGATCTCTCCCGGGGCCAGGGTGTTCAGGGATAGGGAGGAGGTGCCCCTGGTCATCTTCACGGCACAGGATGCCCCCGAGTCCTCGGTCCGGGAACTCCAGAAGGCTGGGGCACTGGTTCATCGTGTTCCCCAGGCAGGGGGACGTCTCTCCCTGGAGGCCGTCCTGGACAGATGCTGGCAGACGGGGATCCGGTCCATCTTCTGCGAAGGCGGCCCCACCCTGGCCTCGTCCCTCCTGGGAGGGGGATACGCCCAGCGGCTCCTCCTCTTCCTGGCACCCTTTGTGCTAGGTGATACAGGGGTTCCAACCTTCCCGGGTAGGGAGCTACCCCACCAGTGGGGCACCTGGTATCAAGCGGCCCCGCCGCAGCAATTCGGGAGGGACATCCTCCTGACTCTTGACCGGAAGATTTGATGTTCACCGGGATCATTGAAACTGTGGGTACCATGGGCTCCATTCGGGAGCGAGCCGGCACCAGGGAGTTCGTCATTCGGGCTCCGGGCATGGCCGGTGAGCTGAAGCCCGGGGACTCGGTGACGGTGGATGGAGCTTGCCAGACGGTGGTCCGCAACGATGACAACTCCTTCGTCATCGAGACCATCGGCACCACCCTGTCCAGAACGATAGCCGGGGAATACCGGGTAGGCACCCGGGTGAATCTGGAACGGTCCATGGTCCTGGGAGGGCGCCTGGACGGCCATCTCGTCCAGGGACATGTGGACGCCGTCGGTCGGGTGGCGGGAGTGAAGAGGGAGGGAGACTACTGGCTCATGGACTTCGTCATCCCGGAAGTGATCTCTCGGGTAACGATCCTCCACGGATCCATCGCCATCAACGGGGTGAGCCTGACTGTGAACGCCCTTGCCCAGGAAGGTCGTTGCCAGGTGGGCATCATTCCCTTCACCTGGACTCATACCAATCTGGGGTCCCTGAAGCCTGGTGACCGAGTGAACCTGGAAGGCGACCTCATCGGCAAGTATGTGGCAAAGCTCCTTTCCGTGTGGAAGGGCGACAATCGGCTCAAGCTCGGGGATCTCACGGCGATGGGATATGGAGGGATTGAGGAATGACCTTTGACCGGGTCGACGACGCCATCGCAGATATTCGTCGGGGAAGAATGGTCATCGTGGCGGATGACGAAGACCGGGAAAACGAGGGGGATCTGGCATGCGCCGCCTCGGAAGTAACGCCCGAGACCATCAACTTCATGACCAAGTATGGAAGAGGCCTCATCTGCGTGGCCATGACCAACGAGCGGGCCGACGAGCTGGGCCTTCCGCTGATGACGGATAACAACACGGATCCACAGCGGACGGCCTTCACCGTGTCGGTGGACGCCGATTCCAGGTTCGGAGTGACGACCGGGATCAGCGCCTTCGACCGGGCCAAAACGATCCAGGTCCTGCTGGATTCGGACACCCGACCGTCGGACCTGCGCCGGCCCGGCCACATATTCCCCCTCCGTGCCCGGGCCGGAGGAGTCCTTCGCCGGGTGGGCCAGACGGAGGCCGCAGTGGATCTGGCCCGCCTGGCGGGCCTTCCGGCGGCCGGTGTCATCTGCGAAATCCTCAATGAGGATGGCACCATGGCCCGGCGTCCGCAGCTGGAAGAGATGGCCAGGAAGTTCGACCTCCGGTTCATCACCGTGGCGCAGTTGGTCAGGTACCGCCTCGCCCGGGAGAGATTGGTAAGGAGGGTGGCGGAGGCCTATCTCCCCACGGCGTACGGTGACTTCAGGGTCCTGGGATACACCAGCCTCGTCGACGACAGGGACCATGTGGCCTTGGTGAAGGGAGATCTTCCGGGCACGCAGGATGTCCTGGTTAGGATGCACTCCGAGTGCCTCACCGGGGATGTCTTCGGATCGAAACGCTGCGACTGTGGGGAACAGCTGCACGCAGCCATGCGGCAGATCGAGGAGGAAGGGGTGGGGGCCATCGTGTACCTGAAGCAAGAAGGCCGGGGCATCGGCCTGGCCAACAAGGTCCGGGCATACGACCTTCAGGATCGTGGAAGGGATACCGTGGAGGCGAACGAGGCTCTCGGCTTCAAGCCGGATCTCAGAGACTACGGTATCGGCGCCCAGATCCTGCTGGATCTGGGGCTTACCTCCATTCGGCTGCTCACGAACAACCCCCGGAAGGTCGTGGGCCTGGAGGGCTACGGACTGCATATCACCGGGCGGGAGCCGCTCGAGGTCGAGGCGGGAGAGTTCAACCGGGGGTACCTGGCGGCCAAACGCACCAAGCTTGGACATATCCTTTAGGGGGGTACGGGCGTGAACGAGTTCAAGGGTGACCTGGTGGGCACGGGCAAGCGTTTCGCAATCGTCGTCACGCGGTTCAACAGTCTCGTGACGGAACAGCTTGTGGCGGGGGCCATTGACTGCCTGGTACGGCATGGAGTGCAGTCAGATGACATCGACCTTTTCCGGGTGCCGGGAGCGTGGGAGCTCCCGGCGGCGGTCTCCCGCGTGGCGGGCCGGGAAGGCTATGATGGGGTGATCGCCCTGGGCTGCGTGATACGGGGGGGGACCCCCCACTTCGAATACGTGGCCGGGGAGACCACCCGGGGCCTGGGCATGGTGGCCCGGCAGGCTACCATCCCCGTCACTTTGGGTGTGCTCACCACGGACACGGTGGATCAGGCCCTGGAGCGGGCCGGTACCAAGGCGGGGAACAAGGGCTGGGACGCTGCCCTGAGTGTCCTCGAGATGGCCGATCTCTTCCGGCAGCTGGAGTAGCCCTTGCACGACGGATCGCCGGTCCAGAACGGGACCCACCCCCGGGATCGAAGCCGGGCCAGGGCCTGGGTGCTCCAGGTGCTCTATCGCTGGGAAAGCGCGGGGGCGGGCGAAACCATCGGCCAGGCCTTGACCAAGGTTCTGCAGACAAGGAGTATCGCGCCCCAGCGGCTCCACTACCTGGATTTGCTCGTGGAGACTCTCCAGGATCACCTGCCGGACGTGGATCGGGCTCTGCAGTCGGCTCTCGAGAATTGGCGCCTGGACCGCCTCTCGGTCATGGATCGGTCCATTCTCAGGCTTTCCGCAGCCGAGCTTCTCTTCCTGGATGAGATTCCTCCGAAGGTGTCCATCCAGGAAGGCATCCGTCTGGCCGAAGCTTACGGAGGAAATGACTCTCCCAGGTTTGTGAACGGGGTGCTGGACGCGTTGTACAAACGACTGGAGTCCCGAGAGTGACAGTACCGGGGCGAGGAAAGGACCTTCCTTGAGAATCCTCGTCGTCAACTGGCTCGATCGCCTGAACCCTCAGGCCGGGGGTGCCGAGACTCATCTCCACGAGATCTTCGGCCGCTTGGTCGCCTGGGGCCACGAGGTCACCCTCCTTTGCTCGGGGTTTCCAGGGGCCCCGAAATGGGAGCGCCTGGACGGTATGGAGATCCACCGGGTCGGAGGTAGGATGACCTTTGGCATGCACGTACCCTGGTACGTGAGGAGGACCCCGGAGCTCCCGCGGTTCGACGTGATCGTGGAGGACCTGAACAAGGTTCCCGTATTCATGCCCCTGTGGACCCGGCTCCCGGTGGTCCTCCTGGTCCATCACCTTTTCGGCAGAACAGCCTTTCAGGAGGCATCCTTTCCCATGGCTCTCGCGACCTGGCTGCTGGAGCGTCCGCTGCCGTTGGTCTTCCGAAACATGCCTGCCATGGTGGTCTCGGAAAGCACTGCCCAGGATTTGCGCCGGCGAGGGGTAGCATGCAAAGAGGTGGCCGTGGTGCACAACGGGGTGGACCTGGAGAGCCTCTCTCCGGACCCCGGAGCAGGGGAGTTCAGTGACCCGACGATCCTCTATCTCGGACGCCTGAAACGTTACAAGCGTGTGGACCTGGTCCTCCACGCCGTGGCCCGCCTCAGGGAGGAAGGAACGCCTGTCCGACTGCTGGTGGCCGGGAAGGGTGACTACGAAGGGGAGCTCCGGAAGCTCCATGCCCGTCTGGGGTTGGGGGATTCGGTGGAGTTTCTGGGGTATGTGAGTGAGGAGGAGAAGATCCGGCTTCTTCGCAGAAGCTGGGTGCATGTGCTGACCTCCCCCAAGGAAGGCTGGGGAATCTCCGTTCTGGAGGCTGCCGCCTGCGGAACCCCGACCGTCGCCAGCGATTCTCCGGGGCTCCGGGACTCGGTGCAGGCGGGATGTACGGGCCTTCTGGTCCGCCATGACGATCTGGAGGCCCTCAGCCAGGCCATCAAGACCCTGATGGAGAACCCATCCATGCGCAGAGCCATGGGTTCCGCCGCCCGAGCCTTCGCAGAGCAGTTCACCTGGGACGAGGCGGCTCGAACGACCGAAACCTTTCTTGATCTTCGGGTGGCCGCCAAGGGGCCGCACGAATAACTTTTCGAGCACGGAGGAGTGATGAGAGTGCAGATCGCCGCCCGGCATTGCGATGTTCCCGCCACGGTTCTCAGCCGAACCGAAGAGCAGCTCCAGAAGCTCTCGCGCTACGATCCCAGGGTTTCCGGAGCCGAGGTGGTCTTCGAAGTGGAAAAGCACCTGAAGAAGGTGGAGGCCGTGGTGAAGGTGGATCGGGAGGAGCCCGTGGTGGCCGGGGGAGAGGGTGTGGAGTTCCGGGAAGCCCTAGACCAGATGGTGGACCGCCTCGCCAAGATCCTGAGGCGGCGTCGCTCCCAGAAGAAGGATCACTATCGACCGCCCACGTCCGAGCCAGGGCTGGCGGGGGAATGAAGAGGGAGGAGTGAGCCAACAGATCACCCTTGCGGACCTTCTGCGGGATCTTGAGGGCATTCTCGGTCTGGAGAAGCTGACGCCGGATGTCGACCTGGATAGAGCCATCACCCAAACGGACCCGGCCAGTCCCGGTCTCGCCCTGGCAGGGTTCACTCAGCGATTGGTGGGGGGGCGGATCCAGGTCTTCGGCGAGATCGAGATAGCCTTCCTGGATTCCCTGGAGCCCGAGTTGGTGGAGGAGCGCCTCCGGCAGCTCTTCCACCACCGGGTGCCGGTGGTCTTCGTGACCAAGGGGCTTCCGGTGTCGGAGCTCCTCCTCAGGACAGCGATGGAGCATGATATCCCCGTCTTCAGAAGCTCCCTGAGCACCGGTGCCTTCTACCAGCGCCTGAACCCCTATCTTGAAGCCACCCTGGCTCCCACGGTGAGCCTCCACGGCTCCCTGGCGG
>PXFI01000044.1 GCA_003564295.1 Gemmatimonadota bacterium | reverse complement strand
CTCGCTCCAGCAGTGGATCTTCACCAATCTCTTCCTCTCATGGGCCGAGCCAGTGAACGCTTCCCTGGCCTACGCCGTGTCCTTCATCCTCCTCTGGCTCTTCCTCATGTGGCTGCTCTATAGCCGCCGGGTCTTCATCAAGCTTTGAACGAAGGGGGTCCGTCCATGCCGACGCCGATACCGGAATCTCCCGTCTCGCCGGGACGCTGGAGCCCATGCTTCACCCCTGTCCCTCCTGGCCTTGGTGGCAGCCGCCCCTGCCCCAGCCCAGGAGACCATGGATTGGTCTGCGGCCCGCCTTCATGCCTGGGGACTCGCCAACGTCCACGTGGACGCCTGGGAGTTTGGAAGGGGATGGACCCTGGAAGGCCTCCGCCAGGGAGGCCATGCGCATTTTGAAGGCCCTGGAGATCCGACCCCGGAGGACCATCCGCATGGATCCGAGCCAGAAGAGCGGCCCCCCCTTCACTTCCTCCGAGGAGGCCCAAACCTCCATGGCTTCGCCCCCCCGCAGCCACCACACTCTGCCCAGGGCACGGCGGGATGTGGGACTCGACGGTGTGTCTCACGCGTGATACATTTCGTTCATGAACGAGGTATCTGTGAGGAACCTGAGGAATGACGGCGGTCGCATCCTGGATCGCGTGGAGCAGGGGGAGACGCTGGTGGTCACCCGCAACCGGCGTCCCGTGGCGGAACTGCGGCCCATCTCTCTGGAGGCGCTACCGGCGGAGTTGATCCTCCAGCGCTGGCGGGGTCTTCCAGACGTGGATCTGGCGTCGTTCCGAGCCGATATCGACTCCGTCGTGGACACCTCCCTTTGAGCCGCACCCCTCCGCACCCCCGGGGTGTCCTGGACACCAGCGTGGTCCTTCGCCTCCAGCAGGTGGATGACCCCTCCCACCTTCCCGCGGAGCCTCTCGTTACCGCGATCACCCTGGCCGAGCTGAGCGTCGGCCCTCTCGTGGCAAAGCTTGACGAAGAGCGTGCGGCCCGGCAGATCCACCTGCAGCAGGTAGAGGCCTCCTTCGAGCCCATTCCCTTCGACAGCCGGGCAGCCCGGGTCTTCGGGCTCGTGGCCGCTTCCCTCCGAAGGTCGGGACGCAAGACCTCCGCCCGGTCGTTCGATGCCATGATCGCAGCCATCGCACTCGCCCATGGCTTGCCGGTCTACACCTGCAACCCACGAGATTTCGAGGGAATCGAGGGGCTTGAGGTGGTGGCGGTGTGAGGGGCCATCGGCCCAGGGATAGGTAATTTTCGGGCCCTACGACGTCGAGGAACTCCTGGAAGAATGTGGGCGGGACGGCAGGTCCTGAAATGTTGGCTTGCGGGCCAGACACGTTTCATATGAACGGGGTATCCACTTCGCTCCCCTACCCACTACCGGCTGGGGTGTGGCTCCGCAGCTGAGTGTAAGGCATGGCATCCATGTGGACGGCTTGCTGAAGAAGGCGATAGAACAGCAGCCCCCGGGCTCGGGAGTTTCGTCGGTTGAACCGAAACGTGAACTCGTCGAGGTAGTACTCGAGGTGTCTTTCGCTGATGCCGCCGTGGTAGGTTCCCAGCCACCAACGCTTCAGCAGAGAGGCGACTCGATGCACCCGCGGCATGGCCACATGGGCCGGAATCCGGGTGCCACGCTGGCTCGTGGGACGATGGGGATAGCCGTACCGAGGCAAGGGACCATAGCCAGCCCATCCGTCCGTGCGAACCAACGTCCCCTCAACTACCGCGCTCTCGACGAAGGGGATGAGGCTCGCGGCCGAAGCGTCTCTTATACAGGCCATTCGGATGCGACCGGTGCCGCGTCCTCGGACCTCTGCCGCAATCACGATGAGCGTCTTGTCCGTGCCCCGCCCACCGGTCTCGATATCGGGGCTACCCAGGAAGGTCTCGTCCACTTCCACCTCCCCGCTCAACCGATCTCGATCGGGTCGCACCATCGCTCGACGAAGCCTGTGAAGCCATGTCCAGGCTGTCTGGTAACTCCCCAGGCCCAGCACTCTTTGAAGACCAAGGGCGCTGACCCCGTGCTTCTGGTTGGTGAAATACCAGACTGCTTGGAACCACAAACGCAAAGGCTTACGCGTGCCCTCGAAGAGTGTCCCCGCCGTGGTGGAGGTCTGCCGCCCACAGGTCGAGCATCGGAGCAGCCCCCGCCCCGTCTGCCATCCTCCCGCCGCACCGCAGGCTGGGCACTCAAACCCTCTCGGCCAGCGGAGGCGACACAGATACTCCTCGCAGTCTCGCTCCGAGGAAAACCAGGCGTCAAACTCCGCCAAGGTGCGCGGGTAGTCCACGCCTCCTACCGGATGACTCGACTCTTCCATCACCTCAACATATTGGGGTAAGGAGAGTGAAATGGATACCCCGTTCATATGAAACGTTCTGGCGGAAAACTTCATCTATGGTCTCCGAATGCGCCGTTCGCAAGCTGGAAAGCCTGAACGAAGGGGGATCACCATTATATGGACGGTTCACATGGCCATGCCGGTCGCGTCCCTTCAACTACTGGCTTGCGGCCGAGCTGGCCGGTCCCATGAGCCTCCGCCTCGGCTCGAACCCCCTCTACCCGGGGCCGGATGGCGTCTCCCTGCGCTGGCTCTGGCGCGGCTTGAACCCCCATCGCAGGCGGTAGAGGGCGGAGGCGATGCCCACCACGCCGGAGGCCTGAGGTTTCGTTTCGCCAGGGGGGATGACGGAAACCCCTTGCCTTCCAGGCCAGGCGTTCCCGAGGGATTCTTGACGGAGATGTCTCCGGAGGTCCATCTTCGGCTCCTGCTCCCTGGCGCCAAGCCCCAGGCAAGGGCTCCCGGGGATATTTGCAGGAACGATGAGCCGGCCCACGGTCCCCAGGCGGACACCGTGGTCCGCAACTGAAGGAAGTGCCGTGGTCCATGCTCCCCCGAAGAAGGCCCCTCGCCTCTTCCTCATCGATGCCTATGCCCTGATCTACCGGGCGTACTTCGCTTTCATCAACCGGCCCCTCACCAACTCCCGGGGTGAAAACACCTCGGCTCCCTTCGGCTTCGCCAATTTCCTCCTCTCCATTCGGGAGGACTTCCAGCCCGACTACCTGGCCATCGTCTTCGACAAGGGGATGAGCCAGCGGGAGGAGATCTACCCTGAGTACAAGGCTACCCGTGAGAAGATGCCCGACGATCTGGCCGCCAGTCTTCCTCGCATCCGGGAGATGGTAGAGGCCTTCCACGATCCGGTTCTGGAGGTGGAGGGATACGAAGCGGACGACGTCATCGGAACCCTGGCGGTCCAGGCCCGGGACCGAGGACTGGAAGCCGTCATCGTGTCGGGAGACAAGGACCTCTATCAGCTCGTGAGCCCCGGAATCCACCTCCTCAACCCCGGCCGGGGTGGACCTGCCGGTGTGGAACCAGAATGGGTGGACGAGACCAATGCCATAGAGAAATTCGGGATCCCCCCAGAACGAATTCCCGACTACCTGGCCCTCATCGGGGATTCCTCCGACAACATCCCCGGCGCTCCTGGGGTGGGGCCGAAGACGGCCTTGAAGTTACTGGAGGAATACGGGGACCTGGAAACGATCCTGGCCCGAGCCCGGGAGATCCCCGCCAAACGGGCTCGAGAATCCTTGACGGAGAACGCCGACATCATTCGTCTGTCCAGGCGGCTGGTCACCGTACAGACGGATGTTCCCGTGGATCTGGACCTGGAAGGCCTCCAGGTTCGGGCTCCCGACCAGGAGCGGCTGAGAAGCCTCTTCGTGGAGTTGGAGTTTCGCCGCCTGGCGGAGCGCTTCACCGGAAGGGTGTGGGAGGAGGGGACGGAAGGGAAGGATGATGAGGCGTTGAGGCCAGTCTACACCCTGGTAAAGGATGCCGGGGAGATTCCGGAGCTGGTGGAAAAGGTCCGGGCGGCGGGCGAGGTGGCTCTGGACACGGAGACCACCAGCCTGGCGGCGACGCAGGCACAGCTGGTAGGCATCTCCCTGGCCTGGCGACCCGGAGAAGCCTTCTACCTGCCTCTGGCCCACCGTCGTGCCGGAGAGCTGCTGCTGGACGACGAGGGAGGAAGTAGGCCTGCCAACCTCCCAGCTCTGGAGTCTCCGGAGATGAGACCTCTCGTGGAGATGCTCCAGGATCCCGGAGTCGAGAAGATCGGCCAGAATCTCAAGTATGACCTCATCGTTCTCGAGAGGTCGGGCGTGAAGGTCCGGGGCATCGCCTTCGACACCATGGTGGCGTCCTACGTCCTGGATCCCGGGCGGCGGCAGCATGGTCTTGATGCTTTGGCCCTGACCCTCCTGGGCCACAAGATGATCTCCTTCGAGGAAGTGGCCGGCAGAGGGAAGGGGCAGGTATCGTTTGCCGAGGTGTCCCCGGAGAAGGCCACTGGTTATGCCTGCGAGGACGCAGACTTCACCCTGCGTCTCAAAGACCTCTTCGAGGACCAATTGCGGGATCAGAAGCTGGAGGGGCTCTTCAGGTGTCTCGAGATGCCTCTGGTCCCGGTCCTGGCCCGGATGGAGTCCAACGGGATCCGGATCGACGTCCCCTTCTTCCGGGAGACGAGCGGGAGGCTGGAGAGCTCTCTCCAGGATCTGCAGGAAGTGATCATGGAGATGGCGGGGCAGGAGTTCAACCTGAACTCCACGTCCCAGCTCCGGGAGATCCTTTTCGAGAAGCTAGGCCTGCCGGTCTTGAAGAGAACCAAGACCGGCCCGTCCACCGATGCATCGGTCCTGGAGGAGTTGGCAGCCATGGGGCACGACCTCCCCATCAGGCTCCTTGAATACCGGCAGCTCGAGAAGCTCAGAAACACTTATGTGGACGCCCTGCCCAGGTTGGTGAACCCCGTGACCGGGAGGATTCACACGAGCTTCAACCAGACGGTGACGGCCACGGGCCGGCTTTCCTCGAGCGACCCGAACCTCCAGAACATTCCCATCCGGACCGACCTGGGACGTGAGATCCGCAAAGGCTTTGTGGCGGATGAGGGACATGTGTTCTTCGGGGCCGACTACTCACAGATAGAGCTCCGGATCCTGGCCCACTTCTCCGAAGACGACGCATTCCTGCGGGCCTTCCGGGAAGGCATCGATGTTCACCGGCAGACGGCCTCCATCATCTTTGGCGTGAGCCTGGATCAGGTGACGCCGGAGATGCGGGCTAAGGCCAAGACCATCAACTTCGCCACCCTGTACGGCCAGGGCGATTTCTCCCTGGCTCGGCAGCTGGGTGTTTCCCGGGACGAGGCGCGGAGTTTCATCCAGGAGTATTTCCGACGTTTCTCCGGCGTCCGGGCCTACCTGGACTCCCAGGTGGAGGTGGCCAGGGAGCGGGGTTACGTGGAGACCCTCAGCGGCAGGCGACGCTACGTGCCCGAGATACGGGCCGACAACTGGAATGTCAGGCAGTTCGGGGAGCGGGTGGCCCAGAACACCCCCATCCAAGGGACAGCTGCGGACCTGATCAAGCTGGCCATGATTCAAATCCAGGGGCTGCTGGACCGGAGCTTTCCTTCCAGCCGACTCCTTCTCCAGGTCCACGACGAGCTCCTCCTGGAGGTGCCCGCGGATGACGTGGAGCGGGTGGGGACCATGGTGGTGCGGGAGATGGAAGGCGCCATGGAGCTGAAGGTGCCCCTGGTGGTTGAGAGGGGAGTGGGACGCAACTGGTACGACTGCAAGGCTTGAGACGGTAGGAAACGAAGCGGGCCGAATCCTCCATGGGTTGGCCCCGGATCCAGAGCGAGACTTTGCGCACGCTACGCACGCGCCCCACCGGGGAGCGTGCCCTCAGAGGACCCGGGCCGTGGAGGATTGTCATGAGCCGATCAGTGAACAAGATCATCCTTGTGGGGAACGTAGGACAGGATCCCGATATCCGGGAGACGGGGAGCGGGACCAAGGTCGCCCACCTCTCCCTGGCGACAAACCGGCGAACCGGCACAAACGGCGACGAACCGCAGGAGAGGACGGACTGGCATCGTCTCACCCTCTGGAACCGCCTGGCTCAGTTCGCACAGGACTACGTCTCCAAGGGGGACCGGATCTACGTGGAGGGAAGGTTGGAGTATGATTCCTACGAAAGAGACGGCGTCACGATTCCCACCGCTGACGTGACCGTCCGGGAGCTGGTTCTTCTGAGCCCCAGGCCGCCGGCGAGCTGACGAGGTGCGGGAGGACTCGCAGGGGGAGAGTGGAGCGCCAGAGCCAAGTCGAGCAAATTCGATTCAAGGAGAGGGTCGCTTCCCACTCTCCCCCGCTCCAAAGCCCCTGGGACAGGTACGTCCCTGAAAGTCCTAATTTGCAGTCCAGAAGCCGGAGAGGGACTCGCCGTGGGGGCTTTCCCTCAGCTTCTCGAAGGCCCGGTTGCGGATCTGTCGTATCCGCTCACGGGTCACGCCCAGGAGGGAGCCAATCTCCTCCAGGGTGCGCTCCTCGCCATCATCGAGACCGTAGTAGAGGTAGAGGATCTTCCTCTCACGCTCCGTGAGGTAGTGCTCGAACATCTGTTCGAGGTAATCCCTACGGGCGATGGCCTCCACGTCCTCTTCGATTTCGCTGGCCTCGGCACCGGCGAAACGCTCTCCAAAGCTGGCGCTGTCCCGGTCGCTGCGATCGATGGGGGCGTCGAGGCTGAGCTCGCTGGCCGCGACCCTCCGAAGGGCTCGGATGGTATCCAGGGGTTCGCCCATCTCCTCCGCCAGCTCCTGGTCGGTGGGGGTCCGTCCTATTTGCTGGGTAAGGGCGGTGTTGGTGCGGGCGAGCTTGGCGAGATTGGAGTTCTGGTTCAGGGGAATGCGTACCGATCTGGTCTGCTCCGCCAGGGCCTGGAGAACAGTCTGTCGGATCCACCAGACCGCGTAGGAGATGAACTTCACCCCCTTATCGGGGTCGAACTTCTTCACGGCCTTGAGAAGCCCCTCATTGCCGATGCACACCAGTTCGGCCAGACCCAGCCCTCGGCCTTGGTACTTCTTCACATAGGAGATGACGAACCTCAGGTTCGCCGTCACGAGGCGCTCGGCGGCCTCCTTGTCACCGGTCCGAGCCCGGCGGGCCAGGGCCCGCTCTTCTTCCGGATTCTGAATGAGGGGATACCTCTCGACGTCCTGCAGGTATTGATCGAAGGAGTCCAGGCCCCGGGAAGTTGAGAACATCCGCTCTTCTTACCTCGCGATTGGGACAATGAAGGTTGGGGAAAGAGGAATGCGTCCTGTAGCGAATGTGTTCCGGCCACCCCTTCCTCCCGGGGTTTAACCCGTCCCGGGAAGGGAAGGTAGAAAAGTCCGTAAAAGTTAAACGCGGCGAGTCCCTAAGTCAAAGGTTTCATGACCACTTATGGGCTTTCCCACTCTAGATGGCCGTCTGCAAGAAGGGTGCCGCCACATGGCAGTCCGGGGGAGCCGTCACCGGTTGGGGGAGGTGATGTTGGGGGTCATGCCACTCCGGAGGCTTCTCAGAACCTGCTCGTCTCTGAACCCCGGGAGCATCCCGAGCAGCTCCCGGAGGCCGATGCGAAGGACGAGATCTCCGGGCTGAACCTTTCTGCTTAGCGGAAGGGCCAGGTCGATGCGGGCCATGGTGGTGGTGCCGGGCGGAAATCCGAACCGAATCCCCCCTCCTATGGCGGCCCTCCATCCCGAGTCCACTCCGAAGGGAACATCACCAGCTCCCATATGTCCCAGGTCCATGAAGAGGGTGAAGCCGAAGTCGAGGAGCTCAGGAGCCGGCCAATGCACATAGATGCGATCCTCCAGGCTCATGATAAGACGCCGGCTGCCGGGGTAATCCTCATCCCGGAACCCACGGACCCCAGTCCGGCCGCCCAGGGTCAGCTGGAAGGGGGTCGTCAGAGACCAGCCGCCGGCGCCTGAGACGCGGAGCAGGAGGGTATGGTTCGCGTGGGACCGGGGCTGCCAATAGACAAGGGCGTCCGCTTCGGCGAAGATGTCGTCCCACTCGAACCCGCCTCCCCCGGCGAAATACACCTGCCGGGCCTCGGCAGAGACCTGGGTGTTCACCGTCCAGTCGTTCCATGCCCCCCCGGCGAAGAGGGACACCTGTGCGTGCAGATCATCGGGACTGGGAGTGCCGCCTTCCTGGAGCCCCCTCAGGGCTCGCCCCAGGCCCACCATGACCTCGGTTCCTACCTGGACGTCCTGGACTCCTTTCAGGGCATCCAACCCCCGGCGTTGGACAAACCGGAGGTTTCGCTGGCCCAGGAAGAAGTTGACGCGATTGGCCGTCCTGGCCACAGCCTGTGCCCGCACGGCCTCGATGCCGGCCGAGTCCACAGGCTCCGTCAGGGAGAAGTCTCCTTCGACGACATACTCCACGTCTGAGGGGAAGTGCCGGAACCGGATGGACTCACGGGAGGCTCCCAGACCGAAGACTGTCAGGCTGCCAGGCTGACCGAGCCGGAACCCCACCGCCAGATCTGCCCGCTCGTCCAAAAAGGGGACAAGAAGGTGGGTGCGTTCCGTTTCCTTCGGCAGGGCGTAGGCAAAGAGAGCCTCGCGCCAGAGGAAGCTCTGCCGGGCTCCCACCCGCCCGACTTCGCCCACGAACGGGTAGACTATGCTCTCCTCGAAGAAACTCCCGTACCGGGTTCTCCCCATGCTGAGGCGTGTATGCCAGCGAGTGCCCAGCAGCCTGGGTGATGCGAGTTCGAGCCCCAGATCCTGAAGTGCCTGATCCTCCCGGAAGAAGAGCCTGACCAGGATACCACGACCCAGGAGATGCTCCTCGCTGACATCGAAACCAGTGAACTCCAGGCCGTCATCTAACCGAACGCCCAGGTTCACCCGGGTGGTCCACTCGTCCTGGGTGTATACGTTGACGTGCTGGGTCTCATCGGGCTGAGGTATTGCGAATACGTCCGATTTTGCGATGAAGCGGTAGCCCCGGAGGAGCCGACCAGACTCTTCCAGGAGTCCGGGGTCCAGACATTCACCGGCCTGAAACAGAAGCTCATCCAGGATGAACTGTTCCCGGGTGCGTATGTGGAGCTTGTTGGCCAGGCGGTAGGCCCAGAAGAAACGCGTTTCGGGATCGAGCTCGGAGAGGTCGAAGATGGACCGGTTGTCAACAAAGACGTGAGAGATCCGGCCGTGGAGGCATTCCTGACCTCGGCTCCCCTGGGGGGCCAGGCCAAGAGGTGGAATGAGGAGGCAGACGATCCGAAGGCCGGTGGTGAAGCGCATGCCGGAGTCGAGCTCGACTTGCCGGGTCGGCTAGCCGTGGAGGGAGAAGAGGTCTTCCTGGTCCTCTTGCTCCTCCTTGACCGATCCCTGCTGAAGCAGGGCCTTGATCCGCCGCTCCCACACGTCCAGGTTCACCCGTACCTCGTTCTCCAGCATCCTTCTCAATACAGGGCTCACATCATGGACGTCTTCCAGGAGCTCGCTAAGAAGTCCCCTGGCCTCTTCAGCGTGGAACTCATCACTGGGCAGACTCGCCATGTCGCTCAAAATGGAGCGCTCGGAGCGGGAGACCACCAGGGGTTCCTCCCTGGTGGAGACGAAGACCTCCGTCCTTCTTCCAGGTCCGCGGTTGTCTTCCAGGGGACAGAGGCCTACGATTTCGTCGGAACGCCAGTACTTGCCGTACCCGAGATGCACCATGCGACCGTGTTTGATTTCCAATTTTGCCTCCAGCACTGGGTTTCCGATAATCTACCGGCTCCCGGGCGGGGGGGAAAAGATCCTCTTCATCCGGTCCGGAAGTTGCACTTCGTAAATCGGCTTTGAGCTCGGCGGAATGCGGGCCTCGAGTCCTGCACATGGACAGTGGGTATTCCAGGGCCGTCGGAACGGCTAACGGGAAGGAGATAGAGGGATGAACAGCCATCGGAAGGGTAGTCTCCAGGAGAGGAAGGGCAAGAGAGTCCGAAAGGTGCCGCACGAGAAGCGGATACACTACTTCGAGAAGCTTGGGTCCCGCAGTACCGAGTTTTCCAAGGAGCGGTTGGGAGGGAAGGGGGCAGGCCTGGCCCACATGAGGTCCCTCGGACTTCCCGTGCCGCCTGGGTTCGTCATAACCACCGACGTCTGTGCAGAGTACTTCGACCTGGGGGAGAAGCTGCCTGCCGGACTGATGGAGGAGGTCCGGGAGAACCTTGCGAAGTTGGAGAAAGAGATGGGGAAGGGCTTCGGTGCCACCGAGGATCCGCTCCTGGTCTCGGTCCGAAGCGGAGCGGCCGCATCCATGCCCGGGATGATGGAAACCATCCTGAACCTGGGCCTGAACGACGAGACGGTGGCATGGATGGCCGGGGCCATGGAGAACGATCGGACGGCCTACGATGCGTACCGGCGTCTCATCCACATGTTCGGGGACGTGGTCATGGGTGTGGACCACGACCATTTCGAGGAAGTTTTCTCCAATATCAAGGAGAGGTACGGGGCCAGCGACGACTCGGAGGTGCCGGCCGCAGGTCTCAAGGAGTTGGTGGAGAAGTACAAGCAGATCTACGAGAAGCACACCGGGCAAGGTTTCCCCCAAGAGCCGCAACGGCAGCTCCAGTTGGCCATCGAGGCCGTCTTCCGGAGCTGGAACGCTCCCAGAGCCGTTCGCTACAGGGAGATCAACCACCTTCGTGGATTCATGGGCACCGCCGTGATCGTCCAGACCATGGTGTTCGGGAACCTGGACGATGATTCGGGTACCGGGGTGGCTTTCACCCGGAACCCCGCCACCGGAGAAGACGAGCTCTACGGGGAATTCCTGGTCAACGCCCAGGGGGAGGATGTGGTGGCCGGAATCCGGACTCCCCGAAGCGTCCTTGAGATGGGGGAGTGGAATCCTGTGGTTCTTGAAGAGCTCCAGGAGATGAAAGGCATCCTGGAAAGCCACTTCAAGGATATGCAGGACCTGGAGTTCACCATCGAGCGGGGCAAGCTCTACATGCTCCAGACCCGGCGGGGGCAGCGGACCGGCGCTGCCGCCGTGCGCATAGCTGTCGACATGGTGGAGGATGGGATCATCACCAGGCAGGAGGCGCTCCTCAGAGTCCCCTCCGAGGGCATGACCCAGTTCCTCCTGCCCAGCTACGCCGCCGAGGACAAGGCCTCGGTCCGGGTTCTCACCACGGGGCTTCCCGCCTCCCCGGGGGCTGCCCGTGGGAAGCTCGCCTTCACGGCTGAAGAGGCCGTGCGCAGGACCACCGAGGGGGAGCAGGTCCTCCTGGTCCGCCGTGAGACCTCTCCGGATGACGTGGACGGGATGCACCACGCCCAGGGGATCCTCACCTCCACGGGTGGGATGACGTCGCATGCCGCCGTGGTGGCCCGGGGTTGGGGGAAGTGCTGTGTAGTCGGGGCAGGCGAGTTGGAGATCAACGCCAAGCAAGAGAAGGTCACCATCGGGGAGGAGGAGTTCGGCCCGGAGGACACCTTCTCCATAGACGGAGCCACCGGAGAGGTAATGCTGGGGGCGGTTCCCTTCTCGGAGCCGGAGCTTTCGGGATACTTCGGGACTGTGATGGGATGGAGCGACGAATTCCGCACCCTCGGTATCCGGGCCAACGCCGACACGGCGGAGGAGGCCGAGAGGGCCCGGGACTTCGGTGCCACGGGGATCGGCCTGACCCGGACCGAGCACATGTTCTTCGGGCCGGGTCGGATCGAAGCCATGCAGGAGATGATCCTCTCGGACTCCAAGGTGGTCCGGGAGAGGGCGTTGGCGAAGCTCCTCCCGTACCAGAGGGAGGATTTCGAGAAGATCCTGACGGCCATGAAGGGTCTTCCTGTCACCATCCGGCTGCTGGATCCGCCCCTCCACGAATTCCTGCCGCGGGACCGTAAGCGCCAGGAGTTCCTGGCGGAGGCCCTGGGGATCTCCCTGGCCATGGTCCAGAAGAGGGTGGAGGCCCTGGGGGAGGCCAACCCCATGCTGGGACACCGGGGGTGCCGACTGGCCATCACCTACCCGGAGATCCTGGTGATGCAGGTCACGGCCATCGTGGAGGCTGCCGTGGCCTGCCGCCGGAACCGTGTCCGGGCCATGCCCGAGATCATGATCCCCCTGGTGGGAGCCAAGCAGGAGCTGGCGCTCCTGAGGGGCCTGGTGGAACAGACCGTTGAGGAGGCCATGAAGCGCCTGGAGTACAAAGGGACGCTGGAGATCCCCATCGGGACCATGATCGAGGTTCCGAGGGCGGCGGTGACGGCGGAAGAGATTGCGGAAGATGCGGACTTCTTCTCCTTCGGTACCAACGACCTCACCCAGATGGCCTTTGGCTTCAGTCGGGACGACATCAACTCCTTCTTGCCGGATTACCTTTCCCAGGGTGTTCTCCCCGGAGATCCCTTCTACAGCCTGGACCGGACGGGCGTGGGAAGGTTGGTCCGGATGGCCGTCGAAGAAGGTCTGGCCGGGAACCCTGGGTTGAAGCTGGGGATCTGCGGAGAGCACGGAGGTGAGCCCGAGTCCATCGACTTCTTCCACGAGGTGGGTCTGGATTACGTGAGCTGCTCCTCGTTCCGGGTACCGGTTGCGCGTCTTGCCGCGGCCCAAGCGGCCCTGAGAAGGGAGGGTTGGGAAGGATGAGGAGCCCGGTCGGGATCGGGGGAGGTGCGAGGGGTTCGGCCCGCATGGTCCCGGAGTTCGAAGAGCCTGCCCCGGGTCTCCTGGGGTGAGAGGAGGTTGGCCCGGATCAGCCCGGGTGCCAGGAGAAGATGATGCCCAAGAGCTATTGGCTCATGAAGAGCGAGGAAGACGTCTACTCCATCAGGGACCTGGAAAGGGATGGAAAGACGTCCTGGGAGGGGGTGAGAAATTACGAGGCCCGGAACCTCATGAGGGACAAGATGAGGGTGGGGGACGAGGTTCTCTTCTACCATTCCAACGCCACGCCCCCCGGTGTGGCGGGCCTGGCCCGCATCGCCCGGAAGGGGTATCCGGACCCCTTCGCCTTCGACGAGAAGAGCCGCTACTTCGATCCCAGGTCCCATCCGGACGAGCCCCGGTGGTTCATGGTGGACCTGGAGTTCGTGGAGGCCTTTCCCAGGATGGTGAGCCTGGAGGAGCTCAGGTCCACCCCCGGGCTGGGGGAGATGGTCCTGTGGAAGCGCTCCCGTCTCTCGATACAGCCCGTGACGAGGGAGGACTTCGGGATCATACGGAAGCTGGGGCTACGGTCCTGAGCCACTCCTCAGGGCCGAAGACCCGGCTCATCTCTCCCTCCCGGAGGCGGAACCAGCGGGCCACCAGGAGAATCTCCGAAGCTCCCTCCGGCGTGAGGGCCGTGGGGTCCGGGGCCGCCTCGGCGAACACCTCCTGGACCTTCCTGGCGGCGCGCTCCCTCCCCGCCCTCCCCCTTGGGCTGGGCATCTCCCCCCGCACCAGGCCTCTGCGGATGAGGTAAAGCCGGTCGTCCCCCTTGAATCCCCGGATCCGATAGACGAAGGAGAGGCTCTCCACCCTGCCACGGAAGGCCACCAGCTCCCTCTGCAGGGCTTCCAGGCGCCTGAGGCGGTCCCGGAGCATGGCGGCGTGCTCGAACTCCAGGACCCCGGCGGCCTCCCGCATTCGGGTCTCCAGGAGTTGGAGGGGCTCCCGGCTGGTGCCTTCCAGGAAACGCCGAGCCGTCTCGACGCTCTGGGCGTAGTCCCCAAAAGAGCAACGCCCGGAGCAAGGCGCCAGGCAGCTCCCGGTGTCGGCCCTGAGGCATCGGGGCAGGCCCCTCTCCTGAAAGAACTCCAACTGGTCACCGAACCGGATGGGGACCTTTCCGTGGCAGTCCCGGAGGCCCAGAACGTGGGCCAGGTCCCTGAGGGTGAGGGTCAGGAGCCTGGGTCTGGGGAAAGGACCGAAGAGGACGCCTCCCTCGGCCGGGGTCCGTGACACGGCGAGGACCCTGGGTGCAGTCTCCCCGGTGATGCGGATGAAGGCGAAGCTACGCTTCCGCTTGTGCTCCACGTTGTACCGGGGACGCCACCGCTTGATGAGGCGCATCTCCCGGACCAGGGCCGAGAACTCGTTGGGGACGTACTCCCAGGCGATGGCGTGGGTGTCCCGGATGAGGGAAGTGGCCTTGTGATGCTCCTCGGCCCGGAAATAGGAGAGGAGTCGGCTCCTGACCCTGACGGACTTGCCCACATAGAGGACTTCCTCCCCGGGCCCCAGCATCCGGTAGATGCCGGGCCGGTCTTCCGCATGCTGGCGGACGTAGGCCCGCAGGGAGGGTTGGGGCATCATGAGGTGTTGAAGGAGCCCATTCGGAAGGCTGTGGATTGAAGGGTCCCAGAGAGGCACGCGGGCTGTTTCGCTTTTCCTTCGGGAAAGATAGGGCCACGGGGCCCGTTTCGTCCATTGCTCCGCCCCGATCCGGGAGCTACTCTCCCGCCATGGCCGCCACGACCCGTTTCCGCGTAATCCGTGATCCCCTCTGGGACACCATCCGGCTGGATTCCACCGCCATCCGGATCATCGACACGGCGGCGTTCCAACGCCTCCGATACATCCGACAGCTGGGGTTGGCACATCTGGTGTATCCCGGAGCCACCCACACCCGCTTCGACCATGCCCTGGGGGTCTATCATCTTGCCCAGACGGCCCTGAGATTCCTTCGGGAGAGGGGCCGGATCCCTTCGGAGGTTTGGGAGGGTGAGAAGCTTGTGCCCTATGCAGCCCTCCTCCACGACATCGGGCACTACGCCTTCTCCCATGCCCTGGAGGAGCTGGAGCCGGAGAGGATTCCCGGGAGCCACGAGGCCATGAGCGCCCGCTTCTTCGAATCCCCGGAGCTCCGGGAGGCCCTGGAACCCCTGGGGCCCGATGCGGGGGATCGCATCTACGGGCTCATACGGGGCACCGAGAGGCTTCCCCTCCGGGGACTGGTGAGCGGAAGCCTGGACCTGGACAAGATGGAGTACCTGCGGAGAGATGCGCGGTTTTGCGGGGTCCCCTACGGGGAGGTGGACGTGGACCGTCTCCTCCAGGGCCTGGTGCTCCTTCCGGACCCGGAGTCGGGCGAGTATGAGGTGGGCGTCCACGAGAAAGCGGTGGCATCCCTGGAGTCCCTCCTCTTCGCGAAATACCAGATGTTCCGGAACGTGTATTGGCACCACGGCGTTCGTGCCGCCACCGCCCTCTACAAGAGGATCGTGGAGGAAGCTGTGAAGGAGGGGCTGGTGAAGCCTCCGGATCTCATAGGCCCCACGGATGAGGAGCTTCTCTACGAGATCGGGCGGAGGGCAGGTCTGCTGCAGACGGAGGGGGCCGAGCGCATCGTGACGCGGTGGCTCCCGGCCCTCCGGAATCGCAGGCTTCCCAAACGCGCCCTGGAGCTCACGGCGGCGGACCTGGCCGAAGTCCGGATGCCGGCATGGATCGGCTCGGACTCAGCGGAGAAGCGTAGGATCGAGGATGATCTGGCACGGGACCTGGCCCTCGAGCCGGGTGAGGTGGTGGTGGACTACCCGGCGAAGGAGGCCATGTTCGGGTTGAACCTCCTCCTGGAGAGGAGGAACGGCTCCGTGGCCAGGGTGGGAGCCAGGGGTCTGCCGGGGGTAATCGACCTTCCCACAGTGGCGGAAGGACTCTATCGGACCGCCCGGGTCCTTCGGGTGTTTACCTTCAGGAGGAGGGAGATGAGCCCGAGCCAATTCTTCAAGGCGGTAGCCGGGTGAGGGGGTACAGAGCAGGGAACCTTCCGGAGAAGTCGGGGTGTAACACCCTTCGGAAGTTGCTGGACATACAGGGTTCACCCTGATAGCTTAAATGGTTACACACCTATCGGCCCCTCTCCATGAGGTTCCGATGAATGCCTGTGACACGCCGTTCCCTTCAGGGTGGCAGGTTGTGAGTCTCGAGGGAGAATCAACCGGGTGGCCCGGACACGACGGAAGCCCGGCGCGAAGATGAGATAGATGATGAGCATGGCAGCCACGGACACACGAGCTGGACGCAAGCGAAGGAACCGCAAGAATCCTCTGGCGGGGTTCTCGGCGAGCGTCGAGGAGCAGTCCGCTCTGGACCAGTACCTCCGTGATGTAAGTCGTCATGAGCTCATCACTCCCGACCAGGAGAAGGAACTGGGTGCCCGGGCCCAAGAGGGTGACGAAGACGCCATCCAGGAGCTGGCTCGGGCGAACCTGCGGTTCGTCATCAGCGTGGCGAAGAAATACCAGAATCGGGGTGTTTCACTCACCGACCTCATCCAAGAGGGCAACGTCGGGCTGGTGACGGCCGCCCGTAAGTTCGACCCCGATCAGGGTGTGAAGTTCATCAGCTACGCCGTCTGGTGGATCCGACAGGCCATCCTCGCCTCCCTGGCCAATCAGGGTCGGGCGGTTCGAGTTCCTCTGAACCGGGCTTCGGACCTGGCTCGTATCTTCCGGGAGAAGGAGCGGCTCAAGCAGGAGCTTCGCCGTGAGCCCAGCGCTGAGGAACTGAGTGAAGCCACCGATCTCACGCCGGAGCTGGTGGAGTCCCTCCAGACGTTGAACGCCGCAGAGATCCGCCTGGACGCCCCCATCGGCGACAGCGAGGACTCCCAGCTGGTGGAGCGGTTCATCAGCGAAGAGGCGGCGGAACCGGAGATGGAAGTGGAGGGCCGGCTCCTGGGTGAGGCGATCTCGGAGGCTCTGGGAACCCTGGAGCCCCGGGACGCAAAGGTGCTCCGCCTCTACTTCGGCCTGGAGGGAGAGCGGGAGCACACCCTGGAGGAGATCGGGAACATGCTGGGCGTCACCCGCGAGCGAATCCGGCAGCTCCGGGACCGGGCACTCCGGCGTCTCAGAGAGGGAAACAAGGGAGTGGCCCTGGAGTCGTTCGCCGCCTGATGACATCGGGTCCCGCCGCCCCTTTTCGGCGCCCAGGCCAAACCGCCTTTCGGTACCCCGAGACACGGGGGATTCCGAGGGGCGGTTCCCTTTTTCCGGTGCCGGAAGAGCGGGCCCCCCGAAAGGTCGGGACGGAGCCATGAAGGGCACTGTCCACGAGAGCAGCGGAGGGGTCTACCGGGTTCTCACCGACTCGGGTGATTGGCTGGACGCCTCTCTACGGGGCCGCTTGAAACGCCAGGCGCGCACGGGGGATCGGGTAGTCATTGGCGACCGTGTGGAGGTGGCGTTGGACCCCGACGGATCCGCCACCGTCGAGGTCGTGTATCCGCGCATCTCGGAGGTGGCGAGAAGGGGGCCCGGGGGGCGGGGAGCGAAGGTGGTCGCCGCCAACGTGGACCGGCTGGTGGTGGTGGCGGCTGTGGCCCGTCCCGCTCCTGGGCAGGCGTTGCTGGATCGTCTCCTGGCCATCGGGGCCGCCAACCATCTGGAAACGGTCCTGGTGTTCAACAAGATTGACCTGGTCCCCGAGATCGCGGCCGCTGGCGATGCTCCCCATGAGGCGCGTGCTTCATTCCATAGGCTTGCTAGGCTCTACAGGAGCATCGGGTACCCGGTTCTGGAGACCAGCGCGGTCAGCGGCCGGGGGTTGGACTCCCTCCGGGACTTTCTGAGCCGGGGTAGCTCAGCCCTGATCGGCCCTTCGGGTGCGGGCAAATCCACCTTGCTGAACGCCGTGCAGCCCGGGCTCAATCTCCGGACCGGGGAGCTGAGCCATCGCAAAGGTCGTGGGCGCCAGACCACCGTGAACGCCCGCCTCATCCCCCTGGATGGCGGCGGGCTGGTGGCCGATACCCCGGGCTTCTCAGATGTGGGGGTGTGGGGGGTGGAGCCACGAGAGCTGGAGCACTGTTTTCCCGAATTCGCCGTCCACAGGGAGGGCTGCCGGTTTCGGGGCTGCAGCCATCTCCACGAGCCGGACTGTGGGGTGAGGGAAGCCCTGGAGAGGGGGGAGGTGGATCCCGTACGCTATGAAGGCTACAGAGGCCTGATGGAGGAGGCGGTGGGCTCCTGAAGGGGCGTGACCAGGGGAGCGCCGGAAACGGGGTCTTCCCGGACCGCCACGGGCCAACCATAGACTTCCGCCAGGATCTCCTCACGAAACACCTCCCGGATGTCTCCCTCTGCCGCCACCCTCCCCTCGGAGAGGAGCAGAAACCGGTCGGAGAACCGGGCTGCCAGGTTGATGTGGTGGGTGATCAGAAGCACCGTCATGCCCCGGTCTGCGGAGTTCCGGAGCAGGCGGAAGATGGTCATCTCGTGGCGGAGATCCAGGCTGGCCGTGGGTTCATCAAGGATCAGGGCCGAGGGCTCCTGGGCCAGTGCCCGGGCGATGCGGACTCGCTGTAGCTCGCCGCCGGACAGAGTCGTCATGTCCCGCTCCGCCAGATCCAGTACGTTGCACCGGTCCATGGCTGCCCAGACGGCCGCCCGGTCGGCTTCCCCTTCCGGCCGCAGGGGGCCCAGATGCGGATACCTGCCCATGCCCACGAAATCCCGGGCCGTAATGGGGAAGGCCAGGTGTTCCACCTGGGGCACGGCACCCACGGCCCGGGCCAGGTCCCTCCGGGTCCATGACCGGCTTTCCATACCTCCCACTCGCGTGAACCCCGACTCGGGGCTAACCACACCCATAAGGGCACGCATGAGCGTCGACTTCCCCGATCCATTCGGTCCGATCACGGCATAGAGGGTGCCTGCGGGGACCCGCATGTTGACCCGGTCCAGAGCCCTTTGCTTGGCCCGTGCATAACGAACCACCAGGTCGACCGCCTCCAGGATCATCCCGTCAGACTCCGGCGGAGGAGCACCAGAAAGAGAGGCACACCCAGGAAGGCCGTGACCACTCCGATGGGGATCTCTGTGGGGGCCAGCAGGAGGCGGGCTCCCAGGTCCGCCAGGGCGAGGAACGCGGCCCCGGCAAGGAAGGAAAGGGGAAGAAGGAACCTCTGGTCCGACCCGATCAGGAGTCGGATACCGTGGGGCACGATGAGGCCCACGAAACCGATGATTCCGGCTACAGCCACTCCCGCTGCGGTCACCAGTGAAGCCACGCCGTAGGCGATCCGCTTCACTCGCTCCACGTCCGTGCCCAGGTAGCTGGCGGTTTCCTCGCCCACGGCCATGAGGTTGAGGGCTCTGGCAAGCCCCATGAGGGCCAGGGCCGCGGGAATGGTATACGCGGCCACCACCATGACGCTCCCCCAGTTGGCCCCGGCCAGGCTGCCCATCATCCAGAGAATGGCGCTCCGCACGGCCCGGGCTTCCGAGAGAGAGAGGATGAGGGCGATGACGGCCGAAAAGAATGAGCCCACCACCACACCTGCAAGGAGGAGGACTCGCACGTCCAGGGTCCTCTCGGCGGCGGAAGCCACCCGGAACACAAGGAGAATGGCCACCAGGGCGCCGGCGAACGCCGCCACCGGCAGAACACCGGAGCCTGCTGCGGTAAGCCCCAGGGCCAGCACCAGGACGGCACCAGCGGCGGCACCTCCGGAAATCCCCAGGATGAAGGGCTCGGCCAGGGGGTTTCGCAGGAGGGCCTGAAAGACCGATCCGGCCAGTGCGAGCCCTCCCCCAACCAGGAGGCCCAGCACGGCTCGGGGGAGACGCAAGTCCAGGAGAATGGACCGGTGTACCGCGTCGCCGCTCCCCCGGAGGGCCGCGACGGTTTCGGAGGTCGTTAAGGGCACGCTCCCGAACCGTACGCTCAGGAGAACGGCCAGGACCGCCGAGGCCAGGAGGAGGAGAGCCAGGAGGGAACGCTTCAACGGTGCACCTGGGGGTGGAGGAGAAGGGCCAGCTCCCGGGCGAAGTGAGCCAGGTCGGGTCCCGGGAGCTCCATGTCGGGGGAGACCCTGACCACTCTGATGGAAGACGAAGGAAGGAACACCTCGGCACCTTCCGGGGCCAGGACAAGGTCTATCCTGCGGGCCAGAAACTCCTCGGGGCTGACGGGTCCGTAGGGAGCCTTGAGGTCGGCGAAGGGGTTCTCCCCACCGGCGGCGGCGATAAGCTCGTGGATGAAGGTACCCGGACCCGCCACCCAGGGAGGATTGCTCCCCAGGAGATAGGCCACGCGAACGGGGGGACGTCCGGCCACGAGGCGCTGGATCTCCTGGAATCGGGAGGCCATGTGCGCCAGCAGGCTGTCGGCTTGGTGGCCCCGTCCCGTCACCAGCCCCAGGTGCCGGATGAGCTTCCGGACGTCCGCTATCCGATCCAACCGAACGGCGAAATACCTGATTCCCAACTGGTCCAGATGGAGGGGTGTGGCCCGGTCCGATTCTCCGGCATAGAGGATCACCAGGTCGGGTCTCAGGGACGCCAGGACCTCCAGGCTGGGTTGGAGCCCCCCCCCAACAGACGGGAGTCCGGCAAGGGACGCCGTGGTATCGTAGGCGGTACGACCCACCAGGAGGTCCTGGGCCCCAAGGGCCTCCAGCGAGCGGGTGGCTGCGGGCACCAGGGAAACGATGCGGCTGGGGGGAGCCTGGAAGGCCAGCGTCCGGCCCAGGGCGTCGGTGACGGTTACGGGAAGGCCGGGGGCGGTTTCCTGATGGCTCGACCCCACCGGCGTGTCCCGTTCTGCATGGGGGTCTCCACCTTGGGGTCCGCACCCTGGGAACAGGACGATTACGGCCAGGGCAGCCGCTCTACCGACACTCGCTGTGCCGAGATTTTCGTTGTGGCGATGCATAGCGGTGCTTACAATCCCAACAATCGGGAGCTGGCGGGGTATTGTGTCGATCGTCACCACTCCCGGATCCCCTGCGGTGGCCTGGAGAGGTCCACTCCACCGAGGTGCGGCAGGGTCGGTCCGGCTGGAGGTAGAAACCGGAAGTCCATGCAAAACTAGGGGGAGTCGGGGTCGGAGGCAAAGCGAACCGCAGACGCCAGGAGTGTGATGACCGGCGAAGGGGAGTTGGGCAGGACGATGAGGCATTTCTCCGAAGGGGATGTAGTGGTGACGTTTCGTGAAGAGGAGGGCAAGCCCGTGGGATTGACGGTGAACGCCCTCGCCTTCACGGGCCGCTTCGGGGGCATGGGCCCATGACCGGTGTCCGTCCCGTCCTGGAAGGAGGGCCTCCATTTCTGGCCGGAGCAGCGGCGGCAGTGGCCCTGAAGACCTCGGCGGGCCTCCTGCTCTACACGGATCAGGGGTTGCTGCCGGCATTGACCCTTGTGCTCACCATTGAGCTCGGTGCCCTGGGCCTCGGCCTCTGGAGCGGTCACATCTCCGTGGGAAGGGGGGCGGTGGAACAGGTTCGGGGCCGTTGGCTTCTTACCCTGGTAGCCTTCTCCCTGGCTGCTGCCTTTTCCCTGGGAATGAGCTTCCAGCAGGATGCCGCCAGCACTGGGATCAGCCAGGGGCTCGGCCTGGCCTTCCTGGGGAGTCTTCCTCTGTTCTCCGTGGGGTCTCTCCTGGGAGCCATGGCCCGCACCGACGACCTGGGGCTCGCCCCCATTTCGACGGTGGGGGTCCCCTCCATTCTTGGGGCGGCAGCAGGATTCCTGATTGCCGGTACCGTTCTCCTGCCGAACGCAGCTCCCCACACCATCTATCTCGCCTGTCTGGTAGGCCTCTCGGGAGGGGCCCTCCTGCAAGGATGGGTGCTGGACGGCCGACCGGCGGTGGAACTGAGAGACAGGGTCTGGACCTCTGTCGGCGAGCTCAGGGCCGAGGAGCGGGTCCTGGGCAGTCCTCGGCGAGAGGTCCTGACGCTGACGGAAGATGGCCGGCTCCGGGGGGCCGAGGACCCGGAGGGTCGGCCGAGGCGAGGCTGGGAGGGCGCCGTGCTGGAGGGGCTCAAGGGGGAGGGGGGCGTGCCGGCACCGACCGTCTATCTCGGGGGAGGGAGTGGGACGCTGGCTCGTCATCTCCTTCAAGTCTTTCCGGAGATGGAGCTGTGCGTGGTGGAGGGAAGGCCGGAGTTGGTGGAGATGGCACAGGCCCATTTTGCGGATTGGGAGGGTTGGGAGAAACTGCTGCTGATACTTCAGGAGCCCCTGGTCTTCCTGGCTCGGGATGAGGGTCCCCATCCCCTTGTCCTCCTGGACTCGGCGGTGCTGCCCCACCGGGGGGGAGCCCCCTTGATCACCGAGCATGACTGGCATTTACTGTCGGGTGCGGTAGCGCCTGAAGGCAGGCTGGTCATGGGGGGGCTTCGCGCCATGGAAGGAGAAGCGGGGTTACCCCTGCGGGCCGTCATGGACGAAGGGAGCCGTTGGTTCCAACAGGTGGTCCTCTACGAGGCTGAGGCTGCCACCCAAGAGCTGCCGCTCCTGCCGGGGGAGGGGGAGGGTGGAGAGGCATTCCTGCACTTTTCCCGCGGAGGAGCTCCCCCGTGGCCTCCTGTCCTTGGGGGTTTCCGGCCCCGGAGACCCGGGGAGGTGTGACACCGTGCTCCTGGCGCACCTCTCGGACCTCCATCTGGGCCACCGGGCCTACGATCGAACGGAGGGGGGGAGGAACGTCCGGGAGCAAGATGTGACGCTGGCCTTCCAGAGGGCGGTCCAGGAGGTCATCCGCCTCGAGCCGGACCTCATCTTCCTGGTGGGCGATATCTTCGACAGGCCCGATCCTCCTCCCGGGGCCCTGGTCGCCCTGGCCCAGGGGCTGGAGGCCTTTCGAAGCGCCCTGCCCGCGAGCCGGGTCTTCATGGTGGCCGGAGCCCGGGATACACCCAGACCCCTGATGGATTCTAGCGGGTCGGCAGCGCTGGAGGCCTTTCCACAGGTGGAGGCGGTCACGAGCGGCGCCCGTTCCGTCTTTCTCCCGGAACTGGAGACGCACCTGTACCTGGTGCCCCACGTGGCCGTGATCCGCCGACCCTTCCCCGAGCTCCGCACCCGCCAGGAAGCTCGCTGGAACGTGCTCCTGGCGCATGCGGGGGGGGGAACTGGAGCAGGACCGGGCCTTCCGTTGGATCCGGCTCTGTGGGATTACGTGGCTCTCGGTTGCCTCCACCAGCGTCAGGAGGTAGCGCCCCGGGTCCACTACTCCGGATCCTTGGAGCGAGTGGGGCCTGAGCCGTGGAGGGAGGCAGCGCAAGAGAAAGGGTTTCTTACCTTCGACCTGGAATCGGGACGATCCCGGTTCCACCCCATTCTGGGAAGGGCAGTGGTGGCCCTGGCCTCCATCCGAATCCCCCGAGGGGAGTCGGCGAAGCTTCCGGGAAAGGTGCGCGAGGTTCTGGGGGAGGTTCCGGGTGGGATCGAAGGCAAGATCGTTCGCCTCCGGATCGAAGGGCTCTCCCCCCAAGAGGTGAAACAGCAGGACCAGGGCCTCTTCAACTCCCTGAGGGGTCAAGCCCTTCATCTGGCTGTGGAAGTGGACGACTTCCCGAGCCCAGGTGAGGAGAACTCTCTTCCCCTCGTGGCCAGGGATCGGGGCTTCGCCCTTCGAACGTTGAGGGAGCGGATCAGCGGCCTGGACGTGGGAGGAGAGGAGGTCCTATCCCTTCTCGAAGATATCCTGGGAGAGGGTCTGGAACCGGGCTCTGAGCCCGCACTGGAGGAGGAGCTTCTGGTCAGGGAGCTGCATGGCTCCGGGCTCCCCTTTCTCGGTGACTTCGGCATCGAGGCGAAGGAGGGGCTGCTGGCGTTGATGGGGGGAGATGGCCGACTGCTTCGGGCCCTGAGTCGAAGCCTGCTCTGGGGACTGGGGATCGTCCCTGCCCTCTCCAGCTCCCGGGCCCCCGGTGAGGCAGAGTCCGGACCCGCCCTGTCCCTTCGCCTTGGTGTGCGGGAGCGGAGTTTCTGGATCCGCAATGGCGTCTCCTCGGCCGATACCCTTCTGGATGGTCACCAGGGTCCTCTGGCGCAGTGGAGTCTGCCCCCCGAGGGGGTGGCGTTGGCCTGGTGCGGCGAGGGTGGTGAGTCCCCGGAGGCTCTGCTGGCGGGGGGTGGGGCGCTGCTAGCCACGTCCAAGGGTGGGAGGGAGCTGGAATTCATCCAGTCCAGCCTTTCCGAGCGCCACCCCGGCTTGGGAAGGGAGCCGGGATGGGGAGGCCTGACGCCCCGGGATTACGAACGCCTGCGGCTCGAGTCCGAAGGGGCGGATCTCGATACCCAACTCAGGGCTCTCGAAGGTGTTCCCCAGCAGGTGGCCGGGTTGGAAGCTGAGATGAGGGAGATCAGGGCCGACGCAACGGAAGTGGCGGGGGACCTGGAGGCGGGGACCACGGAGTGGCACCGGGAGAGGCAGGATGCGGAAACCCATCTCATGGCTTACAGGGACCGAGGCAGGGAACTGAAGGCCAGGATCCGTGATCTCGAGGCTCTGGGCCCCGGCAGTCCATGCCCCACCTGCGGCCGTCTCCTGGAGGAGCATTTCCAGAAGGTGCTCCAGGAACTGCAAGGGGAGTGGGAGGCTCTGGTTCAGGATGGAACGTGGTGGCGCCGCCGCTGGGAGCAGCTCGAGAAGAAGCCCCAGGAGCTCAAGGATCTGGAGGCCCGATCTATTCGCCTCAACGCGCAGCTGGAGGAATGCACCGAGCGGCTGGAGCGGGCCCGGTCGATCCTGCGCGAGATGGACGAGTTGAGGATTCGGTCGAGGGAGGTCAGGGATCGCCTGACCCTCCCGGGAGGGCCGGGGGAGGAAGAGGCGGCCTCCTCGGGAGTCCCGGGAGAGCTGCAGGAAGACGTGGACGACGGCTCACAGGCTCGCCCGGCGACCCGAACCCTCTTTCAACTGGTTGCCGACCTTCAACGGGAGATCCTCCAGGATTGCAGGATGCGCCTGCTCCACCGGGGGGGACGGAGGTTGAATCGACTGACGGGGGGGAGGATTCTGGGGCTGGAGCTGGGGGTGGATGGGAATGAGGTGCAGTTGGTGGACGGAGGTGGCTCGGCGGGTGTGGAGGCCGACGAGGACCGGGCGGCGGCGGTGGTGGCGCTACGAATGGCTCT
>PXFI01000101.1 GCA_003564295.1 Gemmatimonadota bacterium | reverse complement strand
GAGGGCCTGGTCCCGGTCGGCCCCCTCGAAGGGAGCGATGAGGAAGATGAGATCCACTACCTTGCCGGAAGCGGCTGCCCGCACCCGCTCCAGCCCAGCAAGCTCGAAGAAGAAGAACTTGTAGGGGAAGGTGAAGTATTCCTGGAGGAGCTGGTACCCCTGGAAAGAACGGCGGGGATTAGGGAGCATCCCGTGATCCGCCCCGAAACCCATGGGCTGGAGGGCGGTCCTGGGAAGCATTACGGGGGTGGCCGTCTTTGAGCCACCGGCCACCCGCCGGGCGAGGATCCCGGTGCAGCTGTTGTCCAGGAGCTCGTAGAGAGCCGAAACCAGGGCCAGATCGCCGTTCAAGAAGAAGCCCAGCCGCTTGAAATCCGGCAGATCCTCGAACGTCAGGTCGCCCTGGCAGCCGATCCGAACCCGGAGGCAGGCCGCCAGGTCCCGGGCATGGCCCCCAAGCTCCAACTCATGGGGGGATTGCCACCGGGCCTCCACCACCTCCACGGGCCAGAGCGTGGTGTCGTAGCAGGTACGGAACCGGCAGCGGACGCCCTTCGTGGGCGGAGCCACCAGGGTCCGTCCGGCCTCCACCGTGAACCCGGCGGTGGCCGCCCCCTGGGTCGGGTCGAGCCGGAGCTCCACCACCGACATGGAGGGGATGGGACGCAGGTAGTGGGGATAGACGACGTTCAGGAGCCCCTGGCTGATCTCGGTGAAGTCGTCGTCGATGCGGCGGTGCACCCGGGCAGCCAGAAAGGCGAAGCCCTCCAGAAGACGCTCCACGTGGGGATCATCGCAACGGTTTGGCTCCAGCCTGAGCGCGTCGGCGATCTCCTCGTGCTGCCGGGCGAAGTCCGCCCCCAGGCGCCTGAGGAAGCGCAGCTCCTCCTCGTAATACTCCTTGAGGCGATGGTCAATCATGGGCAGGCTTGCGAGTGGACAGGGCGAACTTCCCGCTGGACACCTCCAGGACCGTGTCGAACTCCACCCGCTCCGGATCCGGCTCCACCCTCAGGTTGGCCTCGATCAGGAACTCCACACGCCGCACCCGGCGGTTCTCCGACTCCGCCAGGGTCACCCGTACGTCGGAAAGGCGAGGCTCGAAGTCCTGGATGGCCCGCTCGATGAGCCTCACGAGGCGGGCGGGGGTCTCGGACGAATCGGCGCTGAGGAGGGCGATGTCGGGAATCCCGAAGTTGTACAGGGATCGGGACAGGAACTCGAACGGGGCAACGGCAGGCTCCGAGACCTGGCGGGCGTTCAACAACCATTGCAGGTCCCGGAGGAGGGACCTCTTCGCCACCTCCAGGGACTCCCTCCACCCCGCGGGCCGGTTGCCGTCCCACCTCCGGTCCGTCCGGAGGAGTCGGTCCAGGACCGAGTGGCGGACGGTGGGTTCACTCGCCACGGTCCCCACCTCCCATGGAGCGTGCCAGGAGGGGATCCAGACGACAGATCCGCTGATAGATCTGTTGCCGGAGGGGGTCTTCCCCCTGAGCCAGACACTGGTAGAGAAGGCCCAGGGGCCTGGCCACCTCCTCCCCGGCTTCCCATTCCTCCAGGTTGTGCTCCTGGATCTGCTTCATGAGCTCGTCCAGGATGGGGCGGGCCACAGGGCCCTCCCCCCGATCCACCATGATACCGGCAGCCTCCACCCGGGCCATGAAACGGGCCCGCTCGCTCCTCTCCCCGTGGGCCCTCCTCATGAGGAGCCGGATGGCGCCGTCCGGGTCGCCTGCCTGCACCATCTGCCTGGCCCGGTCGAAGCTGGCTTCCCGCCTGACCCTCTCCGGATCGGTGTCGTCGGAGGAATCCCCTTCGTCGGCCTCGGCGCCTCCGGCCCTGACGAACCCCGCAGACTCGAGCCAGGTGAGGGTGTCGGGGGAGGCAGCAGCGCTGTCATCCATGAGGGTGGCGGTAACGAGAGCAGGGAGATCCGCCAGAGCGGTCTTCAGAGCCCCCCGAAGCGCCATGGCCACCGGCCGGTACTCGGCTCCCAGCTTGTCGGCGGCAAGAATCGAATAGCGCTGGAGGTCCAGCCAGCCCCGCCCGGCCTCGGAGGCCATGACCTCCTCGGAGGCCGTCAGAAGCTGGTCCCACGCCTCCTCCAGGAACAGGCTCCGAAGACGCCGCCGGTCCTCTCCTCGGGGAGCCTCCAGGAGCTTGGGGTCCATGCGGTCGCCAGCCCCCCTCAGCTCTCCCCACCGGAGCCCCCGCAGGAGCAGATAGGGAACAGGATTCCTGGGATCCTCCACCCGCAGGAGGCGAGCCACCGAGGCCACCACGCCGGGAGCCTGCTTCGGATCCCGGAGATCCGGCCCCGCCGGGGCAGCGGGAGGTGGTGGTGCTGCTGCAGCGCTTGCAACTGGCGCTCCGGCTTCCGGAGTCGCCCCAGGGAGGGCAGCCTCCACCTCTCCTTCCGGGGCGGAGGGCTCGGGCGCCGGCTTCTTCTCCAGCAGCTGGGCCGTCGCCGAGGCCACGGACTTCAGGGCCTGCCTCAGGTCCCCAAAACGGGGTATTGTCTCCTTCGCCTCCGAAAACCGTTCCTTGCAGAATGCGTCCAGCGCCTCCAGGCTGGCCAGGCAGCGGTCCAGCTCCTGGGTCAGCGCTAGGTAGAAACCCCGGTCCGTCTCCGCCAGCCCCTCTTCGAAGTTTCCCGCCCACAGCGTATCCGAATCCGGGGGCGCGGGGCTCGGCTTGGCTTCCTTGGCCCAGTCCCGGTGGTGAAAGAAGGTATGGCCCCACTCGGTCAGGGGAACCATCTGGACGGCGATGGAAAGTCCGCCGGAGCCCAGGGCATCCAGGGCCGCCGAACGTGAGGGTATACCCGGGTACATCTCGTCCCAGTAGGTCTCCAGCAATCCCTTGAGGAGCTCCAGGCCAAAGGAGAGTCCGGCGAAACACCGGGCGGGATGGGGGTGGTCGTCGGGGCCCATGCCCATGCGAAGGAGCCCCGCCGTAAGGAAGGACGCCACCCGGAGGTCCTTGGATTGTGTCTCCAGGAACTCCCAGGCCAGGTCCACCAGCCCGCCGAAATGCTCCTCCGCCTCAGCACCGGGAAATCCCGGCGGCTTCGTGGGTGGAATGGCGTCCTGGCCCTGGGCATGCGCCCGCTCGATCTCACTGAACTCGTTGGACCACTTGAGATCGGGGCCGACCGGGTTGTCTCCCGGAATCGGCGCCAGCAGATCCGGGAGCTGAGAGTTCTCAGTGAGCGCCATGGAAGTCCGGGAGACGGCCGCCCGGGAAGGCGGCCTGGTCAGATGTTATGGATGACGAGCTCCCTCACCTCCAGGATGGGAAACTCCACGTCGTCCACCAGGAGGAGCTTCTGCCCCACCGGAGCCTCTTCACCGGTCTCGAGCTCCGTCCAGGTGGTCACCCGCCCCAACCGCACCAGCTCGTCCGGGTCCTGCCACGAGAGGGCCGTCATCACCGGGAGAACCACGTCATTGGCCTCACCCGCCTCACGGTCCCGGATCTCCACCTCCGCCGTAGCCCAGAGGAGGTCCCGGAGGAGGGCCGGGGGCGGGATCCGGACCAGGGAGAGGTCTGAGAAGGGGATCCACACATACTGGCCCCCGGCGATCATCTCCAGCCGGGGGCCTATGCGTGGGTCCGCGTCCCGGAGATCCTCGAAAGGCTCTCCGTTGAGGGTTCCGGCAACAGGGGGATTCTCGTCCCTTCGATCCGGGAGGGCGCCGGTCCGGAACATCTCCTGGCGCTTGTCCTCGGCCCTGGTGACCTGCTTGAACCGCATGGTGCCCAGGTATGATGCGGGGTCAGCCCCTTCGATGACGTCCAGCTGCTTGCGAGCCCGCTCGAACTCACCCTGGAAGCAAAGGAGCTCGAAGAGGAACGTCCTCCGGGGCACGTCCCGGGGATCCAGACGCAACTCCTCCTGGAGGGAGGCGATGGCTTCGCTGAGCTTCCCTTCCTTGTACAGACGTTGCGCTTCCACGAAACGGCCTTTCCAGTCCGGTGGTTGCCGGACTAAGGTGGCGGCTGGCTACGGAGTCAGTGTCGCCTAGGGCGTGCCCATACGAACGTCCCAGGATCCCATGAAGGATCCTACCTTGGCTCCGCTTTCGCTCTGCTGATTGTAGGTCACCACGACCTTCCCGAAGTTGAAGGACACGGACTCGACGGGAATCCCATCACCCCCCTCGGAACCGGACCACTGGATGTCGCTCACGTAGACCTCTTCGAACTCGTAGATAAGGTAATCCAGAGGTCCCCCATCCCCACCGGCCTTGTAGAGAATCACCTTGGCCGTGGGAAAGTGCTTCCCACTGCAGCACTGCTTGAAGAGCTCAGCGCTGCTGGCGTCCGTGTACTTCAGGAAATTGAAGGCGCTCAGGCTCACCTTGCCCACACCTCCGCCACCGCCGATCCCCACGCTGGAGGGGTTCGAAGCGCCGAAGGAGAAGGAGAGGAGCTCGATCTCACCCTCGTGGCCCTTCCTCCTGGACTCGCCTTGCACGCCGTCCACCGTCAGAAACGCATCCCATGCCATTGGAATCTCCTCGATTTGAGCATGATTACGTCCCGTGGCCCGGAGAGGCCAATCGGGATGGGACTATTTCTTTGCCTCCGGAACATCCGCCACCAAACGCATGGAGAAGTCCACGGCGTCCAACTGGAAATGAGGCCTGAGGTAGGCCACGGCCTGGTAGGTTCCGGGCTTCCTCGGGTTCTCCACCACATCGATGCGGGCATCTGAAAGGGGCTTCTTGGCCTTCTCCGACTCCGCAGCCCCCTCGCCCTTGAGCACGTAGTCACCGATCCAGTTCTGGAGCTTGCTCTGGAGCTCCGACCGTGTGGCGTAAGCGCCGACCCATTCCAGAACCATCTTCTTCAGATAATGGGAGAACCGGGACGCGGCGAAGAGGTAGGGAAGCTGGGCGGCCAGGGCGGCATTGGCGGTGGCCGCGTCGCCTCCGGTGCCCGAGTACTCCTTGGGCTTCTGGGCCGATTGCACGCTGAAGAAGACGGCATTGGCCGTGTTCTTCTCGTTGGTGAGGGGCACGAATCCGAGCTTGGCCAGCTCGAATTCCTGGTCTTCGGGAATGAGGGTCTCCGTGGGACATTTCATGGCGATGTCCCCGGAATCGGTCTCGAAGGCGTGGGTGGGAAGCCCTTCCACCCTCCCCCCGGAGGTCACCCCACGGATCCGGGCACACCAACCGTAGTCCGCGAAGGCCTTGGTGACGGAAGCCCCCAGGCCCCAGGCCGCGTTGGCCCAGAGGTACTTGTCGTGGTCCTTGCCGGTGACGTCCTCCGTGAAGTCGAACTCCTTGACGGGGACCGTGGTGCGTCCGTAGGGCTCCCGGATCAGCATCCGCGGCATGGTAAGGGCCACGTACCGGGAGTCCTCGCTCTCCCTGAAGGCCCTCCACTGGGCATATCGAACACCTTCAAAGGCACTCTCCATCTCGTACACGTTGCGAAGCTCGGTGTAGCTGGAAAACCCGAACATCTCGGGGGAGGCGGCGGTCAGGAATGGACAGTGGGCCGAGGCCGCCAGTTCCGATGCACGGGTGAGGAGCCGGATATCCTGCCCCGATTGGTCGAATTCGTAGTCCCCGATGAGAGCTCCATAGGGAATTCCGCCGTACTGGTTGTACTCCTCCTGGTAGATCTTGTTGAAGAGGGAGCTACGATCCACGGCCATCTCGGCCTTCCCGGAGGTCAGGTCATCCATGAGCTCCTCTTTCGCCATGCTCATGACCTTGATCTTGAGCAAGGGACCCGTCTCGGTCTGAGATACCAGGTCCCGGAGTCCCCGCCACGACGCCTCCAGCTTCTTGAACTTCTCGTGGTGCATGACCTCGTTCAGCTGAGCGGACAGGAGCTCGTCGATACGGGCGATCTGCTCGTTGAGGGAGGCCTCGATATCCTTCTTGTAGGTAACGGTCTCGTCCAGGATCTCTCGGACCAACTCCTGCACCGCACCCCTGGCCCGATCCTGCTCCTCGGCCGTCTTGAAGCGCCCTTCCGTGAGGATCTGGTCGAGGACCCCCAGCTCCTGGACCTCAGCCTCGGGGGCGGCTTCCTGTGCCCTGGCTTCAGCGTCAGCCATCGTCCTCGCCTCCTTCGCCTTCGACCTCGTGTTTCAGTTGCTCCTTCTGGTCCGGATCACCCAGCGCATCCTGGAGGGATTTGTTGAAGCTCTTGCTGAAGCTACGGTTGGTCTGGAGGCGTCCCTTCAGATCCACCAGGTCTTCCCTCCGCTCCAGGAGCTTCTTGAGGGGTTCCACTTGCCGAGCCACACGATCCGGGGAAAAATCGGCGAACTCCTTGAACTGCAGCTCCACGGCGAACTTGTCCTCCGAATCCGGCTCCAGCTTGTTGTCCACGGCGAACTGAAGACGCGGACTCATCCCTCTCATGACCTTGTCGAAGGTGTCGGCGGAGATCTCGGTGAACTTCCGGTCCGCCACCTCCGGGAGGCTGTCGACGCCGTCTCCGCTTAGATCCGACAGCACACCCATGACGAACGGGATTTCCTTCTTCTCCATGGCACCGCCGGTTTCCACGTCATACGCGATGTTGACGCGGGTCGGGCGTTGCCGGGAGCGCCTGTGCTGGAAGCTCTTGGTCATGCTCCACAGCTCCTCTTCGCGGGAATCTCTAGGGGACCGGCAAACATGGGGGTTCGCCAGCAACGGGGACAACCACTAGACGTTACGTCTCGCCACAACCAAAATCAAGAAAAATGAATTTCAAGGGGGAAAGCCCCAGGCCTGCACTCAGTCCCTCCACCACGCCCGCAGCCCACCCCCCTCCCGGGAGATGGATCCGACCCTGAGGAAGCGGACTTCCGGCTCGTCTCGGGAACCCACCAGCGGCATGAGGCCGCTCTCAGCCAAGCCCGACGAGGCCGAGTGGGACAGGGCAAATTCCAGCGAATGCCCCCACCCCGCGGGCGTCAGGTACATGGGCAGATCTCCCACCGCCGACGAGCCATCCAGTCGCAGGCCCCAGCCGGCTCGTCCGAAGGCCTGGCCACACAGCACCCCCCACAGCATGGCTGGATTCCCCCACAGGTAGCCCGACGGATGAACGGGGTCTTCATGGAAGGCGAACGTCTTCGTCCTGGCTCCCCCCGCCCCATAAGGAGTCCTCAGAAGGAAGCCCGGCGTTGCCAGCCCGACCCATCCGGCTTCGGGAGCCGAGCGGAGAGGGTCCCAGAGGTCATCCACCGGTTCCTTCCAATCCCGGGGATCGGGCGTCTCCAGAAGGGAGCCGCACCCCGCCAGCACCGGATCCCCCGCCGAGATCCAGGGAACGTCGGCCACCTCGGACAACAGGGCGATCCGCTGTAGGAGGGGAACGTCGTATGGGTCCCTCCCGAAATCATAGGCACCCAGGAGAGCGGCCCAGCGAATCTCCTCCCCTTTGTCGGAGATCGGGTCAAGCATGGTCCGGGCCAGCTTCCATTCCGTGGGTTCGTCGGTGGACAGCAGGTCCGAGGCGAGCTCCTCCCGGGACACGTCCACCAGGTACACTCTCAGCTTGGAGGAGGTCTCGACCCGGGAAAGGAGAAAGACGACGGACCGCCAGAGGGACTCCAGATCCTGGAACCCGGGGCTGTGCATGATGGCCCTCATGCGGATCCCCACCTCCCGGTCCAGCTCATCCACCTCCCCTGAACGGTCCGGTCCGGGCCGAACCGCATGGGGCCGGACCACGCGACGGATGAACGCATCCAGGTCCCCCTCCAGGTCCGAGCCATCACGGAGGAGCTCCTCGTCCGTTTCTTCGAGGATCGCGTCCAGCAGGCCCACCTCGCCGGCGTGCCCGGCATCCCTCCTCTCTTCTTTCGGCTTCCCTTCCCCTCCCACCTCTCCTTCGCCGGCCACCATCCTCCGCCGTGCAGACCGGGCCCCTTCGAACACGTCCAGGCGCTGGAAGAGACGGTCCGGATGGAAATCGTCCATGCTCTGGAAGGCAACCGACAGGGTCGACGTTCTTCCGGGGAACCCACGGACCTCCGCCACCGGGGAGAGACCGCCGAAATCAAGGACGTTTTCGGGTGTGACCCTCAGGGGGGGCCGGGAGGCCCAATCCCGGCTCTGCCCAGCCCCTTCTCCGGTCCCTCGACCCGAAAAGTCGCCCAGGACACCCAGGCAGAAAGGAGGGTCGTCCATGGGCCGAGGGCCAGAAAGGTCTTGCCCCGAACCCGCTTCCAGGTAGACTCTGTACTTGTCGTCACTCTCACTCACGGGAGCCGCCTTCCTATGCGCCAGTTGCAGAAGGTCCTGTGGACCAAAGGTGTGTTGCTGACTCCGCAACATCTACAGCTGCAAGACCGTTTCGTCGAGGACGTCCTGTCCTTCCAACTGTCGGCCCTCACAGCCAACCCCTGGGGCTTCTCCTCCCTGGAGGTGGACCGGGAGATGCTCGACGGGGGTGTGCTGGCCCTCTCCGGAGCGAGGGGCCTCTTCCCCGACGGGCTGGCCTTCGACGCGCCCCTGGCAGATCCGCTTCCCGAGCCCCGCCCGCTGCAGGACAGCTGGGAGCCCGACCAGGAGGTTCTCGAAGCCTACCTGGCAATCTCGGAATACAGGCCGGCAGGACGCAACGTTTCCGTGGACGAGGGGAGCAGTGACGCCCGGTTCTCTGCGGAGATCGTCCTGCGCCGGGATGAGAACACCGGCCGGACTGAGAAGCCCGTCCAGGTGGCCCGTAAGAACCTGCGGATCCTCCTGGAAGGAGAATCGCTGGAGGGCAGCTCCGTTCTTCCCCTGGGCAGCGTATTCCGGACGGGGAGCGGCGGCTACGACCTGGATTCCAACTTCGTGCCTCCCGTAGTGGACATGGCAGCCAGCCCTGCCCTCATGAGCATGGCCCGGCGCCTGGTGGAGCTTCTCTCGGCCAAGAGCGCGGACCTGTCGGGCACCAGGCGCCAGCGGGGCCAGGACCTGGCGGATTTCGGGATCTCCGACGTGGCCAACTTCTGGCTGCTCTACACGGTGAACACGTATCTGCCGGTGCTCCGGCACATCTTCGAGGTCCGCCGCGGCCACCCCGTGGGACTCTTCGAGACCATGCTCTCCCTGGCCGGCGCCCTCACCACCTTCTCACGGGAGGGCGACGCCCGCAGCCTGCCCACCTACGACCACACGGCCCTCTCCTCCTGCTTCGGCGCTCTGGACGAGCGACTCCGAACCCTCCTGGAGACGGTGGTGCCCCAGAACTACCGAGCCATCGCCCTCCGGCCCGTGAAGCCCTTCGTCTATGCCGCCGCCCTGGATTCCTCCATTCTTTCGGCTCGGCAGATCTTCCTTGCCGTGGGAACGGAAGCCGACCGGTCCAAGCTGGTGGACAAGGCGCTGGAGCTCCTGAAGGTGGGAGCGGCCCAGAACTTGGATCATCTGTATCGCCGCGGACTCCCGGGGCTGGAGCTGACACACGTGCAGAGCCCTCCAAGCGCCATCCCGGTCAAGCTGGAGTACGAGTACTTCCTGATAGACACTTCAGGGCCCGAGTGGGAGGAAGTGGTGCGGGACCGGAACCTGGGCGTCTATGCCCCGGCCGCCATCCGCGAGCCGTCCCTGGAGCTGGTGGCCGTGCTACCCCAGGAGGAGGAGTGACAAGCTCTAGTCAGTCCCCCCCCGCAGGAGTAGGAAGAGTACGATCCCTCCGGCCACCAGCAGGACCAGAAGGATCACGCTGACCAGGATCACCACGTCCCGGGTGCGAATCCCCCCCGGCTCAGCCTTGCCTTTCGCAGGGGTGGAGGAGGGGATGGAGGTTTCAGACGGCCTGCCTTCTCCGGGTCCTCCGGGGGGAGGGACAGGAGACACCATGGTCGGTTCCGACGTACTGGGCATGGGGGGGCGCATGGAGGGAGGAGACGCCTTCCAGGGGGGCCTGTCCTGGGCAGTCGAGAGTCTCCCCGTCTCACCCTCCCCGGATCGCTCCAACCTGCTGAGATAGTCCCTCAGGGGAAGGCCCGCGGGGCCGCGACCCTCTTGTGGCGGGCTCCACTCTCGGGCTTGCGGGGCCCTGGGGTCCGACTGGGGCGTCGCCCTGGGCTTGCGGAACTCCACGGTAATGCTGTCCGGATCCTGATCAGGCAGATCCCTCGCCGGAGTCCGTCTCTTGTCCAGATCCGGAGGGGTGCCGGCAACGCCGAATTCCCTGGTGTAGTCCGGTCCGCTGGATGGCGGTGGCGCCGGATCCGTCGGGGGCTGTGGCGGAGGTGGAGGCGGTGGGGGAGGCGCCGGATCCCTCGGGGGCGGCGGAGGAGGTTGAGGCGGTGACAGTGGAGATGGCGGTGGCCCGGCGGTCGGGGTTTGCGGCGGGCGGGACTCCTCCGGCGGCTTGGCCTGGCTCGGCGGTGGCGGTGGTGGAGGCTGTGACGGAGGCTGCGCCGGAGGCTGTGGAGATGGCGCCGCATGGCCTGGGGTCTCGCCCAGATCCGGCAGCTCGAAAAACGCCGTGTAGTCGGATGCACCCCCGGGAGCCATGGGCGGGGCCGACTCCTCGGTGGCCGGCGTGGAGGGGGGCTCGACGGCCGGCTCATCGGCAGGAGCCGGCGGAGGGGCGACGGCCGGCTCCTCGGTCGGCGGCGTGGAGGGGGGTTCGACGGCCGGCTCGTCGGCGGCGGGCTCGTCCTCCACCACCGGGGCACGGAAGAAGGCCGAGTAGTCCGAGGCCATCTCCGTTGCCTCCTCCTCCGGCTCCGATGCCGGCGGTTCATGGAGGCTGTTCCCGGCCTCCTCCAACCACTCCCGAAGGCCCAGACCGTCCGGGAGGATCCTGGTAACCACCGCAGTCTCTCCCTCCAGCTCCACTACCTCCACCAGCTCATCCAGCGGAAGCTTCCGGACACGGTGCACAAGATCCATCAGATGCCCAGCGTCAGGGTCCTGGCCCCGAAGGAGGTGCACTTGCAGCACCCGGTCGTCAGGGCCCCTGGCCCAGTAGCTGGGAATAGGGTCGTCTGAAACGGTTCCAAGCGGAGGATACCTCTCGAAAAGCTCGTCTCTATGCACGCTTAAGCGATTCCTATCCCCCCCGGTCGCAGCCAGCCCGGAAGGTACTCGGTTCGGCAGAAGGTTGATGCGGCACAACTGCGTGACCTATAATCTACCTGGGGGTTCTCCCTCGGGTAAAGGCTGGGGGTCATGGGGCGAAGGCTCGGCGTCTCCCGGACCCGAGGAGCCGCGGACTCCGGCCCCCCGCCATCACCGCAAGGGGACCGGCCATCCCTTCACCGGCACCGGACTCGTTCGGCACGAGTCTTTGAGCAGATTGGCATGGAGAATCCATGACACGGATCGCCAGAGTGGTGTGGAGCGAGGGGATGCACCTTGCCCAGCATCACTTCCAGACCCAGGACCGCTTCTTCGAGGAGTCGATCCGTTTTCACCTGACCCAGCTCTTTCCCGAGCCGTGGGGGCTCTCCGGCTCGGCGTTCGATGCCGAAGCCCTGCTGAACGGCGTGGTGTCCATGACCCATGGCCGGGGTATCCTTCTCGACGGCACGCCCTTCAGTTTTCCCGACGGCGACGAAGCTCCCTCACCCATGGACATCCGCCCCGTCTTTTCCCCTACGGAGCACGAGCAGACGGTGCTCCTGGCCATTCCCCCCCTGCGACCGGGAGAGGCCAACTGCTCCGAGGAAGGCGGTTTCGAGCATCGCTATTCCGCCGTGACCCGTACGCTTCCGGACGAGACCACGGGCCTCGACGAGAAGCCCGTGCTTGTGGGCAGGAAGAACCTCCGCCTGCTCCTGGAGTCCGAGGACCCCCAGGAGCAGGTGGCTCTTCCGGTGGCCAGGATCAAGAGAGATGGAGCCGGCCGGTTCGTGTACGATGCCTCCTTCGTGGGCCCCTGTCTCCAGATCGGCGCCAGCCCCCGCCTGATGGACATCCTCACCCAGCTGATCCAGACTCTCGAGCGCAAGGCCGAGGCCCTTTCCCGGGAGCGTTCGGCCGGCGGCGACTCGCTTGCCCAATATGGTGGCAGGGAGCTGGCCGCCTTCTGGCTGTCTCATGCCATACACTCCAGCCTCGCACCACTCAGGCACCACCGGGAGAAGCGGCGCTCCCACCCCGAGGAGCTCTATGTGGAGATGGCTCGCCTGGCGGGTGCTTTGTGCACCTTCTCCCTTCGCTCTGATCCGGGATCCGTTCCTCGATACGACCACGGGCAACTCCAGGAGTGTTTCGAGGGCCTCAACCGGCACATCCTTCAGCACCTGGAGGTCACCCTTCCCACAACATGTATCAGGGTGCCCCTGCAGCAACGGTCCATCCCCTCCATCCACACAGGATCGGTGAGGGACGAGATGTGCCTCGGAGATGCCCAGTGGATCCTGGGGGTGCGCTCCGATGAGAAGGTTTCCCGGGTGGTGGCCGCCGTGGTGGGAAAGGTGAAGCTGGCCTCCAAGGCCGAGCTCCCGGGGCTGGTGCGCACGAGTGGGATGGCCGGGCTTCAGCTGGAGCATCTCACCCGCCCTCCCCGGGAATTGGCTCCCCGGGTGGGCTGGGAGTACTTCCTGGTCAAGCGTGCGGGTCCTCTCTGGAAGGGGATACAGGACTCGAAGGAGGTTGGAATCTGGGTGCCGGACGAGATCGTCACTTCGGAGCTTGAGCTGACGGTGATCACCCGGATCCCGGAATAGCCGGCGGGGGCGGAGCCAGCCGAGCCCGCTTCCCCCACATTCAGGGTCGGCCCATGTCACCATGCAACCTTGCGGGGTCAGTGTACTGATGCCTTCCATGGAAAGCCCAGCAGCGTACCCGGGGATGCCTTCTTCCTCCCCTTCTCTTCCGTCCCGGCGGGGCCAGCTTGCCCTCTCCCTGGAAGAGGTCTTCACCGTCATCTGCCGGCTCCGGGCCGACAAGCCGGTGGGAAGCGACCCACAAGCGTTCCGTGAGCGGGTCAAGAGGTGGCTCTCCAAGGCTGCCCGGGACGGGGCCCAGGCGGGATACCCGGAAGAGTCCATAGCCCTGGCCGGATATGCCGTCATCGCCTTCCTGGACGAGTCCGTACTGAACTCGCCCCAGCCCATGTTTTCCGAGTGGCCCCGGAGACCCCTCCAGGAAGAGGTCTTTGGAGAGTTCCTGGGGGGAGAAGCGTTCTTCGCGAACCTCCAGAGCCTACTCGGGCAGCCGGACTCGGAGGAGTTGGCGGACGTGCTGGAGATCTATCTTCTCTGTCTCGTCCTGGGGTTCCAGGGACGCTACGCCTCCGGGGGCCGGGCGGAGCTGGACGAGTTGAGGCGAAGAACGCGTGACAAAATCGTGAGGATCCGGGGACCCTGGGGCGACCTTTCTCCGTCCTGGAGCCCGCCCGGAGGGAACGAGATCCCGGCGCGCCGGGATCCGGTGACGCGCTGGCTGGGGGGAGCGGCCGCCATCGTCATCGTTGTCTTCGGCCTCCTTTGGCTCTCCTTTTTCATCATCCTGCGGTGGGCCTGAGCATGAAACCGAAGCTGAGTACCGGACTGATCGCGGCCATCCCCCTCGCCCTCTTCGCGGCTTTGGGAGCGGTGTTGGCATCCTCCCTGGGCCTCCATGGTTGGGGATTTCGCATCTTCTGGATGGGGTTCGCGTTCCTCGGACTCATAGTGAGTGGCATCGTCTTCTGGTTCATGAACCGGATGCGCTCGGGGCGGGCTCCTTCCCAGGAGTCGCCTCGATCGGAGGACCTGGATGCGCGCCTGGCGGCCATTGGCAAGCGCCTGGCCTCCGCACGCCGTCCCTCCATGGACAGGCTTCCTCTGATTCTTCTCCTGGGACCATCCGGGAGCGCCAAGTCCAGCTCGGTGGCGGGCTCGGACATCTCGGCAGAGCAGGTGTCGGGGGATTCGCCCCGGGGCGGCGTGTTCCCTCCTACGCAGAGCGTCAACGCATGGTACTCGGACGGCACGGTTCTCCTGGAAGCCGGCGCTGACCTGACGCAGGATGCAACCCTCTGGTCCCGGCTCCTTCGCCGGATCGTGCCCCGGAAGCTGCTGGCAGCCATCCTGACGGGGCGAGCCCAGGCTCCCCGCGCCGTCGTGGTCTGTTTCAGCTGCGAAGGCCTGGTGGGAGGCGAGGCGACGCCGGAGGTGGCCTCCTCCTGGGCACGAGCGCTGCGCACCAGGCTGCTGGAGATGTCGGAGAAGCTCGGCGTGCGGGTGCCGGTGTACGTTCTCTTCACCAAGGCGGATCGGGTCCCCTCCTTCCAGGACTACTTCTGGAACCTGACCGAGGAGGAGTCCGGCCGGGTTCTGGGCAGTACCCTTCCCCTGTCTCCTGCCCAGGAGGCGGCAAGCTACTCCGAGAGTCAGTCCCGGGCCCTGGCCCGGGCTTTCGACGACCTCTTCCGCTCCCTGGCCCTGAAGCGACCGAAGTACCTGGATCAGGAGGTGGGAACCGTCCGGGCGGCCAGGGCCTACGAGTTCCCCCGTGAGTTCCGCAAGCTCACCGGAAACGCCTCCCAGTTCCTGCTGGAGCTGTGCAAGCCGAGCCAGCTCCGGGTCAGTCCCATCCTGAGAGGTTTCTATTTCGTTGGGCGCCAGGAGCTTCCGGCGGAGGGACCGGCCCCGGGCCCGGTGGAAGAGGCTCCTGCCTACCACGGCCCGGAAGGGGCCACGGCCATCTTCGATCCCCGTGCCCTGGAGGCCCCCGCCAGGGTGCCCGCCTACGCTCCCCCAACCCCGTCGGGGACCAGGCACAGGTGGCTGTTCCTTCCCCGGGTGCTTCGGGACGTGGTGCTCCGGGACGACATCGCCATCGGGATGATGCGGGGAGGCACCAGGGTGAGCCTGGGTCGACGGCTCCTGCTGGGAACGGTGACGTTCGTCGCCCTCTTCGTCCTCATTCCTTTCCTGCTTGCGGCCTTCATCCACAATCGCGGATTTCAGTCTCGGGTGGGTGAGGCCCTTGCGGAGGTGGAAGAGATCCGGGACTGGTCCGGCGCCGGCGTCGAGACGGCCGAAGCCCTGCGACGGCTCGAGGTCCTGCGGGCCAAGGCCGACACTCTCTGGGATTACGAGACCGGAGGCCCACCGCTGAGGTTCGGGGGATGGCTGGGGCTGTACACGGGATCGAAGCTCCATCCGGTGACCGTGGACCGATATGCGGACCGCTTCAACACCCTGCTTCTCTTTCCTGCCCTGGACTCCACCAGGGCGGAGCTGAGCGGCCTCCCGACGGCACCGGGCCCGGATAGTGACTATCAGGCCACCTATGAGGCTCTTCGAGCCTATCTCATGGTCACCCGGTACCCGGAACGGGCCGAGGCGGACTTTCTCTCGGCCGCCCTGGTCCGCCGCTGGCGAATCCTCCAGGACGAGGAGAGCCAGGCGCTGGCACGGAGTCATTTCGAGTTCTTCGGGAGCCGGCTCTTGGAGAGCGACCGGTTCCCCCGGATGCCCGCCGACGAAGGAACCGTGGTTCGGACCCGGGAGTTCCTGGCCAGGATGGGCCAGGTCCAACCGTTCTATGCCTCCCTCGTCAGCAAGGCCAACCAGCGCTACCGCCCGTTCCGGTTTGAAGAGGTGGTGGCAGGTCCCGCTGCAGCGGCCCTGTCCGTGGGCCGGGAGGTTCCGGGGGCGTTTTCCGCCGAGGGACACCGGTTCGTCAGGGACCAGATCAGCCGCCCGGACAGCCTCCTCCAGGCCGAGGAGTGGGTCCTGGGCACCGTGACTCTCCCGAATCCCGAGCTGGTGGCCCGGCAGATCGACTCCCTCTATGAACGGGAGTATCCTCGCCGGTGGGAGGATCTGTTGGCCCGGACCTCCGTGACCCGTTTCCGGGACGTTGGGGACGCCACCCGGAGGCTGGGACAGCTCGCCGGAGACGAGTCTCCCCTCACCCGCCTCTTCAGCGCCGTGTCCAACCAGGTGTTCGAGGGGCCCGAAAGCGCGCCGGCCCGGTTCCAGCCCCTCAACGCCTTCCTGCCCCGGGATTCGGCAGGTCACCTCACCCTCAGCCAGTCCGCCCTGGGCTACTTCGACGCCCTGGACGCCCTGAAGTCGGCCCTGGAGGAGATGGACAGGGTCCAGGGGGCCGCCAGGCTGAGCGCGGTGGAGGGCATATTGTCCCGGGAGATTCCGGACGCCCAGGGGGTCCTGCGGCAGATCCGGCGGGAGATGGGTACGGATCCCCAGGGCCGGGAAGTAGCCAACTCCTTGGTGGCCCTCCTCACCCAGCCCATCGACGGCGCGGAAGGGCTGATCCGAGGCGCCGAGCCCGCCGAGCTCAACCGCAGGGGAGCCGAGTTCTGCGCCGAGTACAACCGCCGGGTGGGGTCGAAATACCCGTTCCAGGCTACTGCTTCCGAGGAGCCCAGCCTGGATGATCTGGCCGCCGTCTTCCAGCGTAACGTCAGCCTGGTCTGGAACCTTGCCCCCCCCCTGGAACCGTACATGGAGCGGCACGGACCCACCTACTTCCAGCGCTCCGGAGCCTCGGTCCTTGTGAATTCGGCCTTCCTGGAGTTCTACTCCAACGCCAGGAGGTTCTCCGAGGCCATCTACGCGGAAGGGGCCGAAACCCCCCGGGTGGAGCTCTCCATCCGCCCGTCCCTCGCAGAGAGCTCCCCGGGGGTGGAATCCATCACGCTCCGGGTGGACGGAAGAGAGACCGTCTGCACACAACTGGATTGCAGGACCCTGAGGCTGAGCTGGGAAGGCTCCCCCAACTCCGTGGCCGAGCTCTCGGCCCGGGTGGACGGGCAGGACGTTCGGATCTTCGGCCCCTACCGGGGCACCTGGGCCGTGTTCCGCCTCTTCGCCGATGCCAGGGGATGGAGGAGTCCCGGGCAGCAGCACACCGTCCGCTGGCCGGTGAGGGACACCCAGAAACACATATCCGCCGTCGTGGACCTGGGGTGGTTGCCGGCGGTGTTCAGCAGCACCATGATGACAGATCTGCGGTGTGTTCCCCAGATCGCCGGGCGCCGTTAGGCAGGGAAACGGGAGGCCCATTCTTCAATCGAGACGTGACCTGACCATGGCAAGAAGAGCTTTGTTTCCGATGCTTCTGGGTGCGATTCTCGCCCTTCAGGGTTCCTGCGGAAGGGGTGTGCCCGCTCCCATCACCATCCTTCCTCCGGACCAGGTCTACTACAGCGACGAATCCCGCCTGGCCGAGAGCGCCGAGATGGTGGTTCGGAGCCACGACGAATGGCGGCGGGTTTGGGGGGAGATCACCGGTTCCGTGACGGAGCCTCCGGCCCAGGACTTCCGGTCCACCATGCTCCTGGTGGTGAACGGGGGACGCATGAACCCGGGAGACCGTGTCCAGATCGACCGCCTGGAGCGGCGAGGGGATGAGCTCGTGGTGCTCTACCGGATCATCGAGGACTGCGGCACCCTCCTTTCCGATGTCTTCCCGGTTCAGGTGGTGAGGGCGGAGCGGCAGAATCGTCCGGTGAGGTTCGAGGGCCGGCGCGTCCTGGCGCCCCACTGCCGTTGAGGACTCACTCCACCACCAGGGATCGGGCCACGACCTTGATAAGCAGAAGCGCCCTCCACGGATCCACGTCTCGGGAGGTTGCACATTGAAAGCGTGTCCCTTCTGTGACCGGCCGTGGGACCTCCACTCCACACGATGCGAGTGGGGCGTACCGGCCGTGGATCTCGACGACGAACGGGGCCTCGCCGGAAAGGTCATCAGTGGCTACCGCATCCTGGGTGGAATCGGGAAGGGGGGGATGGGCACGGTCTACCTGGCCGTGGACAACCTGAAGGAAGGCCAGTTGGACGCCGTCAAGGTCCTGAACCGGGACTGGCTGGTGGACCGGGAACGCCTGCGGAGGGAGGCCGTCACCGCCAACAAGGTGGATCATCCCAACATCTGCAGGATCTACAACTACGTCGAAGCCTTCGACACGGAATCGTCCTTGGCCCTCACCCTGGTGGCCATGGAGCTCGTGCGGGGCCCCACCCTCCGGGAGGTCCAGGAGGAAGGTGGGGGAGTCCTGGAACTGAGCCGGGCAGCCCGGGTGGTGAAGGAGGTGGCGGAGGCGCTCCAGGCCATCCACGCCCAGGACATCATCCACCGGGACATCAAGCCCACCAATATCATCGTCACCGTCGGCCCCGACGGAACCGAGCGTGTGAAGATCGTGGACTTCGGGATCGCCAAGAAGGTGGGGGGCGGAGAGGGCCAGGACCTCACCGAACCGGGCCTGGTGGCCGCCACCGTCCATTACGCCAGCCCCGAGCAGCTCCGGGGCAAGCCCGAGCAGCGGAGCGACATCTACGCCCTGGGGGTGGTCCTTTTCGAGATTCTCACGGGGCAGCGCCCGTATGAAGCGCCTAGCCAGGCCGAGCTCTTCACAAAGATTCTGGATCCGGGGGTGAAGCCCCCCCACCTCCATGACGTTCGACCCGACCTCCGCTACCCCCGGGCCCTGCAGGGGGTGGTAGACCGAGCCCTGGAGCGTGATCCATCCAAGCGGTTCACCAGCGCCAAGGAGTTCTCCAGCGCCCTCATGGACGTCGTTCCGACGGTTGCCGAGACCGTCCGGGTGTCCATGGCGGACTTGCCACCTCCCACCCTCGGCCCGGAGGTCATGCCCCAGCCAGGAAGGGCCCGGGACGGGTTCGGGCTATTCGCGCTGCCCTCCCGGGTCTTGAAGGCGGGCGGCCTGGCGGTGGCCGTGGTCCTGGCCGTCGTCCTGTTCCTGGGACTCGGGGGCCTGGACCTGATCAGGGCCTCGCCCGGGGTCCTCAGCCTCAGCGTGGATCCGCCTTCGGCCTTCCTGAGGTCGGGGGAGAGCCTGACCCTGGTAGCCTCGGCCCGGGACGAACGGGACCGGCTGGTGGAGAGGGCAGAGGTGCTCTGGTTCAGCCAGGACCCGGAGGTGGCCAGGATCAGCTCTCCTGGGCTGGTGACCGGAGGACGGGTGGGCAGGGCCGTGGTGCTGGCCGTCCTGGGCTCCGACACGGCAAGAACCCACATCGAGGTGGTGCCGGGCGACCCTGCCCGGGTGGAGCTGGACCCCCCTTCCCTCACCCTCCGGGAAGGTGCCACGGAACGGCTCACGGCCCGGGTCACGGACATCCATGAAAACTGGGTACCGGAAGCCGAGGTGGCCTGGAGCTCCAGTGTTCCCCAGGTGGCGGAAGTGGACTCCATGGGCACGGTCAGGGCCAGGTCCGCGGGAACGGCCCTGGTGGTGGCGGAGGCCGGCTCTGCCCGGGGGCAGCTGGAGGTGGCGGTTTCGGGGCCCACCGTGGCATCGCCGGAACGCCCGGACGCCGACCGGCTGGCCTGCCCCGATCCCGTCATGAGGGTGCTCGACGGCATCGAGGACGCCATGGACAGCCCCTCCGCATCCCAGAGGCGGTTGTTGGAAACAGCCACGGCCTGCTGGAACCGGGGATCGGCGCTCAGCATTGAGGAACGGGCCCACGCCGCCTGGCTTGCGGGTTTCCTCACCCAGAATCTGGAAGGCTGCAGCCCCAGAGCCGTGCTATGGTACGAACGGGCGGTGGACCTCCAACCCCAGAGCGAGGCATACCGCGTCGCCCTGGCAGGCTGCAGGGAATAACGATCATGGGTCTATTCGGATTCCGTAACCGGGCGGTAAGCCTCTCCCTCTACGCCAGGACCGACGTGGGCCGGGCCCGGACCCACAACGAAGACACCTTCCTGGTGGCTGACCTGACCACGCGGCGTCCCGTCCTGGCTCCCGAGGTCCGGGAGCACCAGGTGGGCGACAAGGGCTCCCTCCTGGTGGTGGCCGACGGGATGGGCGGGGCCGCCGCCGGGGAGCTGGCCAGCGCCATGGCCACCAAGATCATCTACGCCCAGATGCTGGCCACCTGGATCGAAGGCCGTCGCTCCGACTTCCGTTCTCTCATGGTCTTCCTCCAGCAGTCCATCGAGGCGGCAAATCACGAAATCCATCAGCAATCTCTCTCCGAGCCGAGCCTTTCCGGGATGGGGACCACCCTTACGGCAGCGGCGATCCTGGGTGACAAGGTCGGCTTCGCCCAGATCGGGGATTCCCGAGCCTACCTCGTACGCCAGGGCCAGGTGGAACAGGTGACCCGGGACCAGTCCCTCACCCGACGTCTCATCGACGAAGGCCGGCTCACGGAAGCCGAGGCCGAAGCGAGCCCGGGAAGGAACATCATTCTCCAGGCCCTGGGGCCCCGGCCCTCGGTGGAGGTGGCCGTGTCGGAGCGGACAGCTCGCCGGGGGGATGTCCTGGTCCTTTGCTCCGACGGCCTGTCGGGGGTCGTCTCTCCCGACGAGATCCTGGAGATCGTGAGCAGGGACCATGACCCGGCCGTGTCCTGCGAGGGTCTCGTGGAGCTGGCCAATTCCCGGGGGGGGCCCGACAACATCACCGTGATCGTGGCCCGCCTGAACGGATCGGGTCTGAGGGAACCTCCGTGAACGCCCAGCTGACCATCCTCACCGGTTCCACCGCCGGAAAGCGCCTGACCCTGGCCGGTGGCGAGGTGACGGTGGGCCGGAACCCCGACACCCACCTGCAGCTCGATCCCTTGCAGGACCTGAGGGTGTCCGGACGCCACGCCGCCATCTTCCCCCACGGCGAGGGTTGGGCCATCCGGGATCTGGGTAGCCGGAACGGGACTCTTCTCAACGGCCGGAGGATCGCCGCACCCTCCCCTCTCAAGGATGGAGACCGGATCCAGTTCGGCGAGGACGGACCCCTGGCCGAGTTCCGCCTGATTCGCCCCCAAGCCCCCACGCCTCCAGGCCCCTTCTCCCCGCCGGCCGCACCGCCCCACACCCATCCAGTGGCGTCACGCCGGGAACGAAGATCCTGGGTCCTGCCCACAGTGGTGGGAGGTCTCGTGGTGGCGCTCCTGGCCACGGGCATCTTCGCCCTCCGTGCCTGGAGTGAGGGACGGCGCTACCAGGAGCAGGTGGTGGCCATGCAGGAGAGGATCGACAGCATCCTGGATGCCGCCGCTGCATCGGCGGACGCCCTTCGGGGGAGGATCCAGGGTCTCCACGATGCTCTCCTGGACTCCAGGGAGCACCTGGAAAAGGCCCGCCGGGACCTCCAGGCCGCCCAAGCCAGCGGCGATGCCGCCGAAGTCGCCGCCCTCCGTGTGCAGGTGCAGGAAGCCCAGGCCGCCCTCCTCAGGCAGCAACTGGCGGCCAACCTGGACTTCGAGACCATCGAGGCGGCGAACCGCCGGGCGGTGGTGAAGGTGTACGTCGATTTCGACGGAGAGGTGGTGACGGCCACCGCCTTCGCCGTCCGGGACGACGCCACGCTTCTGACCAACCGGCATGTGGTCCTGGGCCCTTCCGGCGACCGGACCCCCAGGCGTCTTGCGGTACAGTTCGCCGACTCCCGGCAGGTGTGGCCTGCCCGGGTGGTGGCCACCTCCGGAGCGGACGACCTGGCCGTGCTGAAGGTCGACAACATCGTGGGCCTGGTCCCCACCGTCCTGGGCTTCAACAGCCGCCTGGACACGATCCAGGCCGGACAGGGTGTTGCTGTCATCGGCTTCCCTCTTGGAGGAGCCGATCTCGAAGCCGGAGAAGGAGCCGGGGCCGTGGCTCGCACGACTATCACCGCCGGCGTCGTCAGCGCGCTACGGGAGGGAATCCTGGAAGTGGCCGGCTATGGGGTGGAAGGGTCCAGCGGCAGCCCCATCTTCGATGGCGACGGCAAGGTGATGGGGGTCCTCTTCGGGGGCAGGATCGTGGATGGGGAAAGGACCCTCTTCGCCGTGCCGGCGGACCTGGTGGTGGCCTTCCTCCAGCAGGTGTTCTGAGGGGAGCGTCGGAAGAGGGTCCCCCGGGGAGCTCCCCCGCCGATCCTACCGCCTGATCTCCAGGTGCAGCCCGCCCCGGAACCCGCTCACGTCCGTGGTGGTCCCGTCCCCTTTGCCCACGTTGCCGAACAACCCGTTCCCCTCCAGCACCAGGGCCACCCCCTCCCCCACCGGAACCTTCAAGTTGGCGCCGGCCCGGACCGTGGACCCGGCCGCCTTCAGCGGCCCGTCTCCATCGGCCTCCCGCAGAGCCTCCGACAGTCGCCGAAGCTCCACCTGGGGAAGGATTGTAGCCCTTTCCATCACGGGGATCTCCGCTCTGGCTCCCAGGGAAAGGAGATTACCCTTGGGCAGGAGGACCGCCCCCACGCCGGTGGCTTCCACCTGCGGAGCCGAGCGGTACGAGTCCATGAGGTAGAGGGTGAAGCTTCCGGCCCCGACACCCTGGTTGACGGCCACGTAGCCATGAAGCTGATTCCCCGTCCGGCCGAAGTCCTGGCCGTCGATCAGGTCGGCCTGGCGGTTGGCAAAGATGCCGGCCACGCGGAGGTACGTCCGGGGTCCGGGTGTGCCCTCCAGGCCGACTCTCAGACGGATCTCCCCCCCGGGCCTCCACTCGGCGTCCCTCCCTACCACCGGGTTGTAGGCCAGGGAATGGGTGTAGGTGCCGGCAAAGCCCAATGCCATCTCTCCCAGGGGGAAGGCGCCGGCAAAGCCCGCACCCGCACGGCCCCCACCTCCCAGACTCCCGGTGGAAAAGCCCATGACCTGGCTGGAAAGGGCGGTGAGAACCGCCCCTTCCTCCATATCCAGGGCCTCCATCCCCGTGGGGGCCACGGCCGTCAGAAGCATGCTGAAGCGGTCGGGCACCAGGTCCAGGACCAATCGGGCCTCCGTGTCCACTACGCCCGAGATGACCTTCCCGTCCTGGGGCTCCCCGGACGGGCCCAGGAGCTCGACCCTGGCGATCCCACTCGAGACGGTAAAAGCTGCCCGCCCGCCGAGCCTCGTGGAAAAGGTGAGAGGAAGGCTCAGCTCCGACACCTCCGAGTAATCGAGGCCGGATCCGAAGCTGTACCTCTCGAAAAGAACGGCCGTGTTCACACCCACCTGCCCCTGAGCCGGAAGGGCGGACGCCAGGAAGAACAGGCCAAGCCACACTACCGGTGTGCGCTTCATCGGGGAATCGTGATGATGATGGTGAGGATGGCTTCCAGGGAGGGAGCCACCCGGTTGTCCTGGGGAGCCACCACGCCGGAGGGGGTGGCGGACCCTGCATCCGCCAGAGCCCGCTCGGGCTGATGGGAGGCAATGTCGAACACGGCGCCGGACAGGGTGCTGGAGACCAGGCTGGTCTCCGGGACCGGCGCCAGGACCTGGTCCACCATGGCGCCCACTCTCGTGACCTCTCCCGGGCTCGACCGGCTCACGACGTCGGCGCCCACCGCGCCCCGAAGCCTCTGCTGAGCCTCACCGTACTGGGGATCCGCAGTCAGGGCCTCCCGGAAATGGACGGCGGCCCCTGCGAAATCTCCCATGTCCTCCGCCATGAGCCCCCGGGAGAAGGCCAGAAGGGCCCTGAGGTTGGCGGGCCGGTTCTCGTCCATGCGCCGGCGCTCCGCATCGCTCAGGCTGTAGCCCAGAGCCTCGGCGACCCTGGCCGAATACTCCTTCTGGAGCTCCAGCAGCTGCCGGAGCTCCCCTTCCGTCAGGGCGGGCTCCACAAGCTCTCCGCTCTCCAGGACCACGTTCCCTCCCAGGCGCGTGTCCCGTTCCGATGGGACGCTCACGGTGCCGAGGACGAGGCGGGAAGCCCGCACCAGGTGGCCCGCCCGGACCGCGGTGGAGGGATCCACCCTCTCCGGAGGAAGGGCCAGCTCCTCCAGGATGGCGCCCAGGCGAACCCGCTCCACCAGGGGAAACCTCCCCAGGAGGGCGAGGTCCGTGGTGAGCATATGGGCCAGGCCCACCGACAGAGGCTGGTACATGGGATCCCCGTCCACCAGGAAGGGCAGTACCCCAACGGTCTCGGGGTCCGCCGGAGCCAGCTCCTCCTCCTCCTGGAGGGCCCTTCGCGCCAGCTCTCTCGCATGCGTCTGGAAAGCCATGGTCCGCCTGCCCTCCACCGCCGCTGCCCCCGGCACGTCCCCGTGCCGGGAGAGGAAATCGGCATAGAGTGTGAGGGCCTGGTCGAAGGAACCGGCTTCCTCCAGGCACTGGCCCAGGACCAGGGGCCCCAGGGGGTCGTCCGGCGTGAGGATGCGTCCCCGCTCCACTACCGTCACGGCGGCATCGCAACGGCCCGCCGTCATCAAAGCCGCGCCAAGCTCCAGGTGGGCCCTTCCGTTGTTGGGTTCCAGGAGCACCTTCTGCCGCAGGGCCGGCACGTCAGCGGGGCCCAACAACGGGGGGAGCGGCTCGAGGGAGACGCACCCCCAGGCGGTGAGGAGTGTCCCCAGGGCCAGAATCGGGCCGAAACGGTACCCCAGGCCCCCCGAGGAGCCTGACGCCCGGATCACCACCCGCTCCCGACCGAGGAAGGCAGGTGGCCCGGACCCCCCACCCGGTACTGCTCCAGCATCTGCCGTCCTTCCATGTGTTGCGGAAACTCGGTGGTGAGCTGGCGGAGGAGCTCCGCCATGCCCTCCAGGTCCCCACGTTCCTCCCGCCTCAAGGCCCGGGAGTAGAGTTGGATCGCCTCGGCGGGGTAATCCAGGGCCCTTCGTTCTGCCACCACCTGCCGGGGCAAGGGGGGCAGATTCGCCGCCTGGGTGAGGATGACGCCGAAGTCCACCACCATCTCCAGGAGCTTACCCCGGGCACCCTGGATCATGGCCGCCGTCTCGGTGAGGATCTCCCCCGTCTCCACGTCCACGATCCGACCGTCCAGCCTCATGGTGCCGTCGGCGTCCACGAACCCTCCCACGATCATGTAGCGAGCCTGGACCAGCTTGCCCACGTCGGCCGCCGTCCCCGGATCCACGACCCCCACCCGACTCAGCTCCAGCTCATCCAGGATCTCCCGCAACCGGCTCCGCTCCACCAGCCTGAGCGCCGAATTGAGGGACAGCTCCGTGATGAGCATCTGTTGGAGGCCCACGGCCAGGGCCTCGTAGTCCCACGGGTCTCCCCCGAAGGAGCCTCCATTGTGGAAGGGCAACACCGCCACCCCGGGACGCTCGTCCACCTCCTGGACCCCGGGCCGGGCCGGGTCCG
>PXFI01000033.1 GCA_003564295.1 Gemmatimonadota bacterium | reverse complement strand
GGCTCGCCCAACGTCATCCGCCTTTTGCCCGGAAAACGGGAAGAAGGTAGCAACGGACGCTCCGCTGCACGGTTGCTATCTGCTTTTCGCTCGATAACCGAGAAGAAGGCAGAGAGCAATCCTCAGGAGCGCGTCCACTGCTACTTTTTGCTCGCGGCCGCGGGCGACACGTGTCACGAGGCGGGCCGTCGCCTTCCCGAACTCGGGCTCGACGTCGATGTCCAGCCCCGAGCCGCGTAGGGTTTCAGGTCAGGTCAGGCGGGAGGTGGGTAGTGGAGGTTCGGGGTGAGGCCAGGTGCCACCTCCTCCAAACTGGATTCTGATCCCCGGACCTTGACATTGTGGGTATTTCAACCAATTGTTGAAGACAAACTTCAGTAACAAGGAAGATACACTTCATGAAAGACGAGCTTCGGGCGGAGCAACTCGAAGGAGCCCTCGCTGCCTTGGGGGAGATCCTCGCTGCCGAAGGGAACAGGTTCGCCAATGGGCTCTCGGTCTCCCGCCCGGCATGACCGAGGACATCACCTGGAGGAATTACGGCGGGGGACTCGACGTCGGGCTCGTTGGGAGGCGGACCCTCATCGCCCTGAAGCTCTTCGCCGCAGCGGATGGAGGCCCGGGCAGCGTACACACCCAGGATCTGGTGGCCCTTCAGCCCACCCCGGCTGAATTGGCTTCGGCTGCGGAGTGGGTCCGTACCCAGGACGAGGCTCCGGAGTGGACATTCCTGGTGGAGGAGGTCTGCAGGCATGTCGATCGAAGCAGTTCGTAAGATTGGAGAGTTGGCCGGCGTCACCCTCGTCGATACGGCCTGGGCCCAGTGGAGCAGTCTGACCTCCATGCTCGTGAGGGCGGGGCAGGAGCCTGCGTGGACCATCGTGGACCCGGAAGCCTTGGTTCTCGCCTCCTTTGCCGTCGGGCACCGGGAGCGCCGCTTGGAAGACGTGGTGGGTTCCTGGGCCACGGGTGCCGCGTACCTCATGAGCATGCAGCGGATGCGTACACTCGCCTCCCAGTTTCCCAAGGCCGTCGCGGGGAGAATCGGGGAGTTCGCCCGGGCTGCTGTGGCTGGAGGAGACAAGCGCTGGAAGCGTCTGGCCTACCCCCAGGCCGCAGGAGGATACCGCCCTCGGCTCAAGTCCTTGGAGCCGCTCAGGCTCACGGACGGCCCAGCCCTCACGCTCCGTCTCAGGGCCGGCTTCGGCGTCAACGCCAAGGCCGATCTATTGTCTCTTCTCCTTGGACGCTCGGGAGTGGCAGCGGACCTGAAGCTGATTGCGGCGGCCACGGCCTACACGGAAAGGGCGATACGCACGGCCACGGAAGAGATGGTCCAGGCCGGCTTCATCCACGAAATCGAGGGGCGCCCTTCATCCTTCTTCGCCGACGGGAAGGCTTGGGCTTCGGTGCTTGAGGCGCACCGACCCACTCGGCCGGAGCGAACGGCGAGCGCAGTCCCACCCTGGAGGTTCTGGGCCGCCGGGTACGCCTTTCTCTCCGGAGTCCTGGAGTGGGCGGAGAGTGCGCAAGCTGAGGGCTGGACCCCCTACGTGGCGAGCAGTCGAGCCCGGGACCTCGTCGAGAAGCACGGGCGTAACCTGCGCCGGGCGCAGCTCGATCCCCGATTCCTGGTCTCGGGGCATGGCACGCGACACCTGGCCGAGTTCGAGGAACTGATTCTCCAAGTGCGAGAGTGGACCAGCGAAGGCCTCAACGGCCTGCAGTAGGTGTCCACCCGCGACGCACATCCATTTCTGCCAGGCCGGGGTAACTGTCCGACCAACCCAGGGGGGGGATCGACGGGCCGCTGGGTGGCTGGCCGGGTGCCAGTTGCAGGAGTCGTCTCCCCCACGGCATCCAACCCGGGTCCTGGCCCGAAAGCCCTGGGAGCTTGATCGTCCCGCACCAGTGCAACAACTTCACCGTCGACACGTGTCACGAGGCGGGCCGTCGCCTGCGTCACCGATGGCGCCACGACTGCGCGCCGCGAGCCGCCACACGGACCCGGGCCGCGAGCCCCGCCGTCACCTGCGTCACCGATGGCGCCACGACGCCTAGCCGCGAGCCCTTCAGCCGATCCGCCCCAGGAGGCCGCCGACCTTGTCCGAAAGCAACCCAGCCAGCTCCCCGGCGCCGGCCCCCAACCGTCCCCTCCACCGGGACCCCAACCTCCTGGTGGTCTTCTCCGTCACCCTGACAGCCATGCTTGCGGTTTCCGCCGTGGCCCCGGCCTTTCCCGACGTGGCCCGGGCCCTGGACGTGACGCCGGAGGCCGTGGGTCTTCTCATCACCGTCTTTACCCTTCCGGGCATCTTCCTGACGCCCGTCCTGGGCATCCTGGCCGACCGGTACGGGAGGAAGCAGGTCCTGGTCCCGGCCCTGGTGCTCTTCGCCGTCGCCGGATCCGCCTGCTCTCTGGCCCGAAGCTTCGAGGTACTCCTGGTGCTCCGCTTCCTCCAGGGGGTGGGAGCCGCGTCCCTGGGATCGCTGAACGTCACCGTCATGGGCGACCTCTACCGGGGCCGGGTCCTCACCACGGCCATGGGCTACAACGCCAGCGTCCTGAGCGTGGGAACCGCTGCCTATCCGGCCATTGGCGGTGCCCTGGCCATCCTGGGGTGGTGGGTGCCTTTCGCCCTGCCCATCCTGGGCCTGGCCACGGCCGCGGGCGTCCTCTTCTGCCTCGAGACGGTGGAGGTCCCCAGGACTGCAGATCTGCGACCCTATCTGAGAGAGGCCCTCAGGGGGATGGGGAGCCGGAAGGTCCTGGGGCTCCTGCTGGCCGCACTCTTGACCTTCGTGGTCCTCTACGGGGCCTACACCACCTTCATCCCCCTCCACCTGGCGGCCCGTTTCGGATCATCCTCCTTCGGCATCGGTCTCATCATGACGGTGGGATCCCTGTCCACAGCCGTCACCGCCGCTCGCCTGGGGATCCTCTCCCGGTTCCTTTCCAGGGAACGCCTCATCCACCTGTCGTTCGCCCTGTACGCCCTCTCCTTCGTGGTGATCCCCTGGCTCCCCGGGCATTGGTGGGTGGCCATCCCCGTGGCCCTCTTCGGGGTGGCCCAGGGGTTGAACTACCCCGTTATCCTGGCACTCCTGGCAGGGCTGGCCCCCATGGAGCACCGGGCCATCTTCATGTCGGCCCATACCATGGCCCTCAGGATCGGCCAGACGCTGGGACCGCTGGTCATGGCGGGAGCCTACGGCCTCTGGGGGATGGACGGGGTCTTCCTGGCGGCCACGGGGATCTGCCTGGCCGTGGTGGCCTTCATCCCCCTGATGATCGGGATGGGAAAGAGAGGACACGGGGCCTGAGGCTTCGGAGCCTGGCGCCGCGAACCGAGCCATTCGCCGGACCTCGCGGTCCTGGGCACGTCAGGGCCGGCTCAGGGCCTCGCCACCCCCTCCAGCTCCTCGATCCATTGCCGGAGCTCTTCTTGCCGATCCCGGGTGGTGAGAAGCACCAGGACATCCCCGGGTTCCACCACCGTGTTGCCCTTGGGAACCACCGCTCTCTCGCCGCGCCGCAGGAGGGCCACCAGGGTGTTGGGGGGGAGCTGGATGTCCCGGATCCGCCGGAAGCACACGGATTCCTGGCCCTCCCGGCACTGAACCTCCAACTGAACCGAGTCGCCCCGGCCGGCACCGATGTCGCCTCCCGTCTTCTCCAGCAGCCGCTGGTGCTCGTCCGAGAGCTCCTTGTAGGCCCAGATCAGTTCGTCCCTCCGCAACACGCCCAGGACCTGGCGGGGGCGCTCCGCATCCACCACGGGTATCTCGTACACCGTCCGGTCGGCGAAACGCCGGAAGGCCGTCCTCAGAGGCTCGCCGGGCCTGCAGGTGATGAGGGCCGTGGTCATGATATCCCCCACCGTGGCACCCTTGACCCGTTCGGAGACGACGGCCTCTTCCAGATCCCTGTCCGTCACGATCCCCTTGAGACCCTGGTTCGGTCCCAGAACCAGCCAGCTCCGGGTCTTTCCTTCCCGTGCGGCCTGGACCAGGGAGTCCAGGGGCATGCCGGGAGTCGTGGTGGCGAACTCCGGTGACATGGCGTCGGCCACCACCAGGAGATCCAGGACCCCCATCTCCCGTCGCGGCGAGGTCAGGGCTCCCGTTCTTCGGAGCTTGAGGGAGTAGATGGAGTCATGATACATGGCCGAAGCCATGAGATAGGCCACCACCACCGAGAGCATGAGGGGGAGGATGATGCGGTAGTTGTCCGTCAGCTCGAAGAGGATGATGATACCGGTGATGGGAGCGTGTGCCGAGGCCCCGAAGACGGCCGCCATCCCCACCAGGGCATAGGCTCCGGATGACGCAGTGATGTCGGGAAGAAGGCGATGGACCTCATGGCCGAAGGCGCCTCCCGCCATGGCCCCGATGAAGAGGGCCGGTGCGAAGGTCCCCCCGGAACCCCCGGCGGCCAGAGTGATGGAGGTGGCCAGGATCTTCAAGACCACCAGGGCCAGCATGAGCCCCAGGGCCACCTCTTCGTCCAGCGCCATCTCCACCCCTTCGTGCCCCACGCCGAAGATGAGCTCACTGCCGAAGAACCCCAGGGCGCCCACGCCCAATCCCCCCACCACGGCCTTGATGGTGGGGCTGGTCTTCCAACTGTCGAAGGTATCCTCAAACCAGTAGACACTCCGGGTGTAGGCCAGGGCGACGAGGCCGGTGAAGACGCCGAGTGCCAGGTAAAGGAGCAGCTCCCACTCACTCACCAGGGTGAAGTCTTTCACCAGTTGGAACGCAGGTTCCCGCCCCAGGACGGCCTGGGAGACGGCCGTTGCCGTGACGGAGGAGATGACCACCAGGCCGAAGGAGCGGGCGGCGAAGCTTCCCAGCACCACCTCCATGGCAAACAACACACCGGCGATGGGAGCGTTGAAGGTGGCGGCAATGCCGCCGGCAGCCCCCGCCGCCACCAGGACCTTGGTCTGCTCGGCCCCCAGGCCCAGGGTCTGGCCCAGAGTGCTCCCCAGGGAGGAGCCGATCTGCACGATGGGCCCCTCCCGGCCCACGGACCCTCCCGACCCGATGGAGATGGCCGAGGCCACCGCTTTCAGGGCCGCCACCCGGGCCCGGATCCGGCCTCCCAGCATCCGCACGGCGAACTGGACCTCCGGCACCCCGTGGCCCTGGGCCTCCGGCGCCCACTTCCGCACCATCCACGACACCACCACCATACCGATGGCCGGCACCACCAGCATGTGAAGGCGCCCCGCCCAGGGGAGGCCGATGGCCTGTCCAAGGTTCGCTCCCTGGTCGAAGAAGAACCACTGGACGGCCCGAATCAGGAGCCGGAGGACGATGGCCCCCACCGCCGCCACGGCCCCCACCGCCACGGCCATAGCCACGGGGGCCACCGTGTCCGAACGCTGAACGTACGTCCGGAACTGGGCTACGAGGTCGCGGTTCAGCACTCGGCACCTGCCATATCGGCTACTGCCCCCTCCACGCTCATCTCGTGCGACCGATGCGACGACGTTCGCTCTTCAGGTTCATGCCATGCGGGGACATTTGCTCGCCACGTTCAAGCGATGCGGCGGCTGTCCTCCCTTCTACGCGCCGGGCTATGCCACGGCTGCACTTCGCTTCTCCCCCGTTCCCACCCACAACATTCTGACCCTACCAGACGACTCCGTAGTCGTCGCCGTGAGTGCTGGACCCTCCCCAGAAGGCCCCGTTCTCCCAGTCGAAGAAGATAGCATTGATGGGGCCCGACGTCCGGGACGAGACCCTCAGGTCATAGCCCATCTCCCGCAGCTTCTCCCGGACTTCCTCCGGCACGGACTCGTGGATGAGGAGCCGGCCGGGCTGGGAGGAGTGCTGGCCGAAGGAGCCCCGCATCTGGCTACTGTTGATGTTGGGGGCTTCCGTCGCCTGCTGCACGTTCATGCCCCACTCCACCATGTTCAGGAAGAACTGGAGGAGGTTCTGGTCCTGGGCGTCGCCCCCCTGGACGGCGAAGGAGAGGAAGGGCTTGCCGTCCTTCAGCGCCAGGGTGGGCGTCAGGGTGACCCGGGGCCGCTTGCCCGGCTCCACCACGTTGAAGGGGTTGTCGGCCGGGTCGGTGACGAAGCTCTGGGCCCGCTGGCTGAGACCGATCCCGGTCCTGCCGGCGATGACGGCGGGGATCCATCCCCCGCTGGGGGTCACCGAGACCACCCATCCTTCCGCGTCCGCGGCCTGGATGGACGTGGTCCCGGCATACAGGCTCTCCTGGTAGAGGGCATCCGGGTCGATCCATCCGATGTCGGCGGAACCGTTCGTTCCGGGGGCGGCTGACCGGTTGACCGCACGATCCAACGCCGCGCCGATCCTGGGGCCCACGCCCGATCCGCCCCCCGGATAAGGCCGCTGGCCGGGTGGCTGGTCTTCTGGCGACTGCCCCCCACCGGGCGGCCCACCTCCCGGAGCCTCCCGGTCCGCCTCGCCCTCGCCTCTCGTGGTCGTCCACACCTCCAGGTACTCCAGGAAGGGATTCACGGCGTTCATGAAGGGGTAGGGATCGCCCGGCTTCGCGTCGGGATCGTTCTCGCTCCAGTTGATCTGGGCCAGGCGGCTGATGGCGTATTCCTTGGACAGCAGCCCTTCCACGGGCTCTTCGGGCGGGAAGTATGGATCGCCGTAGTAGAAGTC
>PXFI01000003.1 GCA_003564295.1 Gemmatimonadota bacterium | reverse complement strand
TGGACCTCCTGGGCTCCGGTGACTCGCCGTTGCCATCGGCGCACTGGTCGCCATTCTTCCTGGCCGCCGAACAGGCCCTTGCCAATCGATCTGGGCTCATCGGCTTTCTCCACGAGCATCTGCGCCGGGCCGTTGAGCGCCGGTACCTGGAGGGAGAACCCAACCGAACCTCGGTTCACCTGCGCCTGGCCAACTACTTCGATTCTCGCCGGGCGGACTCACGGAGCGTTGATGAGCTTCCATGGCAGCTCGCCGAGGCGGAGGCCTGGCCGAGCCTCCACGATCTTCTCGCGGACCTGGAGTTCTTCCCACGCGCTTGGCACGGGAGCGAGATGGAGGTCAAGGAATATTGGGCACGAGTCGAGGGCCACTCGAGCCTTCGCTTGGCCGATGCCTATGGGAACCCGATCAGCACTTCCGCCCCGGATCCTGAATGGGCCTTCAGCCTCTCCAAGCTTCTGCTGGACACAGCGCATGTGGAAGAAGCTCGAACGCTGCTGCAGCGTCTGGTAGAGCGCTGTCGGGCGCACCGAGACCGGATCAACCTTCAGCGAGCTCTGGTGAACCTCGCGGTGGCTCTCCAGAGGCAGGAGGCTCTCGAGCGGGCAGAGGCTCTGCTGCAGGAAGCGGCTGGAATCTCTCGCGAACAGCATGACGACGCCGGGCTGACCACCTCTCTCGCCAACCGAGCGGCCATCCTCTTGATCCGAGAGGAACTGGATGAGGCTGCCGAATTGCTGTCGGAGCAGGAGCAGGTCTGCCGTCGGATCGAGGATGAGGCCGGGCTCGCTCTGGCCCTTGGAAACCGGGCCGTGGCAAATCGCCGGATGGGCCGCTTGGATGACGCACTTGCGCTGCACCGTGAGGAGGAGGCGATCTATCGCCGGCAGGGAGACACCGCAGGATTGAACCGTTCCCTGGACAACCAGGCAACGATCCTGCAATCACGTGGCGAGTGGGATGCAGCCCTCTCCCGGTACCGTGAATCCGGGCGGATTTACCGCCGGCTCGGAAACCTGACAGAGCTTCAGATTTCCCTCGGGAACCAGGCGACTATCCTTGTGGATCGGGGCGACCTGAGGGGGGGGATGGACCTGTTCGTGGAGCAGGAGCGGATCTGCCGTCAGATCGGTGACCTGCGAGGGCTGCACCGCGCCATTGGAAACCAGGGCGCAGTCCTGGTGCGCAGGGGACAGCCCCAGGAGGCCATGCGGCACTTCCGAGAAAAGGAGAAGATCTGCCGCGAGCTGGATGACCGGGGGGGGCTCCATCTCGCGTTGGGGAACCAGGGGCAAGTCCTCAGAAGCATGGGGCGTCTTGATGAGGCACTGGAGCTGCTCTCAGAGCAGGAAAGAATCTGCCGGGAGATTGAGGACATGGAGGGGCTCCAAGATGCGCTGGGCAATCAAGGAGCTGCCTTTCTGGAACGGGACGAGCTCGACAAGGCCATGGCCTTGTTCGAGGAGCAGAAAGGGATCTGTCGTAGGCTCGGGCATCGATTGGGCGTGGCCATTGCCCTGGGGAACCAGGCCCTGGTTCATCGAAGACGCCGAGAGCCGGGCCGCGCCCTGAGCCTCCTCGAAGAGTCGGAGAGGGTCTTCCGAGAGCTCGGACAGTCCCTCGAGCTGACAAAGACCCTGGTCAATCGAGCGATGCTGCTGGGCGAGGCAGGGCACGTGGAGGAGGCCGTCGCGCTGCTCCATGAGTCCCACGAGATCGCAACTGAACACGGGTTCGACGGTGAAGCCCGGAAGATCGGGGCTCTTCTGGAGCGCATTGCACAAGCAATCCAAGACCTGCGCCGCTAGGAAGAGTGGGGAGTGTGGCGGCCTGGAGGCCGAGGGTCGAGATCGGCAGGTGGGCCGTGAATGAACTCCCGGTGGCCATCAACCAGGATCTCGTGGGTGTGGTGACACAAGAAGCCAACGGCAGGCTTCACTTCTTGTACAAGACTTCCCTCCAAACCTCAAGACCAGAGATCTAAGGCCCTCGAACCGCAAGACCAGGGATATCCAGGAAGTCGGCGGCGTTGATCGTCCAGAGGGTGGCGTTCCACGACAGGGCGCAGGCGGCGATGGCCAGGTCCACCTCTCGGCCCCTGGGGCGCTTCACCCTCCGGTACAGCTCCGCAGCCAAGCGAGCCTCCTCGGGGCCGAAGGGGATGGCCTCCGCGGCAGGGAAGAGGGCCTCTTGGGCCTGCAGCTCCGCCTCGAGGCGAGGTCCACGCAGCCACTCATAGAGGACCAGGGATGGAACGGCCAAACGGTTCCCACCAGCGATGGTCTCCCGCATGGCCTCTCTCAGGGAGCCACCGGCCCCCAGGCTCTCCACCAGGACGGACGTGTCGAGACAGATCATGGACGGCGCGCCTCCGGGCTGCGGCGCCCTCCTCTGCCACGGGAGCGGCGAAGCTCCGCGAGCTCGTCCTCCACCTCTGCCCGAGGTCTTTCGGGGATGGAGCCGGTCACCTCGTCGAAGACCCCTAGGAGGCGGTCCCTCTCCTCCTGCGTCAGCCGTCCGAGCTGCTCGCCGTAGAGGCGAACCGCCTCCCTCACCACCTGGCTCTTTGGAATGGCCAGTCGAGAGGCCACCCGTTCCAGGGAGGCGACGGTGTCGGCGTCCAGGCTGAAGGTGACCTTGATCATGACCTGCAGTAGCTTGATAGTATGGTATTATGGTATTATGGAAATATGGCACTACGAGCCGCTTCCCTCAACCCCGCACCGGCTCAAAGCTCCACGGGATGGGTTGCCGGCAGGTGGATACCGGCGTCGGGAAGGGCGTGCTGGATCACCCACCCTCTCTGGAAGGGGCTGTCGAATCGGTAGTTCCCGGGTCCTTCCTGGACCAGGACTCCCTCCGCCACCAGGTTGGCTGCGGCCTTGGAGGCGGCTGCGCTGGAGGCGATCCCGAAGCGCTGAAGGGTGTCGGCGGCCATGAGGGACTCGGTGCCCGTGGCCACGGCCCTGAGGACCTTCTCCTCGGTGCCGGCGTAGCCGACCCAGAGGGCCCGAAGGGGCTCGGATTCGTCGGCAATGATCTCCAGAAAGGCCTGCCTCACGGTACCGGGATCGGCTCTCCCTTCCTCCCGGGCAAGCTGGAAGGTCTTTCGGGCCAGTTGGGCTACGTCACGGGTCCGCTCTCCCGCCAGGGCCAGGATCCAGCGGGCCATGTCCTGGTGGCTCACTCCACCCCCGCTCAATCCGTCGTTCACCCAGCGCCGAAGGTGCTCCGGGTCCATGGGACCGAAGGAGAGGACATCGAATAGCCTGTAGAAGGCGGCCCCCTTCCCCAGCATCCGCTGGATGAGGTGGGTTTGCGACCCCGCCGCGACGTAGCTGATGTGCTGGTGGTGCTGGATGACGCCCCGGAGGTGCCATTCCCCTTCCTCCCCTCCCAACCGATGGATTTCCTGGAACTCGTCCAGGATCAACCCCAGCGACACGCCCCGAGCTTCGCAGAGACCGTCCAGGGAATCAAGAACACGACCAAGGGTTTCCTGCTCAGCGGCTCGGGACGTGCTTCGCATGCCAAAGCCAAGGGAAGCGGTGGGGCTTCCGTTGACGGGATCCGTCGAGACTTCCAGCCTCACCCCGATGCGCCGGGAGAGATCGTGGACGATGTCCTTCCATCGGCGGCCCAGGGCCCGGGTGGAAGCCGTCAGGACCCGGTTTGCCAGATCTCCGTGGGAGGTGGCGGTGGAGAAGTCGGCGAGACAGGCCACTCCCCCTTGAGCCAGGTGATCCTCTATGGCCACCCGCAGGGCAGACGTCTTTCCCATGCGTCGAGGTCCGTAGACCAGGAGCTTCGCGCCGGGCTCATCCAGCGTGTTGCAGATCCGCTCAACCTCCTCCTCCCGGTCGGTGAAGGCTGGACGGGTGACGATGCCGTGGATGGGAAAGGGGTTCTGGGCCATGGGAGATGCCCTGACTTGGGGTCCTGTATGCTTACTAACCAAACCGTTACTAACGATATGTTCACTCCCTGGAAGAGTCAAGCAGACCCGTGGGGAGCATGGCTCCGGAGGCCACCGCCAGGCGCATGGTCCGGTTGGGTAAGGGGTGTCGGACCGCTCGAGCCAGCCCGGTGAGGCTCAATGCGGCGGTGGAGCTCTCTCTGTTGAGCCTCGGCCAGCGCCAGAACCTCCGGGGCGTTCCTCGACTCTCCAACCCAGTACCCTATGTCCGGGCCTTCCAGTAACCAGGGCGCCGGCGGTGGTGCATCAACGCAAGGACACGGATGTCCTCCCCGTCTGGGCGATAGAGAATGCTGAACGGGAAGCGGCGGAATAGGTGCCTTCGAACTCTCGTGCCCATACGGACACCTATGTCCGGGTTCTTGTCGATCTGCTCCAAGGTCCGTTCGAAGTCGAGGATGAAGTCCTTGCCCAGGCCGGATGCACGACCCTCGTAGAAGCCCAAGGCTTCCATGAGCTCAGCCTCGGCCAGCGGGTGAAGAATGGTGCCCATTCAGGGCACTCGAGCACGAGCAGATTCCAGGACCGAAGCAAGGGGTATGCCAGCGGTCTGGCCGCTCGTGATCTCGTCGTCTCTTCGCTCCGCCTCGGTCTGCCACTCCGACTCCAGCTCGGCATCCTCGTCGAGGCTCGCGATCAGGCGCTCTGCTAGGCGTGCGCGCTCGGAAGCAGGGAGTTGCAGAACAGCGGCTTCGAGTTGATCCCGAGTCATTCTTCCACCTCCGGGGAACGATGATGATCCTCCTCTATTACCGTCGAGGGCGTCTGACGTGCCCTCTGGAAAGCGAGACCATCAGCGGAGAGACTACCATACACCTTGGTACAGGGCGGAGTCCATAGGCGGATGAGACGGGTAGCGTTCTCGAACAACGCATCTGCGGCATTAGACTGTTTGGTCCACCGTGGAAACCCACCGTCTCTGGCCGTGGATCGTCCGATTCAAGCGATTTCTTCACTTCGTCGTGGTCAGAGAGCTCATGGAGATCAACGCTCCGTGCCCGAACCAATTCCTTACCCCTGTCCCCCTCCGTCCGACTCTCCCTGGACGAAGCGCCGACTCACGGAACCTCGGGGTCGACTCAGGGGCCCCGGGATAGCTCCATGGGCCCCGGTCCAGCCCGGGAACAAGAAGCCCGCGGACCAGCGTCCACCTCCTGAACGGCCACCTGGTCTGGTGTCCGCAGCGCCGGCAATGTCTCGTCGGACACCATCGAGGGCTCCATCGCTGAACAAAGGACTCGCTGGACCGAGAGCCCCAAACTCAGTGGCTTCAAGACATGGACAGCGAGGCCCAGATCGGATCGAGGCTGGGAGGGGAGGTGCTTCAGGGAGCCTTCTGAGACTCCCGGGCCAGGCGGGCGAGGAGCCTCAGTGCCTCGTTCACGGCCATGGCGTCGGGGAACACCTCCGCGAGGTCGGGGCCAATGGCGTCATTCCTCCTCACGTGGGCCTCCCGTGAACGGCGTAGGTCGGAGGCTGCGGGGGCCCAATCTGCGGGCCGCCTGTCACGGGAGGTCCGCCACCTCATCCAGGTAGGTGTCCAGGTCCTTGCCGTGGGCCCTGGCCAGGAGCCTCAGGGACGAGAGGGGGATTCGTGCGCCGTTCTCATACCGCCGAACCTGCCGTTCCGAAAGGCCCGGAATGTCCCTCTGCCGAAGTCCGTGCCGGCGTCGCTGGGCCGCCACGGCCCTGCCGAACCGCCCCGTCTCCTGAGCGGTCCTGGCCCGCACCCTGTCCCGCTCCCCGGGGTCCAGAAGGACCCGGGCGTCCTGCAGGTCGAGATGGATATCCGACGCAGGCCAGTGGACGTAGGCGCCGTCGGAGGCCACCTCGTATCGGTGGCGGTCCCCCCGGGGGATCTTCCCCAGGGCCGGATGCTCGTCCATGACGACCTCGAGGGTCTCTCCGGAGGCGCTGATGAGGAAGAGCCGGTCGTCGACCACACGGGCATCGGCGAGGAGAGAGTCTTCCGCCCCCATGCAGAAGGCCCGCAGGACCCGCCCAGGGACCGCAGGATCGGAATGCACCACAAGGCTGTTCACGGTCCGGAGGCCGGCTGGAGGCCCAACGACCCGGGCTGGTGATCTTCGTCATCACCACCGACGGCCTGGAGAACTCCAGCCGGGAGTTCACCAAGGGCCGGATCAAGGAGATGATCCAGCACCAGCAGGAGAAGTACGACTGGCACTTCACCTTCCTGGCTGCGAACCAGGACGCCTTCGCCGAGGCCGGGGGGCTGGGCATCCATCACGACAGGGCCGCCCCGTTCGTCGCGGAGAAGGTCTTTTCCGCCTACGAGGTGATGTCCAGCAAGGCGTCCCGGATGCGGGAGCAGCGGCGCACCGGCATGCCCGTGGAGGACCGGTTCACCGACGAAGAGCGGAAGAAGATGACGTAGGGGCGCGGACGCTGAAGCCCAGGAAGGGGGCAGCCTCACCGCCGGGGACCGGCTGGGACGGCGGTGGGGCGCCTCTCGCCTGGGCGAGGTTCCCCGAAGCAGTGGCCGGAGAGATGGAGAGAGTCCGTGTGCCTACGTTCGTGGGCGTATGGACTATTGACAATGATCATAGGCATATCTCATATTGCCCATGTTCATAGTCACCGCCTTCCCAGGAGATCCCAATGTTGCTTCGGCGACCTCACGACCTCGCCGGTCTCTTCCGCCATGGACGGGCTCGCATGGGGTGGTCACAGCGTGAGCTGGCAGAGAGGATCGGGGCGTCACGCCAGTGGGTGTCCCTCGTGGAGAACGGGAAGGTCC
>PXFI01000166.1 GCA_003564295.1 Gemmatimonadota bacterium | reverse complement strand
TGCCGCCCCCTTCACCTCCGCTGCTGGAGCAGGCCGGCCCTCCCCCAGCTCCAGGGCCAGCCGGAGGGGGTCCACGGCCTGGCTCAGGGCCAGGGACGGGTACATGAGGGCCAGGGTAGGCATGCCCGTCAGGCGGCCCCGGCTCTCGGAAAAGCGCAGGAGCGGTTTCCTGGTGATGAGGAGCCGGTTGTACCCGGGAACCTCCCCTCCGTGCTGGATCATGCGCCGCTCCGCCTCGTAGGAGCAAAGGGCCGAGAGGGCACTGGGGACCACGTTCCAGGAGGAGAACACCAGGGCCTTGGTGAACTCCGGCACTTCGGCATAGGCCCCCCCGGGGGCGAGGTAGGGCAGGGAGGGGGGCATCCAGAGAAGCTTCCACTGCCCCTTCTCCAGCATCTCGTCCAGGAGGACCCTCAGTCGGCCATCATCCCCTCCGATCTCCCGGTAGCGGACCACCTGCTTCCGGGAGAGGAGCCCCTTGCGGTTCTGGACCAGTGCATCCACCAAGGGGGCCGGTGGCGCCCGAGATACCTCCTCCAGCTTCTTCTTGAGCTGGTAGTCCCGCATGAACGGCAGGACGTGGGGCGCCGACTTCCAGTACTCCACCGGATCGTGGCTCCCCACCTGGGTGGCCACCGTGCTCAGGAGACGGGCCTGCCCCAGGGCCTCCACGGAAAGGGGCGCATCCTGCACCAGCGTCTCCAGCATGGCGTCCTTACGCTGAGTCCGCCCCACTCTCTCGGTCCGCACCATGACGGACCGGAGGAGCGTCTGGAGGGCCTCCCGGGCCTTGGGGACATCCTCGTCGGCGCCATCGTACATTCCCCGGCGATAGATGCGGAGAAGCTCTTCCACACGGGCGACCATGGCGGGGTCATGGAATAGGAAGTCCAGGGTCCGGAGGAAGTCCCGGTAATGGTCCTCCTCGTCGGTGCTCAGGGTCAGGGGCTTGTAGGGCGTGGCCGAAAGGAGGAGGACCCGGACCCCGTGTCCCTCCGGTGTGGTGTAGTGCATGAGGGAGCGGGCCAACTCCGCCGCCTGGCTCTGCCCGTCCAGGAGGTCCCGGAACCGCTGGAACTCGTCCAGGATCACCAGGTCCGGCTCCAGGGCATGCACGCACACCTTGGCCAAAGCCTCCCGCAGTTGACCGATGACGGAGTATTGCAGGGCCCGGTCTTCCGGGGGGACGTTTCTGCGGGTCCGTGCGAACCGGCCGCAGGCGTCCTCGAGCTCCTCCCGAAGCCCCGGACGCTTCTTCACCTCTTCCCGAAACCTCTGGGCCAGCACGCTGTTGATGGGATCGGAAAAGGCCTGGACGCGTTTCCCGAACCGATCCAGGCGCACGTCCCCCCGGAGGACTCTCAGGAGAGGTCCCTTCAGGAGCCGGAATTCCTTGGCGAGGAGGTGGAAGAGGAGGACCCTTTCCTTCCAGATCCCCCCGGCGGACTTCAGGTCGAAGGTGGTCCCGGGCGTGAAGGAGACGAAGTTGACCCGGTTCTTCTCCATCTCGTGCAGTTGAATGGGAAGGAGCGTCAGGCGGGTCGCCGTGGCGTACTGGCCCTGCCCCAGGACGCTGAGACGGTTCACGTTCTGCTGGGCGATGGCGGCGTTGGAGCAGACGTAGACCACGTCGATCCGCCCCACGCCGTCTTGGGCGAGCTTCTCGATGGTCCGGGCGATGATGCCCCGGGCCACCAGGGTCTTGCCGAGGCCCACTTCGTCCGCCACCAGGAATCGCTCGGCGGCCGGCTCGTCCAGCCACATGCGCTTGAAGACGTACTCCACCGTGCGCCTCTGGAAGTCCTTCAGGCAGTCCAGTGCCCGCCTCAACTCCTGCCGATCTGGGGTCATCTCCTGGCCCTCTCCTCCTCCCGGAGGGCTCCCTCGAAGACCTCCCAGAGGGCGATGAACTCCTGAGGAACCACGTCCTCCTTCCCGTCACCCCCCATCTCCTCCAGGAGACGCCGGACGGCCGAGAGGCGGTCCGGTTCCCTGCAGAAGGCCCGGGTGAGGTGTTCGAACAACGGCAAGCTGTCGTCTCCCGTGGCACCGACCCTGGCCTTGTCCCAGGATCCCCTGCCGGAACCGAAAGACCACAGCCCCTCTCCCGCTTGAGCCAGGAGGAGCATCACGTAGCGGAGGAACCCTTCCCGGTTGCGGATCACGTCCCTCACGATGGCGGCATCCCGCTCCTTCACCGGCATACCGTCGGAGGCCAGGTTGAGGACGAAGGCCAGGGGCTCCTCCACCGCGTCGGAGCCCAGCTGGAAGACCACGAAGGAGGTGAGGAGAGGGAGGGGAGCTTCCGGAAGCCTGACGGATTCCCCGTGCTGGAGGCTCCGGGCGTCCACCGCCGTCTCCGGCTTCCGGGTGGCCATCCAGGCGGTGACGCTGTCCACGCCCATCAGCTCGAAGGGCGCCGGCGGGACGAGACGGGCGGTCCAGCCTCCCTCTTCCTCCTGGAAACCCAGCCGGAGGCCTAAGGCCACCAGCGTGCGCCGGGCGGCTTCGAGGGCTGCCCGGGCCGCCTCCGCCTGAGGATCGGGCTCCTCCCGCTCATCCCCTGGTTCGTAGTCCACCAGGATGGAGCCGAGGTCGTCGGACTCCATGAGGCTCTCCACCGAGCCCACCCGGCTACGCTTCCCGATGAGCTCCGCCATGAACTCCACGTTCGCCCCCGACAGCAAGGCCGGTCCCGTGGCGTTTGCCGAGCCCACATGGAGGTGTGTGTGCCAACCTTTCCCGGTGACGTAGGCCTTTGCGTGAAGGCCTCGATTCGGAAGGTCCGGGGTGAGGGCTGGCTCGGGTTCCTCCCCGTCCTCGAGCTCGGCCTGCTCCGCCAGGACCAGCACCCGGGCGAAACGCTCCAGGGTCCCGGCGCCGACCTTTGCCAACTCCTCCGGCCGGGAGATGAGGATCAGGGGCTCGCGGGTGGAAGCCGCCAGCGCCTCCAGAGCCGCTTCCGTGACGAAGGGGGAGACGACGGCCAGCTGCCCGGACTTCTCAGGCATCCATCCTCGAGGGTGGTCCAGCCCCAACGCGTGGAACCGGATCTCCTCGAATCCCTCGGGGAGCTCCCATGGGGTAGTGCGAGCGAGCTCAGCCAGGCTTGCCACTTCCTGGGCCCTTGGAGCGGGCATCCCCAGAGTGGTCAGGTCGGGCAACCGGAGCACGAGATCGGTGAGGGGACGGTTCTCCTTCCTCCGTCGGCCGGTGGGTTGGCCCTCCAGCGTCAAGACCAGGTCCCAGCATCGGTCATGGGTGATGTTCCGGGACAGGACCAGGAGGCGAAGCTGCACGTCCGAGGTGTCGGGGCGGTCGAACCGGAGGAGCCAGAGCTTCGGGTGGAATACCCCGGCGGGATTCGGGGGGGCCACCTCCATAACCATGGGTTCCAGGAGACCGTACAGCGTGTGCGGCCGGGACGGCCTGAGCACCCTTCCCCCCTGTACGAAGACCGACACCCGCTCCGTGGTGCGGCGAAGGGACTCCAGGAGGCCCACGCCGTCCTTCAACAGCTCCTCCACGGGCCGGCTCGCGGAAAAGAGGGCCAGGTGGAGGGGGACGGTGAGGAGGGTCTCCAGGTCGAGAGAGTACGTGGTGGCTACCGCTTGGGTGAACTGGTAGCCCGTAGGTGGGCGGAGGGCATCGGTGTACAGACGGCGGTTGTCGGGGCTTAGCATGGTCAGCCTCCCTCGAGACCGTCGTACAGGTCCCTCAGAAGCTGTTGCACCTCGGGCCACCGGAAATTGAGACGACCCATGCCCAGCCCTCCGGAGTACTTCTCCTCCAAAGCCTTGCGGTTGGTGAAAAGGGAGCGAGGCCCCTTGAGGAACATCTCCCGATGCCGGATGAGGCGCCGAGTCTCCTCCAACCCAGATACCGCGTGGGGGTTCTGGCGGACCAGATCCACCCAGCGGCGAACGAAGGTCTCGGTCTGGGCGCTGATGGTGTGGCCGCCCTGGCCCCGGGCGATGGCCAGCGTCACGCCCATGGGCCATTGCTCCAACTCCCCCAGATCAAGGGAATCGGCCCACTCGCGGAAGCGGTCCCGATACTCCTCCACCAGGTCGTCCCGACCCGCCTCCTCCGACACCATGAGGTTGTAGACCATGGGCGCGCCGTGCATGACCTCCGAGAACATGCGGGCGTGGTAGAGTACCTTCCGGTGCTCCGGGGGCATGGCGTGGGCGAGGGGATGCTCCCATGGGAACCTCACGTCGGTATGCACGGGATGGAGGCCGAGCCACGCCAGGAGCGAGGAGGGATGCTCCGCCACGATCCGGTCCCGGATGAAGTCGGCTTCCTCCCGGGTCAGGGAGAGGGTTGCCTGCTGGGGAAACGAAACCGGAGGCGGCGGCAGCTCCGGATGCCAGGTCACCACTCCCGCGCTCGCTTCTGTGCCTTCGGTCCGGACGCGGCGAGCTTCCTTGCGCCGCCGGTAGATCTCGTCCAGGGCCCGGTGATACTGGTTTATGGACGCATCGAACCTGCGGATTCCCCAGCTCACCAGTCCACCCCAATAGACCTCACTGGGCAAGCGCTTCAGCTTGCCTCCGGCGGCTTTTCCGAACACACCCTCTTCCTCTGTGGAGAGGAGAGGCTCCACCAGGGCCAACTCCCGCTCCCGGGCCACGGCTGCGATCCGTGCGGAGGGGATCTCCCGGGCCTCCAGCTCCTGGTAGATCCAGGGCACGAAGAGGTAGTACCGGAGCCGCGTCTGGATGGTGCTGATGCCCGGAAAGAGCAGATCGGAGAAGGAGTCGCGGATGCCCCCGAGACCCAGCTGGTCCTGGGTCCCCTTCTCCTGGAACAGGGCGAGAATCCGCTTCGCGCGGTCCTGAGCCGCGGAATCGTGGTCGAGCCAGGCGAGGGTGGAGGGCATGTCAGGGTTTCAGGCCGGGGCTGGTTGCTTCAGGAGCGACGCGAGGGAGGGATGCCCGGTGACCCGAGCCGCTTGCGGGACTCGAGCCGCTTCGTGGGGCCGCACGGAGTCCATTTCCATCCTACGCGTTACTCCTCTCGCGGGCCAGACGCTCGGAGGCCGGCACGTCCTTCATCAGAGCCTCCAGGCGGGAGATGGACACCGGCCGCTGGCCGTTCTTCTGCAGTGGGCCGGCGATCTGGCACACCCTCCATCCCCTACCGTTGTAGACCTCTTCCAGCTCTCCTCCCTTGGTGATCCGGAGGATCAGGAGGTAGTCGGGCTCGGATCGGAGCCCGATGCTCCTGCCCTGGGTGGCCTTGATCTGAACGCGACGCCCGTCGGTGGCGGTGGCGTCATGGGTTTCGGAGACCCCCTTAGCAGAGAGAGAGCATAACGCTCGGCCGCGAACACCTCCCCAAGGCTCCCCACCAGGTGGCCGTCCGGTGTGAACCTCCGGCCCGGGAAGGCCTCTTCGAGCTGGGCCACGATCTGGTAGAGCTCTCGGATGAGGCTCGACGCGTTTTCCAGTGGGTTGGTCAAAGGACTCGTCCGCCTCCTTTCGCTTGGAAGGTAGAGGGGGGCTCTGACAGTGGGGTGCCGAAGGGTTGAGTTGGGGCAGGGGGTTCGACTCTCATGGCTATGCCGCCGGTCGCCAGACCGGTGCGGAGTGGGACGGCGGCTGGGCCGGGGGCTCTCTCGCCTAAGCCGGAACCCAACCCTCCTTGGTCTTCGTTGCCTTGCCGAGGTTCATGAGCCAGAGGAGCCTGAAATTGACCTGGGCGAAGGTCGTCCATTCCACATCCAGGTTCTCCCTCAGAAACTCGAACACGTGCTCCTCGTTCTGTGGCTCGGTGGACGCTTCGAGGTACTTCACAATCTCTTCAATGGCGAAGACGTTCTCCGCGAACGTCTCGTAGAGGAATCCGATGTCTCGGGTCTCCAGCACCTTCTCGCCGCTGTGCGTCAGCGCCAGCTTGCCATCCTTGCCCGTGATCAGGCCCATGGCTCGAGGCACGTTCACATAACCAGCCGCGCTCTTTGCGCTCTTGACGGTATCGAACGTTCGAAGGAACCAGCCGATGAGTTCACCTCTGGTGTTCACGCCCTGCTCCACCGCGGCAAGAACCCTCAGCAACGTATCAACATAGGCGGTATTACCACCTGGCAGGGGCCAGAGACCACGGCTCTTGTTCCCGTGATCGACGGGTCCATTCTCCGGCGGGATGTTGTTGAAGTACTGCTTGTCCATGGAGTAGAGGGCGACACTCTCCACCCTCACGCCGACCCCGTTCTTCATGAGGAGGGAAACGAGCCTATCCCCATCGATCAATGCCACCGGCATCTTATTGGCAGCCTTCGCTTCTGCAATCGCATCCTTCGTGAAGCGGGACGTCGTGATGATCAGGCCCCGCTGGTCCACCTCGGCGCTTCCGCGGAGTTGGGTCACGACACTTCCCGGAATGTTGTTCCCTTCCTTGAACCGCTTGACCTGCACCACCGTCTTCACGTCCGTGATGCCCTCCAGGGTCAGATCGGCCATGATGTCGATGCCCTTGTCCCCACTGGATTTCGTGACCTCGACGTTCTCGTAACCGAGCTTCTGGAGCAGATCACCGATCAGGAACTCGAACTGGTAGGCATCCATTTCGTGCAACTGCTTCTTCAGAGCTCCCCGCACAAGCTCGTTCTGTTTCTCGATGATCAACTGGGGAGAGGATGCCGACTCGGTGTGCTGCCGCAGAGAGAACTTGCCTCTTCCCGCCTTCTTGAAGGGGGTCTTCGGGTTCTTGTTGATGTCAACGTAGAGCTGGGCGGCCAT
>PXFI01000260.1 GCA_003564295.1 Gemmatimonadota bacterium | reverse complement strand
GTTGAACGGCGGCCTGCAGAGCATCCGTCTCCGTCTCCAGGAGGGCGATTCGACGCTCCAGGATCCTCAACGCTTCGTCCATTCCCTGCTTCTCGAAGACCTTGGAAAGGGCCTCCACCGTGGGCTTGAGTGCGAAACGAGCCGTGAGCCCGATAATGGGAATGAGGACGATGGAGAAGACCATGATGACGGCGATGACGGCCGTGAGGTCGATGGGTAGGACTTCCATGGCTCACACCTCCGGGAAACCGCAAGAATCCATGCACAGTACCGAACAGAGTGGGATCAGAAGTTTCCGGCCGCAAGGCCATCCCCTTTCCTCATGGCCCGGTTCCTTCGATGCTTGTTACTGAGGAGCGAAGCGACCCAGCTCAATCATGACGAGTCAGGAGTTGTTCCATGCGGCCGGATCCAGCGCAGTTCACCCTCTGGCACCCGGTGGAGGTGCGCTTCAAGGACCTGGACGTTGGGGGGCATGCCCACCATTCCCTGGCCCTGGTGTACTTCGAGGAGGCCCGGGCCCGGTACTGGAGCGAGGTTGTGGGGCGTGGGGGGGTGGACCAGGTGGATTTCATCCTGGCGGAAGCCAGAGTGCGCTATCACGCCAGGGTTCTCTATCCTCAGCGGATGACCGTGGGCGTGAGGGTGACCTTCCTGGGCAAGAAGCACTTCGTCATGGAGTACCTGGCTCGGGGTGCCGGTGGGGAGGATCTGGTGTCGGGAGAGACCACCTTGGTCATGTTCGACTATCAGGAAGGCAAGACGAGACTTATTCCACCGGAGATCCGCGAGGCCGTGGAGGCGTGGGAAGAGCGAGGTGCGGGAGATTGAGCACGGCAAGGCTGGCGGGTGAGGGGCCCACGGGCTCTTTCCGGTCTCATTCTTGCGGATCTTTTGGCCAGGGCCGTAGGTACAAGAAAATGCGGATCGGAAGATAGGATACCAGGGATGCCGGAGGGTGGAGTCTGGCGCCGAGTGGGAGGCGAAAGAGTGGCTCTGCTTGACGCGTCCTGACGACAGTCTCGGAAGCATCGCGAGAAAAAGGTTGACCAACTCTTCGACCTCCATGTAAGTTTTCGGAATTTCCGTCGATGGGTGTCTCGGTATCCGGGAGGAAAGGGATTCCTCTGAGGAGGTCAGGGAACATCCCTCACTTCCCCAGGACCCGCACGGGTTCCCTCGATGGTGTATTGTTGGATTGATTCCAGGGAGAAGGCAAAATGAAAGTACGGCTCCGGCACGGGCTCCTGGCACTGGCAGCGGCGGCAGTTGTTGCCATTCCGGTGCAGCCCCAGGTTCTTTCGGCCCAGGAGGCCTCCGCCCGCTTCCGGGTCCTGGTTCCCGAGATCCCCCGGGAAGGGGATGTGGACAGGCGTTTCGGGAGGCGGTTGGCGGACGAGCTCCGGGATCTCATCAACAGGATGCCCACTCACCAGCCGGTGGAGGGGCGGGAGCTCAATCAGGCTCTTCGCCGCTACAGTCTGAGAATGGATGAGCTGGACTGCGTCAGGGCCACTCAGCTGGCTGGGCTCATCGATGCCAGGGTCGTTTTCTGCGGCACCTATTTTCCCGACAATGACAACATCCGGGTCGAGGGACGCTTCGTGACCTCAGAAGGTGAGACGTTCATCGTGGATCCGGTGGTGGTGCCCGGGAGAGGTGGCCAGAGGGAGGCGGCGGAGCACTTCTACGAGGCGCTGCAGATTGAGTCCCAGCGCCTGCGCTTCTCCCAGTTCTGCGGGGATTACTACGCCAGCCAGCAGTATGAGCAGGCCCTGACCCAATGCGACCAGGCCATCGCCCTCAACCCTCGAGCAGTCAACACCCGGTTGATCCGGGCCATGTCTCTCAGGAGCCTGGACCGCTACGAGGAAGCTCTGGAGGAGTTCCTCCAGATCCTGGAAATGGAGCCCCTGCATGAGGATGCCATGCAGAATGCGGGCTATATCTCCGCCATGCTGAACCGCCCCGAGGATGCCCGGCGCTACTACCGCCAGTACCTGGAGTTGAACCCCGGGAACGTTCGGGTTCGGATGCGGGTGGCCTATGATCTGGCGGATGCCGGTGACCCCCTGGGGGCCATGCAGCTCATCGAGGCCGGACTGGAGCTCGATCCCGAGGACGTCGAGCTCCTCAAGCAGCACGGTTCTTTCGCCTTTGCGGCGGGAGCCGAGGCCGGCCTGGGGCGCCAGGAGCTTCCCCGGGAGGCCGTCGAACTGTACCGCAAGGCCCTCAGTTCCCTCGAGAAGGCCTATGCCGTCGAGGGAGAGGAGATGAGCTCCACCTTCCTGGTGAACATGATGCGTGCTCACCTTGCACTCGGTGCGTTCCAAGCGGCGGGGGACCTGGCCCAGCGCATCCTGGAGACCCACCCCGAGGTAGCGGCCATCTGGTCCTTCTACGCCGATGCCCTGCAGCGGTCCGGGCAGGTGGACGAGGCCATCCAGGCCCTGGAGCGGGCGAAGCAGATCAACCCCGACTATCCGAACCTGGCCGTAAGGCAGGGGAACTGGCTCCTGCAGGAAGGACGGGTGGACGAGGCCATTCCCCTGTTGCATCAGGCCGTGGAGCGAGGAGAGCAGACGGCGGATGCCGTGGCCAATCTTGTGTTCGGCCATGCCTATGAGCGGGGCGTCCGTACGGAGAACTGGAACTACGGCGTTCGGGTCTTCCGGCAGGCGAGGGAGTTTGACGTGAGCGACCAGATGAGGCAGCAGATCGATTTCTGGCTCGGCTTCGCCGTCTTCCGCTCGGCCATCCAGCAGCAAGAGCCCGCCACCCTGGAGACGGCCCGGGCAACCCTGCCACGGTTCCAGGAGGCACAGCGCTACTTCCAGAACACGGCCAGCTACGCCCAGCGAAACAATCTGGAGAACACCAGACAGCAGCTCCTGGAGCAAGTGGGAACCTTCATCGAGATCCAGGAGGCCATCATTCGCCGGGGCCGCTGACCCGGTCCCCCCCGAGCCTCTGCAGGATCGGCGCCGCCGAGCCCAGCCCGGCGGCGCCGATTGCTTGAGGGGCCTTTCCCTTCTTTCCTGAAGCTCTCTCCTCTTTCCGCCCTCGTCCGCTCCGTCTCCACTCTACCCCCCACCTCCGTTCAACTCTCCGTTCCCACTCCACGCCCCGTCTCCGCGCCACTCATCGGTCCCGATCCCCGTCCGGCCTCGGCCTGCAGCTCCATTGGCGGATCACGATTCCTCCGGGCAGCTGTGGGGAGAAGTGGGGAGCCCGAAACCTGACTGAAGACTAACCGAATACGCGGGCCCGATCACATCCCCAACGGCCAGTCCGCAGAGGGGAAATTCCCCGGCAGTCGGCCCCTGACAACCGCTTTGCCCCCCGCTTGCGTTCTGACGGGAACCTGGAAAACAAACCCCTTGCGCTCCCCAAATGGGCACCCTATTTTGCCACTGTACACCTTACTATCCCACTCTTACCCACTGCGAGCCCATAGAGTGAGCGGATTCCTCGGTCGGTACGAGTTCCAGATGGACGAGAAGGGACGTGTCTCCCTTCCCGCCGCCTTCCGGAAAGACGCGGAGGGGGGACGCTTCGTGCTGCTCCAATGGGAAAAGCCCTACCTGACGCTATTTCCCGAAAGGGTGTGGAGTAAGGTCCAAGAACGGCTCCTGGAGTTTCGGAGGGCCGACAGCGATGCGGCTCATTACGTGAGGGAGATCACCGCCAACGCAGTGGAAGTGCTCCCCGATAAGCAGGGTCGCATCCTGATCCCGGCGTGGCTCCAGGAAGCGGCGTCGCTCAAGGGGCCCGTCCTTCTGAATGGGGCCCTCGACCGGGTTGAGATCTGGAGCCCGGACGAATTCAGGAAGACCATGGAGGAACGGGCGGAAGCGTCCCAGAGCTTCCGCCACCGGATCTTCTCATGAGCCCGGCTCCCGGATACGCGGGGCCAGGGGCTCCTTGGGAGTGGAGGAGAGGTCCCCGTGGAGGAGAGCGGCGGTCCAGGAGGTGGATTTCACGAGCCGGTGATGGTGGAGGAGGTCCTGGAGGTCCTGGAGGGGGCCCGGGAGGGGGTGATCCTGGACGGGACGCTGGGGGGAGGGGGACACGCCAAGGCCATGCTGGGCCGGTGGCCCCGGTGCCGGATCCTGGGAGTAGACCGGGACCCTGAGGCTGTTCGGGAGGCCCGGCGCCGCTTGGAACCGTTTGCTGAGAGAGTGCGGATTCTCGAGATGAGGTTCGACAAAGCCGTGGACGACGCCAGAATGAGGAACGAGGTCCTGAAGGGGGCCTTTCTGGACCTGGGCGTGTCTTCCTGGCAGCTCGACGCGGATCACCGGGGATTCGCCTTCCGGGAGACTCTGCCGTTGGACATGCGGATGGGGGGTGAAGGAGATGGGATGACGGCGGCGGACCTGCTGAACCAGGCGGAGGAAGCAGAATTGGCCCGGGTCTTTCAGGAGTACGGGGAGGAGCCGAGGGCAAGGCGACTGGCCAGGGAAGTGACGCGCCGTCGCCGGAGCCGGCCCTTCCGGACCAGCGACGATCTGGTCGCGGTCCTGGGGGCGGTTCTCCGCCGATCTCCTTCGGCCAGGGAAAAGGCCCGCGTATTCCAATCCCTCCGCATCGCCGTAAACCAGGAGCTGTCCGTTCTGGGCCACACTCTGCCCCGCCTCCGGGACCTTCTTCGTCCCGGGGGAGTCCTGGCTGTCATCGCCTACCACTCCCTGGAAGACAGGCTGGTGAAGGACTCCTTCAGGGAGTGGAGCCGGGATTGTGTGTGTCCCCCGGGTCTTCCGGTGTGTGCGTGCAGGGGGGTGGCTTTGGGGGCGCCCCTCTTTCGTGGCCCCCGTCGTCCGGCCCCCCCGGAGGTGGCACGTAACCCCCGGGCCCGCAGCGCCCTCCTTCGGGCCTGGAGGAAGGCGGAATGAAGCGCATGGGCGGCACCAGCCTCGTGGCGTTGGCCACGGCAGCCCTCCTGGCGGCTTTGAGCCTTGTGGCCTCCAGGCAGGCCCGGGCCCTGGAGACCCTGGGAACCCTGGATCAGCTCCGCCGGGAACGGTCCCTGGAAATGGCTGAGCGGGACGAGCTCCAGAGCCGGATCGAGAACCTCGAGAGCCGAAGCCGGGTGATCTCCGAGGCCCAGGGGCGGCTCGGACTGAAGCTTCCCCAGGCCGGGGAGATCGTCTACCTGGGGGGGGAGGGAGCATGACCCTTCACGGCCCCCCCCCCGTCCGCCAAGGGCTCCGGCGCCGGCTGCTCCTGGGAGCCTGGATCCTGTGCGGGCTGGCCGTGCTGGTCCGGGCGGTGGTGGTCCAGATCGTAGAGGGTCCCTACTGGCAGAACGCGGCGGCAGGCCAACACCGGGAGACGGCGGAAGTGCCGGCTTCCCGTGGCTTCATCCTGGACCGGAACGGAAGCACCCTGGCCGCCACCCACGAGCGGTTCATCGTTCAGGTAGCTCCCAGAGAGCTTCGGCCCGAGACCCGGGAGGAGGTCGTGTCCCGGCTGGCCAGGGAGCTGAGCCTGGATCCCGGGAAGCGAAGGTCTCTTGCGGACCCCAACGTGAGATGGGTCGTGGCTCAGGGGCGCTTCACCGCCCAGGTGGCCGAGAGCCTGAGGGGGATCCGGGGGGTGTACATCGACCGGGAGTTGGAGCGCTTCTACCCCCACCCCAATCTGGCCCAGGGGGTGCTGGGCCGGGTTCGGGACGGCTCCGGTGCGGGGGGAATCGAGGGGGTGTTCGAGGAGCACCTCCGTGGCGTTCCCGGGCGGGAGGTCAAGAGTCGGGACAGCGGAGGCAACCCCATTCCCGGCCACTCCGTCCTGGTGACGCCTCCAGTACCCGGAGGGACCGTGGTCCTGACGCTGGATCGGGACCTCCAGGAAATCGCCCGTGAAGCCCTTCTGGCCGCCATCGAGAAGACGGGAGCCAGGGGCGGCGACCTCATCGTGTCCAACCCCAGGACCGGCGACATCCTCTCCCTGGTGTCGGTGGAGGAGGGCAACGCCTCGTCCCTTTCGGCCGTCACCACCCCCTACGAGCCCGGATCCACCCTGAAGCCGTTCACGGTGGCGGGCATCCTCCTCCATCAGGTGGCCAGCTTCTCCGATAGCGTGAGCGGGGAATACGGACGGTGGCGGGCTCCCGGGCGCACCCTCACGGACGTCTACCCCAATGGGGAGATGACCCTGGCCGGCGCCCTCAGGGTTTCTTCCAACATCGGGGTGGCCAAGATGGCCCAGGGCCTCTCCCCCCGGGATCAGTTCGAGATCCTCAGGGATTTCGGCTTCGGGACCTTCACCGGAATCGAGATACCCGGAGAGGTGCCCGGAACCCTCCACCATCCCCGGCGCTGGTCCCTTCTGTCCCCCGTCTCCCTGGCCATCGGCTACGAGATCAACGTGACCCCGATCCAGATGGTCATGGCGTACGGCGCCCTGGCCAATGGCGGGAAGCTCATGGAGCCACGGCTGGTGAAAGAGCTCCGGGATCCCCAGGGGAGGACGGTATACCGGAGGGAGCCAAGGGTGGTTCGGCAGGTGCTTCCTCCCTCCCTGGCCCAGGAGATCACCCGGGTACTGGTGGGCGTCGTGACCGAGGGTACCGGAACGCAGGCACAGCTGGCCGCCTTCACCGTGGCAGGAAAGAGCGGGACCAGTCGGGCCCACAGCGGAAGAGGCTACGCAGACGGGTACTATTCGACTTTCGTCTCCTACTTCCCCGTAGAGAATCCCCAATTGGTGGTATTCGTGAAGCTGGACCGGCCCCAGGGCGCATACTACGGTGGCGCCGCCGCCGCTCCTGTAACCCGGGCGACCATGGAGGCGGTCCTCGCCGCCCGCCAGGCGCCCATCGACCG
>PXFI01000307.1 GCA_003564295.1 Gemmatimonadota bacterium | reverse complement strand
GATGTCCTGGAGATCGGCACCGCCACCATGGCCGTTCAGGCTGCGGCGACCTTGGCCATGAGGGCCGAAGCCCGGGAGGGCCACGAAGGATGAGCACGGAAAGGAGCACCGGGAAGAAACGTTACTACAGGAAGAGGGTGGAGCTCTTCAAGCTGATCGACAAGATCAAGCTGTGGCCTTCCCGACAAGGGCTCCTCCACGGGATCCGAACCATGGAGAAGGTGGGGCAGGTCGCCTGGATCACCACTCACTGCAACAAGACCTTCCTGGTCAACAACTCCCGAAACAGCAGGGCCGCCCGCTGGCTGAGGAACAAATGGTTCGCCGGCGCGTGCCCGGAATGCCGGGTCCCGGACTGGAAATTGGCCAAGTACTCCTCCACCCACTTCCGGCGCCACCACGGCTCCGACCTCAAGGAAGGGCCTCCTTCCGAGTAGGAGATTTCCCCGGCTGATCGAAGTCGGAGCGTCCCGCCTCGAGGCCCCTGGGGGGTCGGATTCCTCTTCTTCCCTTGGGTGGGACTAGGTTCTCGCTTCGGGTTTCTCCCCTTTCACCATGGAAAGGACTCTCTCCACGGCGTTGGCGGCGTCGTAGGCGTAGCCATCTGCGCCGATGGATCGGGCGAACTCCTCCGAGAGGGGAGCCCCGCCGACGATGACCTTCATCTGATTCGACAGCCCCTCTTCTCCCACCAGGTCCACGACGCTCTTCATGACGTCCATGGTGGTGGTCAGGAGGGCGGAAAGGCCGACGACCGAGGCCTCCTCTGAAACCGCCGCCTCCACGAACTTCTCCGGCGGGACGTCCACACCCAGGTCCACCACCTCGAAACCCGCCCCTTCCAGCATGATACCCACCAGGTTCTTTCCGATGTCGTGAAGGTCACCCTGGACCGAACCCAGGACCACCTTGCCCCGGCTGGGCACATCTTCGGCGATGAGCAGCGGTTTCAGGAGAGCAACCCCTGCCGTCATGGCCCGGGCCGATAGGAGGACCTCCGGGAGGAACATCTCGTGGTTCCTGAACCGTGCTCCCACCACGTTCATGCCGGCGATGAGCCCGTCATCCAGGATCCGGGTGCTGGGAATCCCTTCTTCCATGGCCTGGGTGACTTGCTCGGTGATCTTCTTGTCGTCACCAGCCATCAGGCTCTTCGCGATGTTATCCAGAATCTCCATGGCGGCTCCATTCGTTCGTCTGTGGCGATGGTTGTGTAAGAGACGCGATCCTCGTGCGGCACTCCCAGGAGGTGCACTCGAAGCAGAAATCGAAGTCGTTGTGGAAGTCGTGAATGGCCGGCTCACCGGCCACCAGGACGCCGGACACGGACTTCAAGGGTGACATCAGACAACTGGCGCTCAGGCTGATTCCGATCTCCTCAGGCGCAAGGAAGGCGAACAGCTTCCGCTGGCCGGTGATATGCCATCCACAGTATCCGGGACAGTAGGGCAGAACTGCCCCGTCCAGGGCCAACCTCCCCTCCCTTTGCAGGAGGTCCCCGAATTCCGCCGCCAGGAGTGTGGCGGCGGCCTCTGCCCGCTCCGAGGCGATGCCGTCCAGTAGGCAAGCAGTGGCGGGATCCTTCTCCTGGAACAGTTCCTGGATCTTCGTACTGAGGGGCTCCCCCACGGTGGCAGCAAAGAGGGCCAGGCCGTCCGCCTTCTCCACGATCCCTGGAAGGGGCGCCGGCATGGTGTTCTCACCCTCCCCGCCGAAGACCTCCATGAAATCGCCGAGAGAGATCTCGGCCATGATTCCCATGGGCCGGCAAAGCGATTCGTAGAGGGCGACTGCCCTCGCCATGAGGGCCTCTATCTGTTCAGAGACTTTGTGGCCGCGAGGGATGCCCTGAGTATCGAGGACGACGTCCCGGTGGGGGGCACTCCTGACCGCATCGAGAGGAAGGATCTTCCTCATTCATCCCTCTGGGGCAATGCGTCCATCCCGGCGCTCTTGGCTGCGCTCTCCATGCGTTCCACGAGCTGTTCTCTTGCTCCATGGTCCAACCGGGATGGCTCGGCTTCCCGGATCAGCCGCTCTACCTCCCTGGAAGCCCGCTCCCGGAGGGTGGTCTTGCCGTCATTCTCCCAGCGAGCCCGATTGGCTCTGTCCATGACCGGCCCCGGGAAGCGGATCTCGTCCCGCAGGTGGCGCCGGGTGTGATCGGCGATGAGGAGGTGCTTGTCCCTGAGGAGCTCCTGAAAGAGGGGCAGGGAGGGGAAGTCCTCCCTGGGCTCCAGGCCCTGGAGCATGCGGAAGGTCATTCCGCAGATTTCGTTGTCCACCACGAGCTTCTCCAGACTCTGGCAGTTGATGAAGTCCAGGATCCCGGGGCCGGAGATGTTGTTGGTGCCCGCCAGGGCGGCCAGCGTGGCTCCCATGGCGGTCTCGAGGCCGGCCTGAGCGTCGAGCTGTTTGGCGTCACTCATGGCCGTGTAGGTCTGGGTGGGGAGGCCCAGGGACTTCCCGATCTCCGTATAGGCGCAATCGATCATCATGGTTTCCACTGCGCCGAAGGGAGTCGTCTCGTATCGAACATCGAAGATGGCCGGAGCCCCGCCGTAGAGGACGGGCGTCCCCGGGTTGGAGAGCTGGCTGATGACCACGCCACTGAGGGTCTCCGTTGTGTGCTGGATCAGGGAGCCCACCAGGGTCACCGGCGCCACGAACCCCGACAGGGGCATGGAGATGTACTCCACCGGAATGGATGCTCGGGCACAGTCCAACAGGTGCTGGCTGGTGGCCTCGCTCCACTTGAAGGGCGGAGTGGGACACGCCGAGAAGACGGCTAGCGGCTTTTCTCTCAATTCTTCCGCCCCCCCCCGAACCATGACCAGGAGGTCCCGCATCACGCCGAATCCCTCCTTGGAAAAAGCACCGGTTACCACCGGCTTTTCGCAATAGAGAAGGCTCAGAAAGAGGCGGTAGCAGTCGGAGATGGCGTTGTCTACGTCGGCGGGGATGAAGGCGGTGCTCTGGGCGGCCAAGTTGTCCATGCTGCCCATGAGCTTGGCGTAACGGATGTAGTCTGCGGTCAGGGGGCGCCGGATCTCGCCCGTGTCCATGTCCTGAATGTTGACAGCCGACGACCCGGGGGTGAAATGGACGTTGTTGCCCGAAAAGTCGTGGGTCCGGTTCCCAAGCACGTCGTAGAGTTGGAAGGAAGGAAGAGCGGTCTTCAAGGACCGGTCGATGACGTCATCGGTGAGCTTCACGTGCTGAGAGGAGAGGTCCACCTCGGCTCCGTGGTCGCCGAGGACCGACAGGAGCTCCGGATTGTGGATCGTCACTCCCAGGGTCTTGAGCAAACCCCTGGCTTCGTCCACGATGCGGGTGATGAGCTCCTCATCGAGCAAGCGGAGAGTCGGTCTCATGAGCGTGCTCCTCCGGGCATTTGGGTCGGTGGGTCCTCGGTATTGTCTGGTGGTAGACCATCGTCGTACATTCATCCCGTGGAACTGAATTTCACTGGATGATACAGTGTAGGTTCGGCCGAGTCCATGCACAAGGCCACCGAAGGGAGGCATCTCTTGGAAACGAACGTGAGCTCCGCAACGAAGACGGTGGTCATTGGTCCTGACCATCCCGTGAGGATCATCGGCGAGCGGATCAACCCGACAGGAAGAAAGGTATTGGCCGCCGAGATGGCGGATGGGAACCTGCAGCGGGTCGCCGATGATGCGGTGGCCCAGGTGGCGGCCGGGGCAGCCATCCTGGACGTGAATGCGGGTGTTCCCATGGTGGATGAGCCGGCTCTCTTGGCGCAGGTGGTGAAGTTGGTCCAGTCTCTCACCGACGTTCCCCTCTGCCTGGACTCCAGCGTGGTGGGGGCGTTGGCCCGGGGCCTGGAGACCTATGAGGGGAAAGCTCTCGTGAACTCGGTGAATGGTGAGGAAAACCGGCTGGAAGCCGTCCTCCCCCTGGTGAAGAAGTATGGCGCCGCTGTCATCGGGCTCGCCATGGACGATTCGGGGATTCCAGAGACCCCGGAAGGGCGGTTCCAGGTGGCCAGGAAGATCCTGGACCGGGCCCGAGATCACGGAATCGATCCGAGCGATGTGTTGATCGACCCGCTGGTCTTGCCGGTGGGGGCTTCCCCCAACGCGGGAAGGGTGGTCCTGGACACGCTCCGCATGGTGACGGGGGAGTTGGGTGTGAACACGGTGTGTGGGGCCAGCAACGTCTCCTTCGGACTGCCCAACCGGCCTGGGCTGAACGCTGCCTTCCTCTCCATGACGGTGGCCAGCGGGATCACGGCGGTCATCGCCAACCCCCTGGAAGAGACCAGCCGCACGGGGATCCTGGCGGGCAATGTTCTCATGGGAAAGGACGAGCACTGCATGGGATGGATCACCGCCCACCGGAAGCCTCCCACGGATGGATAGGAGGCAGCTGCCGCGAGGAACCCGGTCCCAACCGATGCGCCCCCTTTCCAGGACCAGCTGATGTCCCTCTTCTCGCCCCCACGTTATCAGGCCGCATTTCGCCCCTATCGCCGCGACCGGGATGGCCTCCTGATCCGGGCTCTGACCCGGGTGGAGCGTTGGATCAAGGGAGGGATCTTCGGTTGCAGGATGTGTGGGAATTGCCTCTTGAAGCAGACCGCCCATATCTGCCCTATGACCTGTCCCAAAGGGCTGAGGAACGGCCTGTGCGGGGGTGCCACGCCGGAAGCGTGCGAAGTGGATCCGTCCAGGCCCTGTACCTGGCACCGGATCTACGAAAGAGCGCAGAAGAGGGGTTGGGAGGATAGGCTCCTGGAGGTCAACGCTCCTCTGGATGGGGATCGGGTGGGACGGGAGACCTGGCTGAACCTCTACCGGGTATGGAGATCGAGGGGAAAGGGGCCTCGCTTGAGAGATGCCCTCTTCCAACGTGGACGGTTCAAGGAGGAATGGGACGCCCTATTCTTCCATGCCCGGCAACCGGATTGGTGGCAGGGGGATTCTCGCTACCATCCGCCGGCGTACGAGGAGCCGGTCTCCCGCCTGGAAGAAGAGCTGCGGGCGGGTGGATTCGTGGTCACTGGTGAGATCGCCCCACCCCTTGGCCCTTCTCCGGAGGTGATCCGGAAGAAGGCCGATCTGCTTCGTGGAGCGGTGGTGGCCGCCAACTTCACCGACAACGCCTCGGCATCGGCTCGGATGAGTAGCCTGGCATCGAGCAAGATCTGCCTGGATGTCGGGTTGGAGCCGGTCATGCAGCTCCAGGCGAGGGACCGAAGCAGGGTGGTGCTGGAGTCCGACGCCATCGGTGCCGCCGGCCTGGGGATTCCCAACATTCTCTGCCTTACCGGTGACCACCACCGGTTCGGTCCCGGCCCGGTGACCACGCCCGACCAGTTCGACATGGATGCCATCCAGCTCCTCTGGATGTTGCGCCGCATGAGGGATGAGGGGCGGTACCTGGATGGGCGTGAGATCAAGGCGCCGCCCAGGTTCTTCCTCGGGGCGGCCGCTTCGCCCTTCGGGGCGCTCCCCGAGTATGAGGCCATCCGGGCCGAGAAGAAGGTCAACGCCGGAGCCCAGTTCATCCAGACGCAGCCCGTGTTCGACCATGATCGCTTCGTGGACTGGCTCGAAGCCCTGGACAAGCGGGACTTGCTGGGAAAGGTCCACATATTGGCTGGGCTGATTCCCCTCAAGAGCGCCCGGGCCGCTCAGTTCATGGCGGATGATGTTCCCGGCGTCGTGATCCCCGACGAGATGGTCCAACGGATGACCGGTGCCGGGGACAAGGAGAGTCAACAGGAAACGGGATTCGTGATGGCGTTGGAGATTCTGGAGAAGCTCAAGAAGACCCCGGGGATCGCTGGGACTCACATCATGGCCGTCCACTGGGAGTCCATCGTTCCCAGGCTGGTGGAAGAGGCCGGCCTCCGGAAAGCTCATCCGGCACCTCAGGTGTAATCCAGCCAGGAGAACTCGGATGGACCGAACAGCGAAACCCGAACTGAGGCTCCTCTCGGAGGAGCAGATTCGGTTCATCCATGATCGATCCCTGGCCATCCTCAACCGTGTGGGTTTGAGGGTCGATTCATCCCGGGCTCTGCGAATCCTTCTGGCGGCGGAGGGGGTGAGGGTGGCGCCCGGGTCCCCTGACGGGGGGACCAGGGTCGTATTCGATGGATCGGTGGTGGAATGGGCTCTGAAGGCAGCCCCGTCCGTGGTCCCGGTGCACGATCGATTGGGGGAGCCGGCCTTCCGACTGGGAGAGGACCGGACCCGGTTCGGGGTGGGGGTCACAAACCTTTATTATCAGGATCCCGCCACGGATGAGCTGGTCAGGTTCTCTCGAGGCCACATGGCCGTCTCGACCCGTCTGGCCCATGATCTTCCCAGCTTCGATATGGTCTCCACCATGGGGGTGGTGCAGGACTACCCGCCGGAAAAAGCGGACCTCTATGCTTCCCTGGAGTTGATGGCCAATACGACGAAACCTCTCATCCTCCTCATATCGTCCGACGGTCTGTTCGAGACCACTCTGGACCTCTTCGAGAGCCTCCGTCCCGGCCTGTCGGAGAAGCCGTTCCTGATCCCCTACCTGAACCCTGTCACACCCCTGGTCATCAACGGAGGCACTGCGGAGAAGTTGATGGTAACGGTGGAGCGGGGCCTTCCCGTCATCTATTCCAATTTCGGCATGGCCGGCATGTCCACGCCCATCACTGCGGCGGGGACCCTGACCCTGCTGAATGCCGAGCTCCTGGCAGGTCTGGTGCTGGCCCAGCTGATACGACCCGGGACCCCTGTGATCCTGGGCAGTCTGCCGGCCTTCTTCGACATGAAGAGCCTGCAGGACTTCTTCGATCCCCATTCCATGTTGTTGAATCTGGCCTGCGCCGAGATCATGGCCCACTACCGGATACCGCACGCAGGGATCTCCGGGTGCGGGATCGGTTGGAACGCCGATCTGGCTGCCGGTGGCCAGCTCTGGACGAACCACCTCCTGAGCCTCATGGGGAAGTCCGGAATGGCGCCCTTCGTGGGAGGGACTCTGGGAGCCAAAGCCTTCTCGCCTCTCCTGACCGTGTATTCCAACGATGTGATTGGCCAGGCGGTGCGGTTGGCCGCTGGGTTCCCGGTGAGTGATGAAGACCTGGACCTGGATACCGTGGCGGATCAGGGTCCCGGTGGGAGCTTCCTGACGTCCAGCCTCACCCTGGGATCCTTCCGGGAGGCCTATTATGACAGTGAGCTCATGCCCCGAATCGGACTCGAAGCCTGGGAGAAGAAGGGTCGGCCACGCTTCGAGGATCTGCTTCGGGACCACACCCTTGACCTTGTCCGGAGCCAGAGGCCCCTTGATGATCACGACGAGTTGATGGCCAGGGGAGAAGCCTTCATCGAGAAACTGGGTTAGGAGGGGCTTTCGATTCCGGTCTCAAGCCCAACCACTTCCAACGAGAGGCCTGTCCCAGGGAGGGGCATCGTGAATGGCGTTGTGACATTTGACGAAGCGCCGCCGGCCGGCACCATCAACCTGGGGATCGGCCAGCCTTCCGCCGACCTGTTGCGTGTCGACCTTCTTCGCGAAGCCAGCGAAGCCTTCTTCAACCATGCTCATCCCTTCGACCTGAACTACGGCGCCCAGGCCGGCGACGAGCGTTTTCTGGAGGCGCTGGCCGGGTACCTGAGCGGAGGATACAAGGCGACGGTGAGCCCCGACTCGCTGTTTCTGACTGCGGGAAGCTCTCAGGGGCTGGATTTCGTGTCCACGGTCTTCGGCAACTCCGGGGACACGGTGTTTGTCGAAGAGCCCAGCTATTTCCTGGCTTTCCAGATCCTTCGCGACCACGGGCTACGCCTGGTGGGCGTACCCGTGGATGACGACGGCATGCGCACGGATGCCCTGGAGGAGCTCCTGAAGGAACATGACCCGACGTTGGTCTACGTCATCCCGAGCTACCACAATCCGGGCGGACACTGCATGAGCCACCAACGCCGTGCTCGCCTCATGGAGCTCGGTCGACAGCATGGCTTCCTGATCGTCGCGGACGAGGTCTATCAGCTCCTTCACTACCACGAAGAGCCGCCACCGGCCTTCGGCACCATGATCGATTGCGACACCGTCCTGTCCCTGGGCTCTTTCTCGAAGATCCTCGCCCCGGGGATGCGGCTGGGGTGGATACAGGGTGGTCCAGGCTTGCGCAAGCGCCTCCTGGAAAATGGCTTCGTCAGCAGTGGCGGCAGCATCAATCACTACGCATCGCATATCGTCCGGCACGCCATCGATCTCGGCCTCCTGGAGGAACTGGTCCGGGAGCTTCGGGCCACCTATCGAGATCGGGTCGAGGTCATGCAGGAATCCCTGGAGGCACACCTGGGCCATCTGGCCACCTGGCAGCGACCCCGAGGCGGCTATTTTTTCTGGCTGCGCTTCGACGAAAGCATTGACACGGCCGCCTTTCTTGACAAAGCCCGGGAACTGCAGACGGGATTCCAAGCCGGCTCCCTCTTCTCCTGCGACGGCAGACTCGGGAACTACCTGCGGCTGTCCTTCGCCCACTACGACGAAGACGACATCCGGGAAGGGGTCGCCCGGATGGGGAGGGTCTTTGCTTGAGCCGAGGCGGGGAACCCGGGAAGGGGTGCTCTCCGGCCACCTGAACTTGGGCGGCTCCTGCTAATCGGCGACACCCCCCCCATCCACGACCAGCGATTCGCCGGTGATGAAGGAGGCATCATCAGAGGCCAGGAAGAGGACCGCACGGGCAATCTCCTCCGGCGTGCCGATTCGCCCCATTGGGCGATCCGACGCCCCGGCGTGGTAATCGTCCCACGCCATGCCCCGCTTCTGGGCATCGTCAGTGAGCATGGGAGTCTCCACGTCACCAGGGCAGACGCAGTTGACGCGAATCCGGTCGGGGCCATGATCGATGGCCATGGCCTTGGCCATGACCACGAGACCGCCCTTCGCCGCACAGTATGCCGCCGCCCGATTTCCACCCTGGATCCCCCATCCCGAGCTGTTGTGGATGATGGATCCGCTGCCGCGCTCGATCATGGAGGGGAGCACATACTTCGACATCAGAAAGGCCCCCTTCAGGCTCGAGTCGATGGTCTCGTCCCACTCCTCCTCCGTGCATTCGGGCACCGTCTTCGGATGGAAGACCCCGGCATTGTTGAACAGGACATCGATTCGACCGAACCGTTCCAGTGTGTCCTCGACGACCCGGCGGCAGTCGTCCGCCACGCGGACGTCGGCCCGGATGAACAGGGCCCTTCCACCGGCTCGGAGGATGTCCTGTGCGACCTCCTCGCCCCGCTCCCGGCTTCGCCCTGTGAGGGCCACTGCCGCCCCTTCCTTCGCGAACAGAGCGGCGGTGGCTCTGCCTATACCCGAGGTTCCGCCTGTGATCAGCGCGACCCTGCCGTCCAGTTTCATATCTGTGATTCTCCTCTGGAGGTTCCATGTCGCTCCGGGTGCCCTGGGGCGACAGGGGATGCTCTACTCATGGGCCCACTGGCTGCAAAGACCGCCGACGGTCTCCCCGCCGTCCATCACGTAGGTGTGGCCTGTGGCGAAGCCTGCGTCGTCCGAGGCCAGGTAGGCGAAGAGGGCAGCGATCTCCTCCGGTTTCCCGTGCCGGCCGAAAGGAATCTTCCGATTGACGGCATGGAGCATGGCATCCGTGTACTCGGCTCGCTGCATGGGCGTCAGCACGTATCCTGGAGATACGGCGTTGACCCGTACGGCGGGGGCGAGCTCGAGAGCCATGGCCCGGGTGAGGGCGACGACGCCGCCCTTGCTGGCGGTGTAATCGGCGTAGTGAGGGTAACCGGTGTCGGCAGCCGTGGAAGCGGTGTTCAGGATTACGCCGGAGCCCCTGGCGACCATGTGGCGAGCTGCCGCCTGGGCCACGTAGAACACTCCCGAGAGGTTGACGCTCAGGACCTGGTCCCACTCCTGGGGGGTTATGTCGAGGAAGTCGTGCCGGATGCTGATGCCGGCATTGTTGATCAATACGTCGAGGGAGCCCATTCCCTCGATGGCCTCATGGACGGCCGCCTGTGCCTGCTCGAAGCTCGAGACATCGGCTTCGATCACCGCCGTGAGAGCAGGTAGCTCGGTGGCCACCCGTGCCATGGCTTCGACGTTGCGGTCGAGCACGCAGACGGCACAGCCCTCCTCCAGGAAACGGGCTGCCGTAGCTTGTCCGATGCCGCTGGCACCCCCTGTCACCAATACTTTCTTGCCCTTCAGGCCTCGCATCCATAGGCTCCCGTGGAGGGGGAGAAGGAACCACTCGGCTCGCGAATCATGCGTCCAACAAGACCCGGAGGTGGGAAGCCCATCGGTCCCGCCGCCCCGGGGTACGATCTCGGAAGGTTGGATTCTTCAACCAGGAACGGCAAGGGTGGTGGAAAGATGGAATACCAATTGCCCCTACATGTGCCCCGGCTGGTGGCTGAAGCCTACGAGAGGTGCCGGGACTACCTGTCCCCCACTCCCCTGGAGTACTCACCCTATTTGAGCCATGAGGTTGAAGGCGAGGTCTGGCTCAAGCTGGACTCCATGCAGAGAACCTCCTCCTTCAAGTTCCGGGGGGCCATCAACAAGATCCTGTCCCTCACGGAGGAAGAGCTGGACAGAGGGGTGGTGGCGGCGTCAACGGGGAACTACGCCCTGGCCGTGGCCGAGGCCATGCGCATCCGCAATCGCCGGGCGAAGATCTACGTAGCGGAGGATATCGAACCCTCTCGGCTGGCGTTGTTGAAGACCCACGGCTTGGATCTGGTCATCTCCGGTGAACACGCATGGGATGCGGAGAAGGAGGCCCGGCGAGTGGCGGCAGAGGAAGGCAAGGTCTACGTGTCGCCCTACAACGACCCCATCGTGGTGGGCGGCCAAGGGACCTGCGGGTACGAGATCTCCCGGCAGCTCCCCGACCTGGACGCGGCTCTCTTTGCCTGTGGGGGAGGGGGATTGCTGACCGGGTCGGCGGGGTGGCTGAAGTCCCACAATCCCGACATGGAAGCCTTCGGCGTCTCGCCGGCAAATTCCCCGGTGATGTACGAATCCATGCGGGCCAACAAGATGGTGGAGATGGAGACTTATCCGACGCTGGCCGACACCTGCGCCGGGAACGTGGACCTGGACAGCATCACCCTGGATCTCTGTCAGCGTTACGTGGATGAGATCTTCCTGCTATCCGAGGAGGAGATCGAAGCTTCCATCCGCCTTCTGTTCGAGCAACATCGCCTGGTGGTGGAAGGATCGGGGGCCCTGTGCGTGGGGGGGCTCCTCCAGCAGAGAGAACGCTTTCGGGGGAAAAAGGTGGTGGCCACGGTCTGTGGGCGGAATGTGAACCTGGAAGTGTTCAAGCGGATCATTCGGTAGGGGTGAAACCGCCCCAGTAATAACTGGCAGAGGTGTCATGCCCTGATCTCCTGGTGACCCTCCAAGCCCAATCCCATTCAGAAGGAAGCACCCATGAGAAACATCCCCTCTCTTCCGTGGCGTGGCTTGACGTCCCGAAGCGCCTTCGCCGGGTTTCTGGGCCTGGCCTTGCTGGGGGCCCCGGCCTGCGGCCCCGACGAAGCCGACCTGGTGATCGTGAATGCCCGAATCGTCGACGGGACCGGATCTCCGGCCGAGGATGGCGGCGTCCGCATCCGGCACGGACGCATCGTGGAGGTGGGCGCCGTAGAGCCCCGCCGCCTGGACCAGGTGGTGGACGCCGGTGGGTTTGTGCTGGCTCCCGGATTCGTGGACACCCACAGCCACCACGATCGGGGGTTGCACGAGGAGCGGGGCGCCCTGGGGGCCGTGAGTCAGGGAATCACCACCATCGTGGTGGGCCAGGACGGCAGCTCAAACCTCCCGCTGGCCGAATTCTTCCAGGAGCTGGAGGGGGAGCCGGTGGCGCTCAACGTGGCTTCCTACGCGGGACACGGGAGCATTCGCCGCCGGGTGATGGGAGACGATTTCCGGAGGGAGGCCACCGAAGACGAGGTGGCTGAGATGGCGAGCCTCCTCCGGGGTGAGATGGAGGCCGGCGCCCTGGGCCTGAGCACAGGATTGGAGTACGACCCGGGGATCTACTCCAGCACCCAGGAGGTGGTCACGCTCGCCCGTGTCGCCCGAGAATACGGCGGCCGCTACATCTCCCACATCCGGAGCGAAGACCGGGCGTTCTGGGAGGCGGTGGAGGAGTTGATCCTCATCGGCCGCGAAGCCGACATCCCGGTGCAGATCTCCCACATCAAGCTCGCCATGCACTCCTACTGGGGAGAGGCGGAGCGCCTGCTGGCCCGGTTGGAGGAGGCCCGGCGAGAGGGGGTGGACGTAACGGCAGACATCTACCCCTACAGGTACTGGCAGTCCACCATGACCGTCCTCTTTCCGGAGCGCGACTTCCAGGACCTGGAGGCAGCCCGCTTTGCCCTCAACGAGATCTCACCGGCAGAGCACTTGCTCATCTCCCGCTTCGGCCCCAACCCGGAGTACGAGGGGATGACGCTGGCACAGGTGGCCGAGGGGCGCGACGCCGAGGCCGCCCGCACGCTCCTGGACCTCATAGCAGAGTCGACGGCCGCCGAGGAAGAGGGCCGGGACGGCGGTGAGAGCGTCATCGGTGAGAGCATGCACGAGGAAGATATAGCGCGCCTCCTGACCTGGGAGCACACCAACGTCTCCTCCGACGGCGGGCTGCTCGGCGGCCATCCACGAGGCTTCGGCGCCTTTCCCCGGGTCCTTTCCCATCACGTCAGGGAAAGGGGAGACCTGACGCTGGAGGCGGCGATTCATCGCATGTCGGCCCTGGGTGCCCGCCACGTGGGGCTGGAGGACCGGGGCCTCATTCGACCGGGAGGAGCGGCCGACCTGGTCCTGCTGGACCGGGATCAGGTCCGGGACCGGGCCACGCCCCAGGAGCCGCAACATGCCGCTGAGGGGATCTTGCGGGTGTGGGTGAACGGCGTCGAGGTGTACGCAGGCGGCCGGACCACCGATGCGTTCCCCGGGGAGGTGCTTCGACGGCAGGCTTCCCGCCCTTCGGACGAAGAAGCCGCCCAGCTATTGGACGAAGGGGTGGCCCAGCCGCTGGGCCAGGGAGCCGAAGCGCCTCCGGCCCTGCTCCTGGCCGGGGACGGCCCACCGCACGCCCGAACCCTCTTGCCAGAGACCCGGGACCCTGCCTCCGCAACGGAAGCCCGGATCGATGCCATCTTCAGCGAGTTTGATAACACCCGCTCGCCGGGGTGTGTCCTGGGGGTGATACAAGGCGGAGAGCTGACCTTCGCCCGCGGCTACGGCATGGCCAATCTGGAGTACGGGATCAGCCTTCGCCCCACCAGCATCTTCCGCATTGCTTCCGTCTCCAAGCACTTCACTGCCGCAACCATGCTGATGCTGGAGCGGGAGGGAGTGCTCTCGGTGGACGACGACGTGCGGCGCTTCATCCTTGAGCTGCCCGACTACGGCGATCCCATCACCATCCGACACCTCATCTACCACACCAGCGGGTTGAGAGACTATCTCACCCTCATGGCGTTGGCCGGCAGGAGGGGAGACGATGTCTATGGGAACCAGGACGCGGTGGAGATGATAACCCGCCAGCAGGAGCTGAACTTCCCGCCGGGGAACGACCATCTCTACAGCAACTCCGGATACTTCCTCCTTTCCCAGATCGTCCTGAACGCCACGGGGAAGACGTTGCGCGAGTACGCACAAGAGCGGCTCCTGGAGCCACTGGGCCTGCACCGCACACACTTCCACGACGACCCAGCCGGTATCGTGGAGGAGCGGGCAACGGGCTATGCACCCCGGTCGGAGGGTGGCTACCGCATCAATATGACCATGCTGCCCATGGTGGGTGACGGCGGCATCTTCACCAACATGGAGGAAATGGCCCTCTGGGAGAGGGTGTTCGTCGGCCCACCGGAACGGGCCGGGGATCCGGAGCTGGCCAGGTACTTGCGGGCCCGCATGCACGAAAGGGCGGTCCTCAGCACTGGTGATACGCTGGACTATGCTTTCGGCCTCACGCACGGCCTTCACCGGGGCATTCGCACCGTGGGCCACGGCGGCTCCTTTGTGGGCTACCGAGCCAACGTGATCAGAGCGCCGGACCATGACCTCTCCGTCGTGGTCTTCTGCAATGTGGCCACCGCCAATCCCGCCCGTCTGGGTGGCGAGGTATTGGAGGTCTATCTGGAGGACTACCTGGAGCCGGAGGCGCCCAGGGCGGACACAAGGACGCGACCCGAACCCCGGGAGGAGGATCCGGCCGGGCCCCTGTTCACGGAAGCTGAGCTACTGGCGTATGCGGGCAACTTCCGGAGCCAGGAGCTGGACGTCGTGTACCGGCTGGAGGTGGAAGATGGACGGCTGGTCCTGACGCGGCCCGCCAGCCTGGCGCGGCCGCTGGTCGCGCAGAAGACGGACAGGTTCGAAGCTGGCCCCTACACCTTCCGCTTTCAGCGCGACGACGGTGGCGGCGTGTCCGGATTCCTCCTGGACGCCGGCCGGGTGCGGAACCTCCGCTTCCAGCGAGTGGCCGAATAGGTGCTTGTGGACGGCCGCGGCCCCGGGCAGGGGCGGGTGAAATCTGGTCTCGACGCCGGGCATTGAGGAGGTGCCGCCGTAGTTCTGAAGATGGAAGCTCCCTTTCCCTCCTCACAACCCATTTCCGGGGGTAGGATCGATGAAGCTCTTCTCTGCTGGGATTCGCACGGTGGACGCGTTGAAGGCCTGGTCTCCCGGCCAGGATGATCTGGTACTGTGTGAGAACCGTCGCGAAAGGCAGGCCGGACGATCAAGGTTCAGGTTCCGGTCGGCAGCAGGGGTGGCGTGTGTCCTCGCCCTGTTGAGCTGGCTTCCTGCCCATGGCCAGACCCGGGCCGGAAACGCCGGTCTCTCCGAATGGGGGCCAGGGTGGAGCTCAGCGCTCCTGGATGTTCAGGAGACGACGCGGCATCTCGAGCTCGATGATGTGGGCCGACAAAGGGCCGTGTCGGACCTGCAGCTTTCACCCGACGGAGGTACCGCAGCCTTCGTGGTCCGGGAGATGGATCTCGAGGAGGACCGCTGGCATTCCTCCATCTGGACGGTTCCGGCGGACGGCCGTACCCCACCCCGCCGACTGACACGCTCCCAGGCCGGAGAGCGCAGTCCGCGGTGGTCACCGGATGGGCGTTACCTGGCCTTCCTCTCCAGCCGGGAGGGCGAGGGATCCGGTTCTCAGATCTGGCTCCTTCCGGCCGAGGGGGGGGAAGCGTTTCAGGCCACCGCCCTGGACCGGAGTATCTCGTTTTTCGCATGGTCACCGAAGAGCGATCGATTCGCCGTCACCCTGCTGGATGAGCCCGAGGATCCCCCCCCCATGGAGCTGGGGGGGGTGACGCCACCCGAGAGTCGTCCACTCCCCCACGTCATCACCCGTCTTCAGTTCCTGCAGGACGGTACCGGGTACATTGGGGAACGCCGGAGCCATATCCACGTTATCGAGCTCGACAGGGGGGGGGATCCAGCCACCGAGACCGTCCAGCTCACCTTCGGCCCCTACGACCACTCGGGTCCCGCGTGGAGCCCCGACGGCCGCTGGCTCGCCTTCAGCGCGAACCGCACGGAGTGGCCGGACATCACCTACCGGAGCGACCTCTGGCTGGTTCCGGCCGAGGGGGGAGAGCTGGTCCAGTTGACCAACGACCCGGGGAGCGACGGGGGACCGGTATGGAGCCCTGACGGACGCATGATCGCCTTCCGGCACACGCCGGAGGAGCCGCCCGTGTACGGCTCGGCCCGACTCAGGACCATGGAGATCTCCGATCAGGCTGGTACGCCCCGTCCGGGAGCCGTGGTGGATCTCACGGACCGCATCGACCGGCCGGTGCTGGGTTCTCCCAGGTGGTCGGCAGACGGGGAGCACGTGTACGTGAGGATCCAGGACCGGGGCACGGAACCCCTGATCCGGGTGCGGGCCCGGGGAGAAGGCGATATCCACGCGGTGCTCCTGGGCACCTCGGTGGTGGGCGAATTCGCCCTGACCCCCGACGAGGACCGGCTGGTTGCCATCCTCTCCTGGGGCACCCAGCCCGCCGACGTCTTTGCCTCGGCAGTGGAGCCCGTGGCGCTGTCGGCCGACTACTTCGAGTCCGGCTCCCCGGACGGGGTTCGTGTCGGGGCTTCCTCCCTCCGGAATCTCTCACGAATCAACGCCCACTGGCTGGACGGGGTGGAGCTCTCGGAGCCCATCCACATCCGCTACGAGTCCCAGGACGGAACCCCCATCGAAGGATGGTACCTCCTGCCGCCGGGTGCGAACGAGGCCGACGGACCCTTCCCCTTGATCCTGAAGATTCACGGGGGGCCGGTGGCCCAGTACACCTGGGGCTACGACTTCGAACGCCAATGGTGGGCTGCCCAGGGCTACGTGGTGCTCTACACGAATCCCCGTGGCTCCAGCGGATACGGAGAGGGTTTCGCCCACGCACTCTGGCAGGACTGGGGAGGTCCCGACTACTACGATGTTATCGCCGGGGTGGAGTGGCTCGTGGATCGAGGTATCGCCGATCCGGAACGTATGGGGGTGGGTGGATGGTCCTACGGCGGGATCCTGACGAACTTCATCATCGTGCGGGACCACCGCTTCCGGGCCGCCATCAGCGGTGCCAGCACGGCCCTGAACGTGTCGCTCTACGGTACGGATGATCTGCAGCGGTGGTGGGAGCATGAGCTCGGGCTGCCCTGGGAGAACCGGGAGGGCTACGACCGGATCTCGGCCCTCTTCAGCGCTCACCACGTTCGCACCCCCACCCTGTTCGTCGTGGGAGCCGAGGATCGCCGCACACCGGCGAGCCAGTCGGAGCAGTTCTACATCTGGCTGAGAAGGCTGGAGATCCCTACCGGCCTCATCGTGTACCCCGGCCAGTTCCACGGAATCTCCCGACCCTCGTTCGTGGTCGACCGCTACCAGCGGTACCGGAAGTGGTTCGCGCTCCACGTCCTGGGCGACGAGGACGCGGACCCGTTCTTCGGTCGGCGCAGCTGGTGACGAGGATCGGAGGTCAAGGCATTCGCGAACCCTTCGCCGGGAGGCCCCAGATGATTCCCACTCTCCTGACGCCCAAGATGGTGTTGATGCTCCTTCTTACCGGTATCTTCGTGGCCGTTCTTCCAGGGCACGGGCAGATTCGGGAACACTCCGGCGTCTTTGAGCAGGAGCTGTTCCCGGGTCGGACGTATGATCCCGATATCCCGGCGCCCTCCGCCTTTCTGGGCCACGGGCCGGGTGAGCGGAAGGCCACCTATCAAGCCATGATCCGCTACTTGGAACGGCTGGCGGAAATCTCGGACCGGATGAACCTGTCCCGGCACGGAGAGTCCTACGAGGGTTTGGGAATCTACCACGCCATCATCAGCTCACCTGAGAACCTGGCCCGGATCGGGGACATCCGCACCAACATCGGCCACCTGGCCGATCCTCGGACCCTGGGTGGGGCAGACCACGAGGCAGCCGTCCTGGCCGAGACGCCTGTGGTGGTGCTGTTGAACTTCGGGACCGACGGGGACGAGACCGCGGGACCGGAGGGGGCCATACACGTGGCCTACCAGCTCGCCGCCGCCACTGACCCCGGGACCCTGGCCCTGCTCCAGGACGCGGTGGTGGTCATCGTTCCGGCCGCGAACCCTGACAGCAACCATCGAACGGTGGCCTGGTACAACGCGTTTCAGGTGGGGCCCCGGGGCACCGCCGACCCGGAGGCAGCCGAGCACCACTTCCCCTGGGGCATCAACTCGAACAACCACTACCAGATCGATATGAACCGGGAGTCGGTCTGGAGCACCCAGCGGGAAACACGGGCTGCGGTGGCCCTCTACCGGAAGTGGAATCCCCAGGTGTTCGTGGACAATCACGGCCAGTATCCGGCCTATACCGGACCCTGGTACGTGGAGCCCCTCCACCAGCAGCTCACCTCCGGGCAGAGGGATTGGCTTGGGAGATTCGGCGTGGCCATGGCCGATGCCTTCGCCGAGCACGGCTATCGCTACAGCGCCTGGGAATTCGGGCAATTCGACCCGGGCTACTGGGACACCTACCCGAACTTTACCGGTGCCATTGCCTGGACCACGGAGACCACGGGTGGAGGCAGCCGCGGCCTCCGGTTCCAGGTACCGGGGGGAGGTCCCCTCTTCACCCTGGAGGATGCCATCATTCAGCATGTCGTGGCCTCAGACCTGACCGTCCGGTACGCAGCCGACCATCGCCGGGACCTCCTCCAGGGGTTCCTGGTCTACAAGCGGACCGCCGTGGAGGAGGGCCGGCGGGGTCCGGTGCGGGGATACGTTCTTTCGGCCGACGGAGACAGGGCGAGGCTCGCAACCGTGGCCAACAACCTCCTGCGCAACGGCATCGAGGTCTACCGGACCACGGAGGACGTCCGGCTTTCCGGCGCACGCCCCCACTTCCGGGGGGGAGGTGACGGCAGCCGGCCGGAAGCGGCCGCGGAGGTGCCTGCCGGAAGCCTGGTTCTCCCACTCGATCAGCCCGAGGCCCGGCTCCTGCGCGTCCTCATGGAGCCTGAAGCTCGCTTCTCCGAAGCGTTCCTGGCGCAGGTGGAGGCCGAGAGGTCGGTGGCGGAGCTTCGAGGCCAGGCCAGCCGCATCTTCTACGACATCACCGGTTGGTCCATGCCCCTGACCTACCACCTGGAGGCGTACGAGGTGGCGGAGCTGCCCAGGGCCGTGGAGCCGGTGAGCGGTGAGTTCCGGATGCCTGGACGGGTCGTCCATCCCGGTGCGCGCCACGGGTTCCTGGTGGACTACGGGAGCAATGCGGCCCTCCACGCCCTGATCCGGTTCCAGCGCGAGGGGCTGCTCCACCGGGTTGCCATGGGGCCCTTCGTCCTGGACGGCCGTCGTTTCTCGGCGGGCACCCTGGCCGTATTCCATGGAGAGAACACCGGTCTGGACCTCAGGGCCATCATGACTTCGTTGGCCGAAGAGAAGGGGGTCACGGTGGTGGGTGTGGACGGCCCCATCACCGAAGAGGGCCCGCACCTGGGCTCCGGGAGGGTCACTCCCGTGGCACCCGCCCGAATCGCCGTGATCATGGACCATCCGGTCCATCCAAACTCCTTCGGCCATATCTGGTACACGTTCGAGCGGCGCTACGGGGTGGAGTTCACCGCCCTCAGCTTCCAGCGGCTCCTGTCCGCGAACCTGTCCCCATACGACGTGATTATCCTGCCGGACGGCCGCTACGGCTCCGTACACCCGGCCGTGGCGCGGGACGTGGCAAACCGGTTGAGAGAATGGATCGAGGCAGGGGGGCGGATCATCGGCCTCCGGGGCGGGGCGGCCTGGCTGGCCCGGGAGGAATTCGGGATCACCTCCGCCCGGCTGAGGGACGAACCGGAGGACAGGGTCGCGCCCCTCCCCTCGGTGCCGGGTACCATCCTTCGGGCCCGGGTAGAGGATCCCCTCCACCCCCTGATGTTGGGGTACGAGGGCCGGGAGATGCCCGTCATGGTCTGGTCCAACCTGGCTTTCGATCCAGGGGCTCCCGTGGAAGCCCCGTCGACCATCGTCGATCCGGACCGGGCCCGAGTCAGCGGGTTCGCGTTTCCCGAGTCGCTGGAGCACCTGGCCGCTTCCCCCTTCGTGCTACGGGACCGGAGGGGACGGGGAACCGTGATCCTGTTCCTGGATGACCCCAACTTCCGACTCTTCTGGGACGGCCTGACCCGGATGTTCTTCAACGCGGTCTTCCTGGGATCCCTGTAGCATTGCTGCGCCCCGGGATCGATCTCAGACGTCCCCTTTCCCTCCCGGAGGACCGCGAGGTGACGACGCCGGCACGGGCACAGGCTCCTGGCCAACCTCCTCCGGTGTGGGTTTCTTCCCGAAGTAGTAGATGATGGCGAGGATGGCCCCGAAGCCCAGGAGCTGGATCAGCCACCACGGTGCCCCTGTGAGCTTCATGACCGCAAACCCGGCGAGCACCAGGGCCACGCAGACCGCGGCATAGGGGAGCTGCGTGTTCACGTGCTCCACGTGTTCGCACTGGGAACCGAGGGAGCTCAGGATCGTGGTGTCGGAGATGGGCGAGGCGTGGTCCCCCATGACCGCCCCGGCCACCACGGATCCGACGCTGGCGAACACCAGCTGGTGGGAGGCCTCCGAAGCCAGATTCGCGTCCAGCCCGAGGCTCCAGACCAGGGGCAGCGCCAGCGGCATCAGGATGCCCATGGTTCCCCAGCTGGAGCCCGTGGCAAAGGCCGTGAAGCCGGACAAGACGAAGAGGATGGCCGGCATCCACGTCGGGTCGAGGGTCTGGCCAAAGATGCTGACCAGGTACTCCGCCGTTCCCAACTCCCGGGTAACCGCACTCAGGGCCCACGCCAGGACGAGGATCAGCAGACCACCAAACATGACCCACATCCCTTTCATGAACGCCTCCATCATTGCGTCCATAGTCAGGAGACGCTGCGAAAGGGTCATGACCATGGCCACCGCCAGCGAGAGGAGCGAGGCCCAGAGGAGCGCGGCGTACGAGTCGCCACTGGCCACCATGTCCTGGATCGTGTCTCCTTCTCCGGTCACCAGGAGGCCAGCGACGGCACCGAACACCAGGACCAGGATGGGAATGGCGGCGTTCACCCAGTGGGAGATTTTGGCCGGGTTCTCCTCATGGCCGGCATCCTCCCTCCACACGCCATAGGTGTCCAGGCTGGCGTCGTCCCGGGCCCGATACAGCCGTGTGCGGGAGCGGAGCATGGGGCCGAAATCGCGGCCGCTCCAGGCGATGACCAGGGCGAAGAAGACTGCGAAGAAGGAGTAGAAGTTGTAAGGCAGGGAGCTCAGGAACACTCTGTACGGCAGCACATGGAATCCATCCAGGCCGCTGGTGGAATCGGCGATGAAGGCCACCATGGCCCCGATCCAGGTACTCACCAGGGCAACCACCGCCACCGGGGCGGCAGCCGTGTCCACGAAGTAGGCCAGCTTGGCCCTGCTGATCCGAAGGCGGTCCGTCAAGGGGCGCATGGTGTTGCCCACAACCATGGTCGTGGTGTAATCGTCGAAGAACACCGCCACGCCCAGTCCGAAGCTGGCCAACTGCCCCTGGATTCTGGTCTTCACGAACCGGGTAAGGACCTGGACGATGCCGCGCGTGCCACCGTTCTCGGTAATGACGCCGACCATCCCGCCGATGAGCATGGTGAATATCATGATGCTCATGTGGTCGGGGTCCGCGGCGGCGGGAACGATGAAGTCTGTCAGGACCCCGAGGAAGCTGGAGAGTAGGGCGCCCGGGCCGAGCTCCATGAGGAAGAACACTCCCAGCCATATCCCCGCGAACAGCGAGATGATCACCTGTCGGAACACCAGCGCCATGGCAATGGCCAGGATGGGCGGCAGCACGCTGGTCCAGTGGCTGTGGCCGAAGAGCATATCCCCGGCCGCCGCTTCCGCCACCAGCGGAGAGGGCCCAGCCAGGTCCCACAGGACGAAGGCGAACAGCAAGAGGAGGCTGCGGCTGTAGCGAGTGATCCACATGCGTCATCCCTCCCGGGTCGTCCTCAGGTTGCGAGCATCTGCACCGCGGGCCGGTCCGCCCTCAGTGGAGGCGGCCGCCCATCATACGGCGAAAGGCCCGGGAGGGGCAAAGAGAACCGCCCGGCTAGCGGACCCGCTCCCCCGACACCCGGCTCGGCATCGTCCTGGCGGGTGCCTTTGGCCGGGCCGCCGGTTCCCCGTCCGGGTCCTGGTAGCCCAGCCAGTCCAGATGGGCGCCCGCACCGGCGGCCAGATCGATCAGGAGAGCCACCCGGTCCAAGGCTGGCGTTACCACGGTGATGGGGATCCAGGCACGAAACCCCACGACCGGGGGCGGAGCCCCGGGCCGCCGCCTTGGGCCCATGGTGGGCCGGCCCTCGATGGAGGTCATCTGGAGGTTCCCGATGTCCAGATCCCGGATCTGCACCCCGCTCGCCTGCAGGGCTCCCACAACGGTGCGCACCCGGAAGCGGGCAGCGGACGCCGCTCCGGTGGCGGTGGTCTCCGAGGTCTCGACGACGAGGCGAAGAACCGCTTCATGGGGCGCCTTTTCCGCAGGGGCGGCCTCCGGAGGGAGCCCTGGGCCGGTGAGCTCCAGGGCCTCGCCCGGAGGGGGAAGCACGGCGTGGAGGAACCCCGCCACCAGCCAGATCGCGAGGGCGGCCAGGGGCGAAGAGCGGAGGGCAGAGGTCGAGGTAGCCATGGTAGTCGTCCGGCAGTAGGGGTTTCGTGCTGTCCCCCGGGTCATACCCGCCAAACTCCCGAACGCACCCCGGGCTGCTGGGGGCCAAGCGCCCCCAGTGCCCCTCGGCGGCCGGGGAGTTGCCCTCTTTCTCCCCAGCCGCCTCCTGCCGCCGGAGCCTCCGGCTACTGCAACCGAGCGGCGTCTACCTCCTCCTGGCCGGCCGCGGATAGGGCGGAATCTCCACCTCCGGCAGGGCTGCCCGGGCCACCGCATCCAGGGCCTCCTGGACCGCTCGCTCCAGCTGCGGATCCCGGCCCTGGGCCACGGACCGGGCGTCCATGCGGACCTCGATGTCGGGCGGTACGCCTTCGTTCTCAGCTACCCGGGCCCCCGGCGGGCTTTGAAGAGCTCCGTCGGAGGAGAGTCCGAACTCCACAGGGCAGGGTGCCGGGTAACGCCCGGGCGCCGCAAGGCAAACCCCACCCGGAGCAAGGCTAAATGGGGGACGAGGTGTGGACCGCACCCTAAGTCCCTGGAGGCTGCTTGAGGCAGACATGAGGTAGTCGGATAGGCTGCACAGGCGGAAACAGGTGAGGAGCCACAAATCAGAAAGGGAAAACCACCGGCAGCAGCAACACGCTCACGATGAACACGATCAGAATGATCGGCAGCCCATTGCGAAAATAGTCTCCGAAACGGTAGCCGCCGGGGCTCATGACCAGCACGTTGATGGGGTGGGAGACCGGGGTCAGGAAACTGGAGGCCACCGCATAGGCAATGCCCATGGCAAAGGGATAGGGGGATGCACCTATCTCTGCCGCAGTGGCCAGAGCGATAGGGGTCATGACCACAGCATTGACGGGGCTGGGAATGAATTGATTGATGGTCATGGTCAGTAGCACCAGTCCGGCCAGGATGGCGGTTGGTCCCAGCGGGCCGACGGCCTGGACCACGCCCTGGGCCAGCCATTCTGCCGCGCCGGTCTGCTGCATGGCCAGCCCCAGCGGGAGCATGGCAGCAATGAGGAAGATCGCCTGCCATTCGATGGCGCGGTAGGCCTCCTCCATTGTCAGACACCGGGTCAGCACCATGAGGGACGCCCCGGCGATGGCTGCAACATAGATAGGGAGCCAGTCCAGCAGCACGGCCGCGACCACCCCCACCAGGATCGCGCTGGCCAGCGGTGCCTTTTTCAGCAAGGGCTTCTGCTGAACCTCCAGTCTCAACACCACAAAATCGCGTTCATCGGCCAGCAGTTCGAATTTCTCTGTGGGCCCGCAGCAGAGAAGGGCGTCTCCGTGGCGAAGGGGAATGTCAGCCAGGTGACTGCGATGGGCCCGGTCCCCCCGCCAGATGGCCAGCACCGAGACCCCGAACCGCTCGCGGAAACGCAACGACCGCAATGTCTTGCCAGCCAAAGTCGTGTAGGGGGAGAGCATCACCTCCACCATGGCCTCCGGGCCGCCCTCGATCTGCTCCAACAGATCGATACGAACATTTCGTTCAACGACGAGCGTCTGGAGGCCGCGTACGATCTCCATGTCACTGGCGTGCCCCTCCACGATGAGGAGATCGTTTGCCTGCAAAGGAAAGTCGGAGTCGGGCATCCGATGGTCCTGGCCGTCCCGAATGGCGGTCAGCACCGACAGTCCGTAGGTGGTAGCCAGTCGGGCTTCCTCCAGGGCGCGTCCGACCAGGGGTGACTCGGCGGGGATCCGTACGAAAAGCAACCGTTCTTCCATCTGGTAGTCGCGAGCCTCTTCGGCGTTCCGGCGGCGGAAGCCGGGCTCTTCGTGCCACTCCTTCAGTTGCTGGTGGGGCCCCTGGAGCAGCAGCCGGTCTCCCGGTTGAAGGGTGAGCTCCTGCAGGTTGGTGTGCCGGATCACCTCGCCCCGGCGTGCGGCCAGCACGTTCACGCCATGGGTGCGGCGCAGGTCGACTTCAACAAGGGTCTTGCCATCGAAGAATGAGCCGGGTGTGACCGCCACTTCGGCCAGGCCGATCTGCTCGGAAAGCAGGCGCGCGATGCTTGGCTGATCGTCCTCCACGATGAAGAGCTGACGGGTGGCGAGCTCATCGATGACATCCAGCCGGCCCACCGTGAGGAGGCGATCACCTGCTTTCAACGTCAGGTTCGGCTTGGGCATGCTGCCGGTACCATCGGCGCGCTGGATACTGAGAATGTTTAGCCCCAGCGCCTGTCCAATACGGCTCTCGGCAAGGGTGCTTCCAATCAGGGGGCTCTCCTGAGGAACGCGGAGCATGGCCAGGCGTTCCTCGAGTCCGTACAGGCCGGGGACATCTCGCCCGGATTCGTGTTCTGCGGCCGAGAGCGGCTGCGGCGTCCGGCGCACCGGCAGCAGTCGCCGACCGATCGTGAGCATGTAGAGAATGGCCGTGATCAGGAAGACCAGACCGATCGGAGTGAAATCAAAAAGTCGCAGCGGGCGCATGCCGGCGAGGCGTAGAAAATCGCTGACGATCAGATTCGAAGCGCTGCCGATGAGCACGAGCATACCACCCAGCAGTGAGCCGATTGCCATCGGCATCAGTAGGCGCGAGGCCGGCCGGTTGGTGCGCCGGGCGATATCCATCGTGACCGGAAGGAACATGGCTGCCACAGCGATTTTGTTCATGAAGCCCGAAAGCAGGGCCGTGCTGCCCATGAGCACGGCGATCAAGCGGTTTTCCCCCCGGCCGGCCAGGCGCAGCACTTGGACGCCCAGCATGCTGGCCACACCGGTGCGGGCCATTCCGGCCGAGAGGATGAACACGGCCCAGATGGTGACGACGGCTGGGTTAGCGAAACCGGAGATGCTTTCTTCCGGGCTGACCAGGCCTACGATGACCAGGGAGACCAGGACCAGCAGGGCGACCAGGTCGGCCCGGATGAGTTCGGTCACAAACAGCACGATGGCCAGCGCGAGAATGCCGAAGGTTAGAGCCATGTCCAAAGTCATGAGTGCCGAATTCTCATACCGGTGGTTTAACCAAGCCGCTCCGTGGTGGGTTGGGGTGCGGTGCGCTGCGGTGCTGTTCTTGGAAAGTCCTCCCCCTTTCTGATTCCAATCCGACGATAATATATGGCTTTTCACCTGTTTCCGGTTTGCCGTGAAGGTTGAAAGGCCCGGTCCAAGATACGCAGACTTGCCGCATGGCCCTCTCAGTAACACGTTCGGTAGCACACCTGCCCGTCACAGACCTCCACCGGATCGGCGCAGGCCGGGGGAGGATCCGCATGAACCGGCGGGTACCAATGCAGGTCGGGGCAGGGAAGAACCCCCGGGGCAAGGTCCCCGGGGGGTTCTGTTCGGAGTGCTGATGCGGGTTCGAATCCCAGGTTCGACCCGAGGGCCGCGGTAGCGGCACCCGACGGCCCGCAACGCCTGCGGAGCCCCCCGCTTTGTCCCCAGCCG
>PXFI01000335.1 GCA_003564295.1 Gemmatimonadota bacterium | reverse complement strand
GGCGAGGGGTAGCGTCACCTCCGTCTCCAGGGTGACCACTCCGAAGCCTTCTACCGTGATCCCGACCTGTTCCACGGAGGGCACCGGGATCCGGAACCGTCCCTCGGCGTCGGTGAGGGCCTCTCCCCCGGGGGTGGCCCGGACGAGAAGGTCGGAAAGGGGGGTATGGGGGGGACGGGCATCCACCACCATTCCCGTCACCTCTTGTGAGGGTGACCCTCCATCCCAACTCTCCTCCTGCGTCCCCGCCGGAGCGGCGGACGCCGGCGTGGTGACGGTGGCGGCCAGAAGTGAGGCCGGCAGAACCCAGGTCAAGAGAACTCGCGAAAGAAGCACGGCTGATTTGCTCATAGCTGGCGGACCCATATTTCCATGTCTGATCTCTGAGCCAAGGGAACCCTGCGGACCTGCGCTCCGGATGCCTTGACGATGCGTCACGGCCGGGAATGGCTGTTGCACAACCAATCCCGCGCCCGACGTACACCCCGACCCCACCTTCGTTCGGAGACCGGCGAGTGCTCGTCAGACCTCCAGAGGCTCAGGCGCTGGGGGGGCTGCGTGGGAGGGGAGAGAGAGTGCCGTAGACCCGGATGGGGTCGGTGATGGCGGGACCATCTATCCTCTGACAGAGGATCCTGACCGGAGGTGCAGCGGGAAAGGCTGCGTCCAGCACCCACAGATTGGCGTCCTGCTGGATGCAGATGCTGTGATCGTGGGGACGCCCATGCTTCCTTGGGGAGTTGGGGTCTTCTACCCCCACCCGGAAATCCTCCGGAAACTCGTCCAGAATGGGGATGATTCCCGACAGGGCGGGAATCAACCCCATGATCCAGAGAGAGATGGCTCTGCGCCAGAGAGGAGGCGTAGTGATCATGGGTCGAGGTGCTGCTGCTCCGATGCCTTTCCTATTCTTCCGCTTTTCGCTTTCAATGCCTTCCGTTGCTCAAGAAGATGAGACTCAGTCTCAATCTTGTCAAGGCTGCTGCCGGAAATCCTCAAGGGAGGAGATCATGCCGGAACAGCGGCGGCGCCGATGAGGAAGCTTGGAGCCTTGCCGCCGGGTGCGGCACCGGCTGCCGGAGGCGACCCCGGCAAAGAACGATTGACATCAACGCATCATCGAATGATGTTCTGATGTATGAGAACTACCCTCACTCTCGATGAAGACGTGGCGATTGCCCTTGAGCGAATTCGCCGGCGCGAGTCCCTGACATTCAAGGGCGTCGTGAACGAGGCGCTTCGGCGGGGGCTCCGGCTCATGGACGCCGAGGCCCAGCGAACGCAGGAGCAGGCCTATACCCTGCCCACCTGGAACAGCGGCGGGATGCGCATCGCCATCGACAACGTGGCCGAGGCCCTGGCCTGGGCGGAAGGGGAGGGGCACAAGTGATCCTGATTGACACGAACCTGCTCCTCTACGCCGTGGACGAGGCATCTCCGCACCACGAGGGAGCCCGGTCGTGGCTCCAGCGCTGGTTGAACGGGCCCATGGGCGTGGGCCTGCCGTGGCAGGTCCTGAACGCCTTCGTACGCCTGGCCTCGAATCCTCGTGTCAGCCCCAACCCCATGCCGGTCTCCCAGGCCTGGGCCATGGTGAACGAGTGGCTGCAGCTAGAGGCCACCTTCACCCCTGAGCCCACCCACCGGCACCGCCGGATCCTCGCCGGACTCATGCCCGCAGTGACCCGGGCAGAGCTGGTACCCGATGCTCACCTGGCGGCCCTGGCCATGGAATACGGGCTCGTGCTGTGCTCCTCGGACTCGGACTTCGAGCGATTCAAGGGCCTGAAGTGGGAAAACCCTCTTCTTGTACGGGACAGTCAGTATCGTTAGAGTAATCAACCCGGTCCGATCCGGGCCGGGACACTACCCAACAAGAAGGCAGGATTGGCATGAATAGGGCACTCTTACTGCTCATGGCAGGTGCGGTGATGGCTGCTGGCTGCGGGTCGCAGGACGCTTCGAGAGAGGATGCAGCAGCTGTAGAAGATATTCTCAGGATCTCAGTAGAGGAGCTGGTAACCGAGCCCACCCGATTTGGTGACAGAATGGTCGCAGTAAGAGGGGTGCTGGACCATATGTGTCGCACTAGTGGTGACAAGCTGAGAATCAAGGATGAGTCAGGGCTCAGTGTCCAGGTCCTGCTCGGCGAGATGGCAAATCAGTTCAATGTCGATATGGAGGGCAGTCTGCTGGCGGTCACCGGTGTCTTCAAATTCGAGGTCACCAACAAGGATGAGCTGGGGGAGGCACAGCATCTCCATGTGGAGGATGAAGACCACGAATGCGAGAGTGAAGTGGCTGCCATGGAGGCTCTCATGGAGAGGGGCATCGATCCCAGCATAAGAACCATGATCCTCATGAGAGGGTTTGAGTTGCTCTAACCCTCGGGGATCCATCCCCCCGCCTTGGGTTTCCAAGCCTCTTGTTGGAAAGGGGCCCTTCCTCCGCCTCAGCGCTGGCGTTGGCGCCCGGGCAAGAGTTGGGCAGGAGCGGGAGTGGCAGCGGCCGTTATGGCCGCTGCCCGGCCTCCTCATTCCGCAGCGCTGGTTGAACCATGAACCTATACAGACTGAACAGGGCCCTGCACCGGGATCTGGGTTATCTATTCTTTGGCATGACGATCATCTATGCTGTCTCGGGTATAGCCCTCAATCACCGTCACCATTGGAATCCCAATTACATCATCACGCATGACACCATAAACGTTGATCTCCCGGCTGCGGTTGAGCTGCGAAACAGAGATCTTGCGATCGACATTCTGGCCTCGCTACCGGGACAGCCAAGCTACAGGACCCATATCTCAACAGCCTCGGAGTACAAGATCTTCCTCGATGGGGGCTCCCTGACATTCGACCCGGAAACGGGAGAGGGTCGCCTTGAAACCATAAGAAGGAGAAGGGTATTCTACGAATTCAACCTCCTCCACTACAACAGGCCCCAGAGGCTGTGGACGTGGTTCTCCGATCTCTATGCGATCGGTCTCTTCACTTTGGCGGTGACCGGCCTCTTCATCATCAAGGGACGTAACGGCATCAAGGGGCGGGGAGCCTGGTTGACGGCCGTCGGCGTGGCCATCCCTCTTCTCCTGTTTCTCATCTACATTTGAAGTGCAGAAGGTTAGCCGCAGGAGCCAGCCCCTGGCCGGTTTCTGCTACATCCGAGATTCCCTGCCTTGACTTATCGACACATAATACCCAATTATCAAGGTACGAGCTCAGGAGGTGATCGGTGAAGATCGTCCCGCGTCCGCGCCATGTGGCGGCAATTACCAGTCTGCTGGAGCAGTTCCCCGTGGTGGCCATCATCGGCGCGAGGCAGGTGGGGAAGACAACGCTTGCCCGGATGATGGCGGTGCGGCACGAGGTCACCCCCGTCGTGGCTTTCGATCTGGAGGATTCCCGGGACCGGGCCCGATTGGCCGACCCCATCCTGGCCCTGGAGCCGCTCCGGGGTTTGGTCATCCTGGATGAGATTCAACGGCTTCCGGAGGTGTTTGAAGTCCTGCGGGTCCTGGCCGACCGTCCCGACACGCCGGCCCGGTTCCTGGTTCTTGGCAGCGCCGGCCCGGGCCTTCTTCGCCAGGGCGCGGAGTCCCTGGCCGGGAGAATCGCTTACTATGAGCTCCCCGGCCTCCGGCTGGACGAAGTCCCCTCCGAGCATGCCGACGCCCTCTGGGTCCGGGGCGGGTTTCCTCGATCCTTCCTGGCCGAGTCCGAGGCCCGGAGCGCCCTCTGGCGCCGAGAATTCCTGCGCACCTTCACCGAGCGAGACCTCCCGCAGCTCGGCGTCGGTGTCGCCGCCGATACCATGCAGCGATTCTGGACCATGCTCGCCCACACCCACGGCCACACCCTGAACGCCTCGGCCCTGGCCCGATCGTTCGGCGTCTCGGATGCCACAGTGCGGCGTTATCTCGATTCGCTGACTTCGGCCTTGGTGGTGCGCCAGCTACGGCCCTGGCACGAGAACCTGCGGAAGCGGCAGGTGAAGGCACCGAAGGTGTACATCACCGACACCGGTGTTCTGCACACCCTGTTGGGCCTCGACACTGCCCATGACCTTCTGGGCCATCCCCAGGTGGGTGCGTCCTGGGAGTGGTTTGCCCTCTCCAACGTGGTGGAGCGGCTGGGCGCCGATTGGGGCAGGGATGCCTACTTCTGGGGGACCTATGCCGGGGCGGAAGTCGACCTGGTGGTCATTCGGGGCAACCGCCGCCTGGGGTTCGAGGTCAAACGAACGTCGGCTCCTTCCCTCACCCCGTCTATGCGCATCGCCCTGGAGGATCTGGGTCTGGAGAGGATCGACGTGCTCTACGCCGGCCGTGAGACGTTTCCCCTGGGCGAGGGGGTCCGCGCCGTGCCCGCCCACCGGATCTGGATTGACATCGAGCCCTTGTGATCGGAGCCATGCGGTGGCCACGACACTGCCTGCCGAGGCCTGAACCTTTGGTCACCCTGAGCCAGCCCTGCTGGGTCTGCGTCCCTTGCGGCTTTTCGTAAAGATGCCCATTTTCCCATACGAGAAAACATTATATTCTACGAAATCTGAGAGGGGGTGGAACCTTGGCCAAGGAGCGAAGCACCCGGAGGTCTGGGGTCCGCGGGCAGGGAGAGGCCAGCTCAAGAGGCAGAGCAGATGATGACAAAGCCTGAGATCCTGGAGATAATCGAATCGAAGTCGGACCTTTGGTGGCCAATGACTCTCGAGGAGGTGCGGATCGCACCACGCGGCCGGGGTGGGCCCGACCTGGCGGTTCGTCTGGCATGGGGGGACTGGTCGGAGTGGTTCATGGGCGAGATCAAGATCTCCTCGACACCCAAGTCCGTCGAAGCCGGGCTGGCCATGGCTCAACAGTATGCGACGGGCACCGGGCTACCTCTCCTCGTGGTTCCATTCCTAAGTAGGAAGGCGTTGGAGCGCTGTATGGAAGCCGGAGTCAGCGCCATCGACCTGGGTGGCAACGCTGCGGTCCTGGTTCCGGGGCGCCTGGCCGTCGTGCGCACCGGGGCTCCGAACCAGTACCCGGAGTCCCGGGATATCAAGCAGGTGTATCGAGGAAAGAGCTCTCTCGTCCCTCGAGTATTCTTCTGCAGCCGAAGTTTCTCGTCAGTCGGCAGCATCCGGGAGGAGATCCAGGCCCGGGGAGCCCGGATCAGCCTGGCCACCGTGTCCAAGGTGCTGAAGAGGCTGGAGGAGGATCTGATGATCCGGAGGGGCGCCACCATCGACCTCCTCCAGCCCGATCTCCTCCTGGACCGGTTGGCTGAGGAATACGCCCGAGACCGTGTGCAGCCGGCAGGATCGGTGGACGTCGCCCTGGACCCGGGGCCGGAATCCCTGCGCCGGCTGAAGATGGCTTGCGAGGAGATGAACTTGCGGTGCGTTGCGGCCAGTACCGGAAGCTCCGACCCCGTTCCGGAGACTGGACCCTTAGCGGTCTACGTAGAACGCATCAGCCCGGTGCTCGAAGCCCTGGGCCTGGAGCCGGTCCTTCGATTCGGCACCACACGGTTGCTGGAATCCTCCGACCTCCGGCTCTATATCGATCGCCGCGAAGAGGCGGGGTTCTACTGGGCATCTCCGGTCCAACGGTATCTGGAGCTGGTTACGGGAGGGAAGAGGGAGCGGGAATTGAGCGGTGTCCTTCGGCAGCGAGTCCTGGAGGAGGTTCCCAATGCCTGAGGGAGCTCTCCCACTTCTCCTCCAGGAGCTCGGCGGGATCGCGCAGAAGGCGCGACAGCAGGGGATGCGCCTCATTATCGGCGGAGGAGTGGGGTTGCTCCTCAGGGATCGATGGGTCAGGACCCGAGGCGCCCGGACGCTTCGGCCCTACCCGTCCCTGCGGGCCACCACGGATCTCGACGTGTTTCTGGGAGCGGAGATCATCGCCGACCCAGTGCTGATGCGCCGGCTCAGAGAGTTCCTCGATGAGCTGGGCTACGAGCCGATCAGCGGGGCGGAGTACTATCAGTTCGTAAAGCGGATGCCCGCCGGGTCAGCGTTGCCGGTGGTGAAGGTCGACTTTCTTGCGGCTCCGCCACCGGGGCATGACCTGATGGTGGACGAGCGAAGGATTCGCCCGCGAGGATTCAGGCGGCTTCATGCCCACGTGACACCGGAAGCCCTCACCGTTGAAGAGGGCCTCGTCGAGGTCCTCATTCCCTCCGGGTCGTCGAGGGTGGGGGTCATGCTCCCACACCCCTTCTCCTACGTCATCCTCAAGCTCTTCGCCTTCCGGGACCGGATGGATGACCAGAACAAACAGCTCGGCCGCTACCACGCCTTCGACATCTATACATCGGTGGCCATGTTGACCCAGGGGGAGTTCGGAGAGGCGAGGGAGATGTGTCGGCGGCACGAGGAGTCCTCTGAGCTCCGTGAGGCGCGGGTGATCCGGGGCAACTTCTTCTCAACCGAGACCGGTCTTGGGGTCCTCAGGATTCGCGAGCACTTGCGGGAGACGGGGGTTCCTGAAGACTTGGTCGATCTTGACGGCTTCCTCCTTGACCTTCGGGACCTTCTCGAATGAGGTGCCGGACTGGGGGCGCCATGGAGCGAACCTCACCTCCCGGTCCGCCAGGGCGGCTTCCGCCCTGAACCCCTGGGCCACGCACTCCTAGGTGGCGTCCAGTCGCGAGAGAGCGGCACTCGACCACCAGGCGGGCGAGGCATTTCCCCGGCGCCGTCGCGCACGGAGATTATGCTGTTCGGGCGAGCTTTGACAGGAGTGGATGATGGACCTTTCGCCATTGCAGCAGCTGACGGCATACCTGGATTCCCTTGTCCCGCCTCGACCGCCGGAGCTGGCGGCCATGGAGGCGGAGGCGGCCGAGACGGAATTTCCCATCATCGGTCCGGCGGCGGGACAGTTCTGTTACCTGATTACGCGGCTGTCCGGGGCGCGACGGGTCTTCGAGCTTGGCTCGGGCTTCGGCTACTCTACCGCCTGGTTTGCCCGGGCGGTCCGGGAGAATGGCGGCGGCGAGGTGCACCACGTGGTGTGGGATGAGGAGCTGTCCCGGCGGAGCCGCCGGCACCTGGCGGCCCTGGGGCTCGACGACCTGGTGCGGTATACGGTGGGCGAGGCTGTGGAGGTCCTCCGGCAGGCAGACGGCCCCTTCGACCTCATCTTCAGCGATATCGACAAGGAGGGCTACCCGGACTCGCTGCCGGTGATCGAGGACAAGCTCATCCCGGGCGGCATCCTCATGGTGGACAACATGCTCTGGCGCGGGCGGGTATTTGACGACGGCGACCGCTCCCCCGCAACGGAAGGGGTGCGGGAACTCACCCGCCGGGTTACTGCCGACCCCCGCTGGACCGTCATGATCGTGCCCATCCGGGACGGCCTCCTGGTGGCCCGCCGTTGAGCTGAGGGGTCTGCCCCAGGGGTCGGACGGTTACCTCGGAGCCGCGGTGGCCGGCCGGGAACATGGTCGGCCCCGGCGTCCGTGCCTCCGGCGGTCCAGGTGCCAGTTCCCAGTTCTCACTGCGACGTTATTATCCGAACCATGCCAGCTCTCAACGTGGAAGCGCTCCGGAAGAGTTATGGCGGCCGCGTGCTGTTCGCCGACGTTTCGTTCTCCATGGAGGAGGGCGAGAAGGTGGGGCTCGTGGGTGTGAACGGATCGGGCAAGACCACGCTGCTCCGGATCCTGGCGGGAGTGGAAGGGAGCGAAGGTGGAGCGCTGTCGTATCGGCGCGGGCTCACGGTAGGGTACCTGGCCCAGGAGCCCGAGTTCGAGGAGGGCGAGACGGTCCTTTCGGCAGTCGCCGGTGGGAGCCCGGAGCTGATGGAGGCCATCGCCGACTACCAGGAAGCGGTGAGGCGGATAGCGACCGCGTCTCCTGGCCCCGGTTCCGACATTCAGCGACTTGTCGCCCGTCAGGCGGCGGCCATGGAGCGGATCGAGGCGTTGGGCGGATGGGACTACGAGCACCGGCTGGAAGCGGTGCTGACGCGGCTCCGTGTTGTGGGCTGGGAGCGTCCCATGGCGGAGCTGTCAGGTGGGGAGCGGAAGCGTGTGGCGCTGGCCCGGGTCCTGGTCCAGCAGCCGGACCTTCTGCTGCTGGACGAGCCGACCAACCACCTGGACGTGGACGTTACCGAGTGGCTGGAGGAGACGCTGCTGACGTACCCGGGCGCCGTCATGCTGGTCACCCACGACCGGTACTTCCTGGACCGTGTGGTGACGCGTATGCTGGAGGTGAACCGCGCTCAACTGATCTCCTATTCCGGAGGCTTCACCGAGTACCTGGCGGCGAAGGCGGAGCGGGAGGAGCGGCTGGCGACGGAGGAGGCGAGGCGCTCCAAGCTGATCGCCCAGGAGTTGGCGTGGGTGAAGCGCTCGCCCAAGGCCAGGACGGGCAAGCAGAAGGCCCGGATCCAGCGCCTGGAGCGGGTGCAGCGGGAGCAGGAGTCGGAACGAGGGCCGGCTGAGGAAGTGGTGGAGATGCGGTTCGGCCGCCCCCCCCGGCTCGGCCGGACGGTCCTGGACCTGGACGGCCTCGGCAAGTCCTATGACGGCCAGCCACTCATCCGGGACTTCTCGACGCGTCTCCGGGCCGGCGAGCGGATAGGTGTCGTGGGCCCGAACGGCGCGGGGAAGACGACGTTGCTTCGGCTGATCCTGGGGGAGGAAGCGCCGGATTCCGGCGAGGTGAAGCCCGGGGTGAACACCAGGCTGGCGTACTATGCCCAGGACCGATCCGACCTGGATCCAGACGCGAACCTGCTGGAGTCGGTGGCCAGCACCGACTGGGTCCAGGTGGGCAACCGGCGGGTGCACATCCGCAGCTACCTTGACAGCTTCCTCTTTCCCAACGAGATGCACGAGCAGAAGGTAGGCAGCCTATCGGGCGGCGAGAGGAACCGCCTGCTCCTGGCCAGGCTCCTCCTCCAGAACGCCAACCTGCTGCTCATGGACGAGCCCACCAACGATCTGGACATCTTCACCCTCCAGATCCTGGAGTCGGCCCTGGTGGACTTCCATGGTTGCGCCCTGGTCGTGACCCACGACCGGTACTTCCTGGACAAGGTGGCCACTGCGCTGTTCGTCTTCGAGGGCGACGGCCGGATCCATCGTCACGAGGGCGGCTACCACTCCTACCGGCTGTGGAAGACAGCGATGGAGGAAGCAGCAGCGCCGAAAGAGCGGGAACGGGCCACGCGCCCTAAGGGCGGGGGCGGGAGCAGGGGCAGGGCGACGGTTGGAGGCGAGGGCACAGAGCGGCCCCGGCGGCTAAGCTACCGGGAGCGGCAGGAGTTGGAAGGGATGGAGGCCGCCATCACCGCGGCTGAAGCGGAGCGGGACCGCCTCGAGGCGGCCCTGGCTGACCCTTCGCTCTACAGCCAGGCCCCGGAGACGGTGCCCCAGCTCAGTCTTGCCTTCGAGGATGCCCGTCGTGCGGTGGACGATCTATATGCCCGCTGGTCGGAGCTCGAGGCCATCAGAGAAGGGTCCGAAGGGTAGCCGTGCCACGAGCCACTGAGCCGAATACGCCGGCACGCACTACCCCTCGGCGGCGCATGACCGTTTCAACCTCGGACCGGAGCTTCAGAAGTGCTGGCGTCATGGCGGAAATCTACCTCTGGTGGAGCTTACCTGGCCTCGGGGGTGCCAGTGAGGCCGGAGGCCCTCTACGCCGGCCGGTAGAGGTCCTCCAGATCCAAGAGCAGGATGCCTCCCTCCTCCTCGGCTCGCCGGCGGAAGTGGTGGGTGAACCCGGCGGCGGAGACGTATAGATGGCCGGCGGACTGTCGGGGGTCCAGGGCCCGGTGGGCCCAACCCTGGCCGGCCCGGGCCAGGTCCTCCAGGTTCCGGCGGAGTTGGAGGTGCAGGTCGTGGTCCAAGGGCCGGGAGGACCACTTCACCTCCCCTGTGAGGAGGCGCCCGTCGTCCAGCTTGGCCACCAGGTCCACTTCGATGGGCCTCCGATTCCGGTCCTGGCCCTCCCACCGGGCCCAGCCCAGGGCCGCTCCCATACCCCACCCCTCATGCTGCCGCCCGTAGGCTTCCCGGACGATGCCCTCGAAGACCTTTCCCATGTAGGAATCCAGGTGGGGCTCCACCCGCCGCTCCCACACCCGCCCCGGCTCCCCCGTCTCTAGGAGGCTGCGGTTCTTGTGGGCGAAGCGGTACCAGAATCGCCCCCCGTTGTCGGCCACCCGATTGTGCCATGGGGTCCGCACCGAGGCCCCGAAGTTCCGCTCCCGGCCGATGAGCTCCAGGGACTCCAGCACCCGGAGGGCCCGGTCCACGACGTGGGGACGGTCCGAAAGCCCCGCCGCCGCGGCGATGCGGTCCGTTGTGGAGTGGCCGTCCGCCACGGCGCTCAGAACCGACCGATACTCCCGGGGCTCGCGGATCCCCTTTTCCTGCTCGATGAGCCGTTCAAGCTGGAGGTGCACTTCCCCCCTGCTAGACAACACGGTCCGCACGACCCAGTCACGGAAGGGCTCTCCCTCCCTGGCCGTCGCAAGGAAGCGAGGGGTACCCCCGAACACGCCGTAGACGCAAGCCGCCTCACGGGGAGGCAGGCCCGGGACCATGGCCCCGGTGTCCCAGTAGTCGAAGGGCCGAAGGCGCGCAGACCAATTGGGGCGCCCGTAGAGGGGTGAGTCCCCCCCCTCCAGGCGCTCCATGACGGCCACCTCGGAACCGCACAGGATCAGGGTCAGGGGCCGCCCCCGGACTTCACGGTCCCAGACAGCCACCAACTGGGAGACGATGTCCTCTTCCTGGCCCATGAGGTACTGGAACTCGTCCAGGACCACCACCAGGGGCTCGGCTTCCGCGAGGCCCACCAGGGCGCGAAAGACGTTGCGCCAGCTGGGGAAGTCCACCGCTTCATGGGTTCGGCCGGACCACGAGGAAAGCTCCCGGATCAGCTCGCCCCGGTTCATCTCGGAGGTGGTGTCGGCAGCCAGGAAGTAGAAACGGCGGGCATCCTCCCACACGTGGTCCAGGAGGAAGGTCTTCCCAACTCGCCGGCGTCCGTAGAGGAGGCCAAGGGAAGGAGCACGATCCGCCAGCTCACGGAGCTCCCGGACCTCCCGGGCTCGGTCGATGAAGCGTGGGTTCATGGGACTCCACGAAAGGTAGTTCACATCACACTATGTACAGAGTATAGTATGAACTCTCGGTAATGCCAACTATGAAGTATCTGGACGCTGGTTGCCACCGGAATCATGGACCCTGGCCTGGGCGCGGCGGCCGTGGAGATCCTTCAGGACTTGCCGGTCCACCGTCACCCGGACAATCCCCTTGAAGTCTGAGGAAAGGGCGTCCCTCCGGAGGCGGACTACCGGGACGGACTCTCGACAGTCTCGAGCCGCAGCCCCTCGATCCGAGCGAAATGGCGGCGATTCCGGGTCAGGAGCGATGCCTCGAAGTCGAGACAGATCCCCGCAATGGCCAGATCCGCCGTGGGAAGGGGCTCGGCCTGCTCCCGTAGCTTGAGTCCTTCCTTCCCGGCTCGGTCCGCCGCCTCCCGGTCAAAGGACAGCACCGCCAAAGGTTGCAGGAACGAGTGGAAGCGGGATGCTTCCTCCTCGCTCCGGGCTCCCGCCAGGAGCTCGAAGCGATTGATGGCGGTGGTGGCGAGCCGTCTGGAGGGCAGCTCCCTCCGGAACCACCCGGCCCAGGGCTCTCGCCCGGCCAGGATGTCCACCAGCACGTCGGTGTCGATGACGATCACCGCCAATGCTCCCGGATGCGCCGCACCCGCTCCAGGAGAACCTCCGCCTCCTGGGGCCCAAGGGAGCCCACGAGGGCGAGGGCCTCGGACACTTCCTCCTGGCGCCCGGCCTCCTCGTCCAGGAACCGGTCCACCGCCTCTTGGATCAGGTGAGAGAAGCCCTTTCGGCCCTCCCTTGCCGCCATCTCCAGGAGCCTGGCACGCTGATCGTCCCGCAGCTCAATGGTGGTTCGCATGTCTCAAGATCTGATGCATGCACGTGCATGTCAAGAAACTCGCAGCTGAAGACCTTCTCTTTCCAGAGAAGCTTGAGGCCGAAGCGGAGGTCCTGCAGGAGTGCGTCCATGTGGGGCCTTTGCTTCTTCAGAGCCTGCGAAGGATCCAGTTCAGGACCAGCTTCAGGAGGCGCCGGAGAATGGTGACCATGGCGGATCCCTTTCGGTGGAGGTGAGCCGCGGGGGAGGAGACGCCTCGCCCCGGCTCCCTCGTCCCGTCCTACGAGATCTGCCACCCCGGGGTTTCCGGGCGAGCCTCAGTAGGAGTTCCCGCCGCCCTCGCCCCCCCCTTCCGCCCCCGTCAATCGTGGCTGCCGGCGTCCCCCCTGCTGCTCCATGGCGGGGTGGGGAAGCGGGGCTGGGCGGTTGCCAGATCGGGGGGCCAGACCACCACCTTCCTGCCGTCCTGCCACTGGATGAACAGGCCGCGGTTGGCGGTCTGATAGCCTCGCTCGTCCACGGCGAAGTCGCCGAAGACGGTACGGGTCTCGAGGCTCAGCAGCTCGGAGCGGAGGGCTTCGGCGTCCAGGCTGCCGGCCCGGCGGATGGCCTCCATGAAGATCTGACAGCTGCCGTAGGCGCCGGCGGCATGGAAGCTGGGCTCCACGGCGAACTCCCGCCGGTAGGCCGCCACGAACTCGTCGATGCCGGGGTTCGGCAGGCCCGGCTCCCAGGCGGAGAGCCCGTACACGAATTCGGCATCCTGGCCGAGGGCCTCCTGGAACTCGGCAACCGCTCCCGACGTCCCGAACATGGCCACGTCGATCTCGGCGTCCTTCAACTGGCGGACGACGGTGACGAAGTCGCCCAGGGACGAGGCGGCCATTCCCAGCACCTGGGCGTTGCCGGCCTCTACGCTTGCCAGCAGCGGGGAGAAGTCCTGCGTCCCGCTGGGATAGGTCTCGTGGAGGACGACTTCCATTCCCTTCTCCCTGGCCAGGTCCACGGCGCCGCTGCCGGCCGCCTTGGGGAAGAGGGCGTCCTCCTGGATGATGGCCAGGGTCTGGAGCCCCCGTTCCGCCGCCATTTCGATCAGTCCCGCCAGGAACAGCTCGGCGGGCGGGAGCACCATGAAGAGGTAGCGCCGTCCCTGCTCCCAGATGGAGGTGGTGGCTGCCAGGGGCGAGATGTGCACCTGCCGGTGCCGCTCCGTGACGGGCGCCACGGCCTCGGTAAGGGTCGAGCCGTACGGCCCCATGACTGCGTCGACCTCGTCCTCGGTGATGAGCTGCTCATAGAGGGCTACGGCGGTCTCGGTGTCGGACCGGTCGTCATAGATCAGGAACTCCACCGGCCGGCCGAGGACGCCGCCCTGAGCATTGATATGCTCCTGGCAGAGGAGGTAGCCGTTGCGGGCGGGCACTCCCTGGGTGGCGTACGGCCCGGTCTCCGACATGGTGGCGCCTATACGGATAGGCGGCTGAGTCTCGTCCGTGCATGCGGCCACGGCGGCACAGGCGAAGGCGAGGGCCATGAGGGCCAACAATTTCGGCATCATACTCCGGTTCTCCGTTGAGGTAGCCGTCCCACCAACCCCGGGGGGTCGGAGGTGGGGGATGGGGCCTATCGTACCTTGTTCATGGTGGCGACCCGATAGTGGTCGGTGGGGTACGCACCCACTTGCAGCAGCTCCGGCAGCAGCGTCCACTGCATGTGCAGGGCGTCGATTCCGCCGTCCCGGCCGAAGGTGAACCATACCCACTCCTCCCGCATGGCCCGGTTCCGCCATACGACGCGGAAGGTGTCGCGGTGCCAGTGCTCCAGGTCTGCGGTCATCTCCGGGTCGCCCCAGAACTGCAGCACGAGCCCGTCGCCTTCCCGTCTGACCTCCGCATCCGCGTACAGGCTGTCCACATAACTGCCGGCGTAGGCGTCCAGGGCCAGGGTGGGCACGGTGCCGGGGATGCGGGCGGCGTGGATGGAGTCCCGGCGGGCCTGGGCCCGTGCGTAGGCCCGCCCATGGGCTTCCCGGTAGAGCCGGCCCCAGTCGATGTACTCGGCTCCCAGGTACGCATCGAGGATGCGATTGGCCACCGCATCCATGAGGGAGTTGAAGGTGTTGGTCATGACGATGACGCCGAGGTGCTCCGACGGCATCAAGACCAATGTCGTGTTCATGCCGTCGGTGGCGCCGCCGTGGTGGGCGATGGTGCGGCCCCGATGGTCGGCCAGGTGCCAGCCGAGGCCGTACGCCCGGAACGCCCCGTCCTCGTAGCTGCTCCCGCCCAGGGCCAACTGTGCGCCGTGCATCTCCCGCATGACGGAATCGCTGAGGATGCGGCGGCCGGCGTACTCGCCGGGCTCACCCAGGTGCAGGCGCATCCACTGCGCCATGTCCCGGACGCTGGTGTTCACCGAGGCGGAGGCGCCCACCACGTCGAAGTTGCGGCGGGGAATGGGAACGACCTGGCCATCGATCTCCTGGTGGGGCCAGGCCGCGTTTTCCCCGTCAGCCATGGCGGTTATGGATGTGTTGCTGCGGGTCATGCCCAGGGGCTGGAAGATGCGGCTCAGGACGAAGTCGTCCCAGCTCTCGCCACTGACCGCCCGTACCACCTCGCCGGCCACCATGTACATGACGTTGCTGTAGACGTACCCGGAGCGGAACTGGGCCTCAGGCTCGTGATACCGCATCCGGTACAGCACCTCTGCCCGGGACCGGTCGGGAAGGTAGCGGAGCCGGTTGCCGGTCATCCTCCCCACGCCCACCTGGTGGGAGAGCAGGTCCCGGATGGTGACGTTGCGGGTGACCCACGGATCGGCCAGCTCGAACTCCGGCAGGTGCTTCACCACCGGGTCGTCCCAGTGGAGTTTGCCCTCGTCCACCAGGAGCGCCAGGGCACCCGCGGTCATGGCCTTGGTGGTGGAGGCGACGCCGAAGAGGGTGTGCTGATCCACCGGCCGCTGGTCCTCCAGCCCCAGCACGCCGAAGCCCCGGGCGTAGACCAGGGAGTCGTGGCGAACGACACCCACGGCCATGCCGGGGATCTGCCAGTGGGCCATCTCCCTCTCGATCCAGGCGTCGAGCCCCGTCAGGGGGGCGTCCTGGCCCGAAGCCGGCGAGACAAGAAGAAGTGCTGCGACGAGGAGGAGGCCAGGAGTGCGCTGCATGAGATGTCCGTGGGTGAGGGCCATGGTGCCTTCGGAAACTAGTCCGGGTGTCTGGTTGTGAAAAGCTCGTTGCTCCCTCGGGGGGATGGGACCCGGCGGAGGTGCTGATGGGAAGATCGGAGAATCGCACCCCGTATGAGCCATAGCCAGCCTCTCTGGTCTCCGCCCAGGGGAGCCCTCACCAGGCGGCACACCGGGGGCAGGCATGTGAACCCCGCAGCGTCTCCCTTGCTTTATGTTCACATATAACATATCATTCCACAGATATGTGAACATAAGGTGAATGTGTGAACGCAAGAATTGGTCAAGCGCTAGAGCTCCTCACCCTGGCGGCTGGGGCTGGGGTGGAGATCGAGCCGCTGGGGTCGAACGAGGTGTCGGTGAACGTGGGCGGGAGGTCCCTGGCCCGCCTGAGGCTTGAGCCCTGGAGCCCCGAGGTGGAGGTGCAGGAAGGGGAGTCGGTCCTTTGGATCCTTCGGAAGGCTTCCCCACTGGATCTCGAGCGCCTGCGGGACGCTGGAAGCTCCTTCGTGGACCTCGGAGGGGCCGTCCGCATCCAGGCTCCCGGAATCCTCATCGACCGAGGAGAGCTTCCGCGAGTCCGGTCGGCAGGCGCGGGTCCCCAACGTAGTGCGTTCTCCGATCGAGCCTCCCTGGTTCCACGGACTCTGTTCGCTGGCGGTGCAGGGCCGGAGTGGGGGCTCACCAGCCTTGCCGCAACAGCAGGGGTATCCAAGTCGGTGGCCTCCTACGCCGTCCGTGATCTGGCGAAACGGTCTGTGGTGGAGATGAGGGAAGTGGGCCGGGAGAAGAGGGTGCGGCTGGTGAGCCGCCTCTCGCTGGTGGAGGAATGGTCCCGGGAGTACCGATGGAGGGACAACCGGTCCTTGAGGGTTCAGGGCGCCGTGGGGGCGCCGGAGAGATTCCTCGGGCGCGTGAGCGGTGCCCTGGGGACCAGGCGATGGGCTGCGACACTCCAGGCCGGGGCCTCCCTGATCGTTCGCCATGCGCCGGTGGAGGAGGTGCACCTGTACGTGGATGCGGCGAGCCCGGGGGACCTGGCTGAGGTGGCCCGCCAGGCGGGCTGGAGCCCAGGGCACGACGGCCTTCTTCATCTCTTGGCTCCGAGCTACAAGAGATCCCTCTGGCATGGCGTGAGGGAGGCGGGGGGGGTCCCGGTGGTTTCCACCCTGCAGCTCATTCTCGATCTCTGGCACCACCCCATCCGAGGCCGGGAGCACGCGCAGAGACTTCTGGAGCACTTGGAGGGGAAGGGGAAGCATGAAAGCTGACGAGGATCTGGAGCGGGGCCTCCTGCCGGTCTTGTGGGAACTGAGGGAACACTTGCCCCAACTTGTGCTGATTGGGGGCTGGGTCCCTCAGCTTCATCGTTGGTTCTCCGGCGAGACAGGCTGGTCCATGCTGCCCGTCGCCACGGTGGAGCTGGACATCCTTCTTCCGGAGGTGTGGCCAGGGGATACTCGGAGAAGTCTGGTGGAGACCCTTCTGGAAGCTGGGTTTCGACCGGTGGGGGAGAGTCGGCCGCCTGCCGTGTGGGAGCGGGACGAGGCCCGCGGGGAGCGGATCGAGTTCTTCCTGGATCACCGAGGTCCCGGGACGGAGGCCGGAAAGGTAAGGGTGTCCCGAGGAGATGACGGAAGCGCCGGACTGAGCCTGGAGGGTCTCGGATTTCTGCGAGAAGAGAGCGTGGTGCTTCAGGTCCCCTCTCCGGCAAGCATTCACCCGGCCGAACCTCTGGGGGTGCGGGTACCGACGTTGCCGGCCTTTCTCGTCCACAAGGGCGCGATCTTCTTTCGTCGGCGGGAGAGGGACCGAAAGGCGAAAGACCTTCTCTACATCGTTGAGATCATGGCTCAGGGAGACTCTTTGGTGGAACGGATGGAGTCGGGGATTCAGCGGCTCTGCCGGGCATCGTCATCTGGATCATCGGTTGCGAGAACCGCACGAAACAACCTCTTCGTGCTTCTAAGCCAGCCCGATCCGGAGCTCCTCTCCCTCGTGGCCGAGGCTCTCCAGGTGCGACGCGGTTGGAGCCCGGGGCTGGCCTTGGCTCGCGCCGGAGGGTTCCTGAGCGACTTCGCCCACTTGATTCCGGAGGATTCTGGCAGTTAGGCTCTGCGCCGCGCGGCGCGCCGCCGGTCTTTGAGCCCGGTGCCAGCCTCCCTTCCAAGGAGAATAGCATGTCCCAGGCTCCCCTCGACACCACCCCCTCGTCAGCCATCATCCTCATCCGTCTGGCCGTGGGGGCCGTCTTCCTCTCCGAAGGCATCCAGAAGTTCCTCTTCCCGGCGGACGTGGGTGTCGGGAGGTTCATCCGCATCGGGATTCCGGCTCCGGAGATCATGGGCCCCCTGGTGGGAGTCACGGAGATCGTCTGCGGGGCCCTTATCCTCATGGGACTCTTCACCCGGCTGGCGGCTCTCCCCATCATCGGCATCATGCTGGTGGCCATCCTCACCACCAAGATCCCCATCCTCCTGGGGCAAGACCTGGGGCCCTTTCAGGTGCGCACTCTCCAGCGGTACGGCTTCTGGAGCATGGCCCACGAGTCCAGGACGGACTTCGCCATGCTCATGGGATCCCTCTTCCTGGCGTGGGTGGGAGGGGGGCGTTGGTCCCTGGACGCGCACCGGCGCCGGAGAAGTGAGGGGTAGCGCCTGGCCTCGATTTCCACGGTGGAGCTGGACATCCCTCTTCCGGGAGCAGTGCCAACGGCTAAAGGGCCGCTTTTTCCGCGGGCACGTGTTAATCTGCGTGGACGATGACGCCATGGGCATCTCCGCCGGACTCGTCCGCCATCGGCGGTTGAAGCACACGGGAGTCGAACCGTGCCCAGGCCGCCCACATCGGAGTCAAGCCGGCAACGTTGGGTTGTGACCTCGGCCCCCCTGCGACCGGAAGAACTGGAGGGTACATGACCGGAGTGACTCCCTTTCTGGCCAAGCTCGTCTTCGACCGAGGTGATGGCTGGGTCAGCATACAGGTCCACACCTTTCGGGCCTCCCACCCCGAGATCGCCTACCAGCTCGCCCTGGCCCGGGGACGAAGCGCCAGGGGTGACCAGCGCTTCATCGGCCTCTCAGAGCTAATAGCGTCGGAAGGGCAACCTTCGGGCTGGGGAGAGATGGTGCGGGTCGATCCGAAAAGCCTGGTGAAGGAAAAGCTGAGTCTCGGCGCCTTCCGGGACCCCCGATGGGAGGGGTTGCCTTGGGATGAACGGGAACTGGACGCGGCCCTCCAGGCTCCTCTCATCCCCCACAGACCGCGGGGTCTGGGTACTGTCGATTGGGGGCACCTCACCCATGCGTACGGTTCGGCTCGGGACGTCCCGACCTACCTGGAACGTCTGGGGGCGGTGGACCCCGGGGTCCGGCAGGAAGCTTTCCAGGCCCTTCTCATGTCCATCCTTCATCAGGGATCTCTCTATACCGCTACCGTGGCGACGATCCCCTTTCTGTTGAGGTTGGTGGAGGATCCCCTCCACCCCGCCCGCCTGGAGGCGATGGACCTGGTGCGAATGATTACGGAGGAATGTTGCTTCGAGTTCTATGACCGTCGTAGGGCCACTCTTCGAGAAGGGGAAGAGGCCGAGGCCAGGAGTGAGAGGCAGCCTGGAGACGACCTCGACCTGGTGGGCAGCATCCGGGACATGTTGTTGGCTGATATGGACTTGTTGAAGCAGCTCGAGTCCGATGAAGATCCCTATATCGTAGAGATGGTGAAGTTCGTGCTCTCGGAGGCGGTCGGAGGAAGGGATACGGAGTGAACCGGGGAGGATGCTCCGGGTCGGGGCAGGCCGCTTCTGAGTGCCGGCACCGAGGAACCTCTCGACCCCCGGAAGCAGGCGGCACGTCACAGAGGAGGGCTACTGACGCCTCGCAGGGAGGGTGCGGGACACCTGTTTAACTCAACTCCCAGTAGCGTCGAACGCCCTCGTCGTTTCGGAAGACGATTTCCAGATCGTCCAGATCGGCAGGACCGATCCAGGCCCAGTCACTCGACTCGGGATTCATCTCCAGCTCTCCGGACACCTTGCACTCGAGGTAGAAATTGATGCAATGCATGGAGCCTGGCTCCGGCGGGAGGCTGTCCTGGTAGAAGAGGAACCGGGCTTCCAGGCAATCCAGCTTCGTCTCTTCCCGAAGCTCCTTCCTCGCCGCCTCCTCCACGGTCTCTCCGTAGTCGATCTTGCCCCCCGGCAGGCACCATCCCCTGTCTCCGTACGCGGTCCTCGCTCTCCGGAGAAACAGGACCTCGCCGCGCGGGTTCTGAATGATCACTCGGACCACGGGCACCGGTCTTGTCGGCGCCGGAGCTTTCGCCATCTCGGTCCTCCTCTCGGTGCCTCTTTCAGGAAACCCTGTGGACTCGAAAGCCCTGTTCCCCGAGAAGCCGGGGTATCTTGCTTACGGTCTGGCGATCGAGCTCCCTAACCTCCTCGGGGAGCTCGGCCCAGGGCACCAGGTAGGGGTTGGTCTTCTTCTCCAGATCCCGTTCCTCCCCCCACCGCCAGCCTGCGAGCAACCTCTCCACCACCCAACGACCGTGCTCCAAGCGGGCCAGGGCCTCGATCTCGTCCTCCGTGAGCTCCGCCACGGCCTCGCCTTCGGCAGGCTCCCGAGAAAAGGTACAGCCGATGGCGTGGAGCTTCGCCTTGATGTCCAGGGCCTGGTCCCTATTGGAGCTCTGGAGATCGGGGTGCAACGCATCCCACTCTGCCAGGGCAGGATCCTGGGATTGGGGCGATGCCCATCGTTCCTGCCGGTATTCCTCATGGATGGCTCGTGCCAGCGGCTCCAACGAATCCTCCGGCATGGCCGGAGGCCTTCTCCCTGCGAAAGCCCCGATGGTGGCAGAATCGGCAGGCAGCTCCAGGAGGAGATCCGACCCGGCCCAATCCGGATCTGCCACGAGGCGTCCCGCCTCCCGCCCGCTGCCGGCCACGAGGCCGACCCTGGCGCCCAGCGCCAAGGCGATCCGGTATTCGGCACCGGCGATGGCCCCTCCGTTGATCCCCAGGACCCGGACGGAACCAGGAGACACGCCGGAGGCCACGAGATCAATCCAACTTTGCAAAGGCTCGAGGGGGGTGAAATCGCGACTGGGAGTGGTACGGATCTCCTGGACCCGGGTCGGGTCGTCGTCTCTGATTGCGATCTCGGGTACCTGCTCCGGGAGGTAGCCGATACACCGGATCTGACCCGGATAGGATTGGGCCACGTCGCCTGCAAGGCCACTGACCCCCTGGGTAGTGCCTCCTGAAAGGAGGGTGCCCCGGAAACCTGCCAGCCCCTCCATCACCAGGTGGGCGTAGGAGCTGATCAACTCCTGGACGGCCGTGTCCGTGCCACCAGCCAGAACCAGGACGGGCTCCTGGATGGGATCGAAACCTTCCGTGGCGAGCCGACGGATGGCCTCGGTTCGCTCCTCCGACGGAAACCGGGCAGCCAACCCCAGGAGGAGGAGCAGGCGCACCCACTCGTAGCCCGGGAGCTGCGTTGCGCTGGAACCCAGGAGCTCCACGGATCTCAGGGACGTCTCAACCATAAAGGGAGCCCCGCTTACCGTAAGGGCTTTCGCGAAGGCGTCGAGACTCTTGAAGGGCTCGCCTATCAGGAGGTAGAACTTCCCCATGTCGTAGTAGGCCCACGGGAGGTTGATCCCCACGTCCGCATGGGCCCGGCACCGCTCGATGGCCCGCCGGATCAAAGGGCCCGCCACCCTCAGCACGCCCGGGTTGTGGCGCAGCTCGTACTCCAGGAAGTTCCCCAAAGCATAAGTGTCGTAGGGATCGACCTCGAAGGCCCTCCGGTACAGATCCCGGGCCTTCGTCTCGTCAACCTTCTTCCACGATCCCGCCAGGGAACAGATAGCGTCCACGTCCTGGAACTCGGGCCTGCTGGCTACCTCCAAATACTGCTGCCCTCGGGCGTATTCCTCCGAGCCCGGAGCATATTTCTTGCAGAATGTGATACCTAGCTCCCGGAGAACGGGTTGGGGAGCACCCTCCGGGTCGGCAGCCTCCACGAAGGGAGCGAGAACGCGCTCCGCCTTGTCCCAGTCGCCGGCAACGTGGGCCAGCTTGGCCAGGCGCACGGCCGTGGCCGGGTTCCGGGGGTCGAACTCCAGGACGACCTCCAGGTTCTCCAGCTCGGTTTTCAGCTCGGCTTCGGTCAGATAGGCGCCGTAGTTGGTGGTGTAAGCGGTCAGCTTCTCCTCGATGCGGGAAAAGGTCTGATCCGCTTCCTCCAGGGCGGCTGCCACGCCGGCCAGCTCTCGTTCCCAGGAAGGGGGAAGCCGGAAGGCACCCTTGTAGGTCACATCGTGGGCGAAATCCGCGTAGGCGTGCTCGACGACCGTTCGGATCTGAATCTCGGCTGACTTGGAGAGGACCTGAGGGGGGACCTCCATGTCGAATCCGGGAATGCCCCCGGCCCCGATCTGCACGATGTAGTGCACCGATCGGTAGCCGAACTCCGTGGGCCGCAAGCGTTGGCTGCAATCGGAGCTGTTCTCCCAGTCGATGTCGAGCCTGTCTTCCACCAGAGCGCTCATGGTCTCCACTTCGGACCGGGTCCGGCAAATCACCCTGGCGCCGCACAGATCGGTGAGTTGGTGGATCGGATCGTCATACTGATGGCGCTTCCGCCACGCCTTCTCGGCGAAGCTGGTGATGGACTTGGGCCGGCTCTGGACGATGGCCAGAGGCGCCAGCTCGCTCGCCGCCCACTTCAGGAAGCCTTCCAGGATCTGGGCGTATAGCTGGTAATGGGGAAATGCCTCCTTATACTCTGCGACCTGAGCTCCCAGCCATGCGCGGTCCCTTTTCTGCATGATTCCTCTCCCGGGATTCCTGAGCCATTCCGCCCACTCTGCGCACCCCCTCCGCCCACCCCACGCACCCACGGCGGCCCGCAGGAGACCTGGAGGCACCGGGCCACCCCACGGGGGGCCGCGTTGAACCTAGGATGGCTTCGAACGGTATGTCCAGTTGGAGTCGTGAGCACGCACGGATCGCCCGGCTCCCCACTGGTTGCAACCTCCAAGCACTGACCCTAGGTTCACAGCTTGCAGAAACGGCCTATTCGCGAGGCACAACCGATTCCTCCCGTTCATCTCACGTTCGAAGGGAGGGCCCCATGGAAGGACCGGAAGCCGCGCACCGCCACGTTCACTTCGAGTACCAGCACCATTTCAACTCCAGCACCAAACCCTGGCCCGACAACCGCCTGGTCATGGCATCGGCCTATGAGGCGCTGACCGTCCGGTTCAACGCGGCCATCCCCCTCCAGGAGCTTCCTTCCGGAGCCGAGAACGCCATCTACGCCGCGGACTTCGTCATGGGTCCGGAGGCAGCCTTCAACCCTGGAAAAGAGCTATGGCTTTGAAGCTGGATTCCCGGGCCGAGGCTGCCAGGGACCGGGCCAAACGTTGCGTTTCCGAGGGAGAGGCGCTGGGGATGGATGTACTCCTTGCGGCTCTCTTCCAAGGCTCGAAGCTGAAGGACCGGTTTTCCCAACTGGAGCGGTTCTTTCCCGAGCTTGCCGAGCAACGCAAGAAGACTCCCGACTCGGTCCCCCTGGCCGCCGATCTGAGGCCGGTGCTGACCGAGCTTTCGGCAAGAGGCGGCGACCCGTTGACGCCCGAGGCCTGGTTCACGGCGCTCCTGCTCTCCCCGGCGGGACGGGAGGCCGCCCGATCAGCGGGGATGTCTCCCGAGGACCTTGATGCCGTTCTCGAAGAGCTGGCCCCCGGGTCCGAGGAGCTGCCCGGCTCCGCTTCAGGCCCTCCGTCGCCTGGGGATCCGGAGAGCCCCGAGGGAACGGGGGACGCTCCCACCGGAGTGACGCCGGGGAGGGAGACAAAGGCAGGGGCTGCTGCCTTGCCGGGGGGTTGGCGTGCGTCGGAGGAGCGCAACCAAGTCGTGGAGGCTCTCAACACCTTCGGGCGCATGCTTACGGTGGGCGAGCCTCCCCAGAAGGGGATCGTGGAGCTGGAGCGACCCCTTCAATCCCTCTTTCGTGCCCTGGTCAAGCGGAAGCAGCGGAGCGCCATCGTCATCGGTCAGCCGGGTACGGGAAAGTCGGCCCTGGTCTATGAGTTCGCCCGTCTGCTGACCGTGGGGGATTCGTCGGTGCCGGAGCGGCTCCGGGACTACGACATCTTCGAGCTTTCCCCCACCTTTCTCCGTTCCGGTGCCTCCTACGTGGGCCAATACGAGGAGCGGGTGGGATCCCTGATCAAGATCCTGACGGCCAATCCCAGGGTCATCCTGTTCGTGGATGAGATCCACTCCATGTTCCAGAGCGGAATCCATCAGAGGGGTCCCTTCACCGACGCCAACGAAGCGTTCAAGCAGGCCATCGCCATGGGCGATGTCTCCCTTATCGGCGCCACTACCACTGCCGAGTACCGGCACCACATCGAGCCCGACCAGGCCCTTGCTCAGCGGTTCACCACCATCACCATGGAGCCGCCCTCTCCGGAAGCCACCAGGACGATCCTGAGGGGCCGCCGCCCCGGGCTGGAAGAGTACTACGGAATCGAGATCCCGGACGAGATCCTGGACCGAACGGTCCAGCTTGCGGAAGAGTATCTCCCGGGCCGGGCCCAACCCAGGAAGTCCATTCAGCTCCTGGACGAGGCATGCGCCTCTTGCTTGATCCAGGAGCCCCCCACCGAGCGACTGGCGGAGACCCAGCTCTGGGGAGCGCTGGAAGATACCCTCGGCTACAGCGTCGCGAAGAGTGAAATCCTGTCGGAAGACAGTGTGCTTCAGCGGTTGAAGGACAAGATCGTCGGCCAGGACGAGGTTCTTTCCGGGATCGCAAAGGCGTTCGTATCGGGGTTGGGCGGTTGGAGCAGAGGGGTGGGGAAGCCTCGAGGCGTGTTCCTCTTCTCCGGTCCCACGGGCGTCGGGAAGACCGAAACGGCCCTTCTCCTGAGCCGGATCCTGGGGGGTGAACGGGAGGCCATCCTGAGAGTGGACTGCAACGCCCTGAAGGGTTCCGGTCAAGACGGCGGGCCGGCCCAGAACGTCCTCTTCGGAGCGCCTCCGGGCTATATCGGCTACGTCCGGGGGCAGGGAGGCATCCTCTCCCGCATAAGGGACAACCCACAATGCGTAGTCCTCTTTGATGAGATCGAGAAGGCGGATCCCAACGTGGGAGAGCTCCTTTTCCGCATCATGGACGACGGCCAGTGCGAGGACAAGGACGGAAACACCCTCGATTTCCGGCGGGCCTTCATCATCTTCACTACCAATGCCGGGGCCGTGTACCAGCGCCAGGAGGCCATCGGCTTCGGGTCGGGATGGGTGGAGGAACCCGGGGAGCCCGCTACGGACCCGGACGAGATGGAGGCCCATTTTGCCCGCATGGGCCTGGGTAAGCCGTTCTTGGGCCGTATCACCCATTTCTTCGATTTCAAGGGCCTGGACCGGGAATCGGTCCAGGTGATTCTGCGCAACCAGTTCCAAAGCCTGGTGGACATGGCAGCAGAGAGAGGCTTCGGCTTGGAGTGGGGGGAGGAGGTGGTGAGTCATCTGGTGGCCCAGTGGCAGCCCCAGTTCGGCGTGAGGCACTTGGTAAGCATCCTCCGGAACCGGGTCGTCGAGCAGTTGAGCGTCGCCGACGCTCAGGGCGAGCTCGTGGGGGTGACGACCATCCGGCTGGAAGTCCTGAAGCCGGAAGTGGCTGGGGCTCCGGGAGAGCTCACGGGGTTGGCGAGGAGGAGTCGCACGAATAACACACTGTTGATCGGTCTGGCCTGAGGGGCCGGATCCATCGGAGGGGAGTGAACGATGGCCTTGACCATGGCTCAGCTCAAGCAGCTCGCTGATGGCGAGGGGCTCAAGTACTTCCTGGATCCTGGTCGCGACGTCCTGATGATGAGGGCAAGGGGAGCCTTTGGGGAGTACTCGTTTCTCGTCATCCTGGAGCTGAGTGGCGAATTCCTCCAGTTTCGGAGCATCAGTTACAACGCGTGCCGGGTGGACCATCCACACCTGGGCGTCACGCTTCAGCTCCTGGCGGACCTGAACTACCGTCTGCGTTTCCTGAAACTCGGCTGGGACGCGAAGGACGGAGAGATCACCCTCTACGGCGATATCTGGATCAAAGACGGTACGGTGACGCAGAAACAGTTCAGTCGGATGGTCCACTCCTACCTGTCCATGATGGACCTGAACAACCGCCGCATCCAGGAGACCATCCGGACCGGTGAAGACCCTGGCGAGGTGGGGCCGGAGAGCATTCCGAAAGGCCCGTCGGGTCTGCCGCCTGAAATGCAGGCCCTCCTGGACAAGCTCCTGAGGGGCTTGGGTGGCGGAAAGAAGAAGGAGGACGAAGAGGGAGAAGAGGACAAGCCGTTGGACCGGATCTGATGGGGAGAAGGACTGGCCAACGGACCTCCCATGGTTCGCCGCTCCACCCACCTGTAGGCTCCGGGGACAGGATCTCCCTTCAGGGCTACGGCGTAGAGTTCGACCCGGGCCCCTTCC
>PXFI01000111.1 GCA_003564295.1 Gemmatimonadota bacterium | reverse complement strand
GTCCAGGTAGACGGCCTCCAGGCACCAGAAGCAACCGCCTCCGAGGGTGGCAATCTCCATGGTCCGGGCCTCCGTCAGATCCCCAACGCAGCGGCAGCTCGCTTGTAGTCCTCCGGCCGCACGTAGAGGACGTACCCGAAGGTCCCCTGCCCATCGGTGACCCCGCTGGACGCATACACGTTCACGTCGGCTCTGTAGAGGCTCTCGTGGATTTCGGAAAGGGCCCCCAGCTTGTCGTCCCCCTGGACCAGAAACGCAGCGTAAGGCCCGTCCAGGTTCATGCCGGCCCTCTGGCCTGCGGAGCTCATCCTGGCCGTATCTTCGGGAAAGAGGGTGAGCTGGGTATGGGTAGGGCCCACCGGGACCGCAGTGAACGCCATCAGGTTCAGGCCCAGCTGCGCAAGCTGCGAGAGGAACTGGTAGGCCTCTCCCGGCTGGTCCCGCACTGTGGTGTGGAAATAGTCCACCCTCCGGATCGTGAACGCCATGGCGGCCCTCCTTGCAGGATCAGAACGGAGAACTCTTAACCATAAAGGATTGGACGATGGAACCGGCGACGCCAGACCTCTCTATTCCTGGTCCGGGAAACCCTCCGGTTCCGGCAGCTTTCCAAGACCCCCCAGAAGCCAGCGGAGGCAACGGTGTCCAAGATCCACCGGCTCCACGAACATCATGGGACAGGCGCCGGGGATCACGGCTATCCCCTTCTCGCGACACAGCTTCAGGGCCTCAGCAGATACGCTCCCCGTCCCCAGGGATCGGTGCATCCATACCCTGGAGATCCCCAGAACCGCGCACTCCCGAACCAGGTCCTCGGCAGCACCGGGGGGAGTGGCCACCACCACCCCTTCCAGGGCCACCGGCACCGATCCAAGGTCCGGGTAGCAGGAAACGCCCTCCACCTCCGCGGCGTTGGGGTTGACCGGGAACACCTCGTACCCTGAGTCCTTGAGCTTTCGGAAGATGAGATTGGCCGGGAGATTCCCCTCCCGAGAAACACCTGCCACGGCCAGGCGCTTTTGGGCGAGAAACTCCCGAACGGCTTCTTGCAGATCGCCCATACTCCTCCTTGCACCCAGAACGGGCCGGTGGGGAGATGCTGAGGGCCCCAAGCGGGGACCTCCTCAGGAACCGCCCGGGAGAAGCCGAAGGACTAGCCCTTCTTCTCCCGGTTGTTGCGTTGGTTGGGGTGCTTCAAATGCCGCCATGTGTCACCCCTTCGCAGCTGCTGGATGGCGCTGGGCGAGACTCCAAGGGTCTTCGCCCAGTGAGCAGCCGAGTGCTTCCACCGGCCCTTCTCCTCGTCCCAATCCTCCAGGACCTCCAAGGCCTGGGCGGTGTTCATGGCCGCGTGAGGCGACTTCTCACCTCGAAGCCATACGTTGCTCCCCTGCCAACGGCCTGATTTCTGGATCGGCCCCGGAAGCCGGGAGCCCGTGTTACCGAGGCAATAATGCCGGATCTGATTGACCGTGAAATCCGGGTATTTCCTGGCTATCTCGGCGTAGGTGTAACCTTCCTGAGCCAGATCCCTCCAGATGATGACGGTCGCGCCGCTGGGCTTGGCCATTTTCGCTTGATTCTTTCCCTCGTTTCGGGTTGCGGTTTCCATGGGCATTCGTAGAAGTAGAATATCAGGAGGTTCCTCCCCCCTCAAGCTCTCACGCCTCCGAGCCCGTCCCCCCTGCCGCGAGCCAGGCCCGGAAATCGTCCGCCTTCAATGAACCCTCCCCATCTGTGGTCGAACCCTCACCTTACCTCCGTCGCCTCTCAAGCCTCCCGAAGTGCCAGGATGGCCGCCTCCTGGGCGTGGATCAAGGCCGTGTCGAAGAGGGGTACCGGCGTGTCTTCCTGGCGGAGGAGAAGCCCGATCTCCGTGCATCCCAAAATCACGCCCTGGGCACCTTCCCGAAACAGACCGTCCACGATCCGGACGAACACCGCCCTCGACTCCTCCCTGATCCTCCCCCGAGTGAGCTCCTGGTAGATTACCCGGTGGATCTCTCGTCGGTCCTGGAATGCCGGGACCACCACTTGTATGGAATGGAGGTCTTCTAACCGACTGCGGTAGAAGGGCTCCTCCATGGTGAACCGTGTGCCCAGGAGCCCTACCCGCTCCATGCCCGCCTCCCTGATCCTGGAGGCGGTGGCATCGGCGATGTGGAAGAGGGGTATGGAGACGGCGGTCTCGATGGCAGGCGCCAGAAGGTGCATGGTGTTCGTACAGAGGACCAGGAACTCGGCTCCGGCCTGCTCCAGGATGGAGGCCTCCCGGGCCAGGATGTGGCCAAGCTCCTCCCAACGCCCCTCGTGCTGTAGCGTCTCGATCTCCTGGAAATCCACACTGAGAAGGAGCACGCGGGCCGAATGCAGCCCGCCCAGCCTCCGGCCCACCTCTCGGTTCAAGACCTGGTAATACGACACCGTGGACTCCCAGCTCATGCCTCCCAGAAGGCCGATTGTCTTCATGGAACTCCTCCCATCTCCGTCGCCCGGGCGCCGGCCACCCCACCAGGTCTCGCCACGCCGGGAGCCATCCTCGTTGGGGGAGACACCTTGGGGCTCATGGACGGGAGGGCTCGAAGGTTCGCACGGCAGCCAACCAGGCGAAGGGATTCTCCCGGTGGATGGCATGCCCGGATTTCGGTATCAGCCGAAGGGTGGTCTGCGGCATGAGGTCGGCCATGCGCGAGGCGATCTCCGAGAACCTTCGATCCTCTTCTCCGGCAAGGATGAGGGTGGGCAGCTGGATGCCGGACAGAGAATCCCAGAACGAAGGCTGGACACCCACGCCCAGCCCCCTCAAGCACGCCGCCAGCGCCTCCGGCCGGTTGCGGAGTCGGCGCTCCCGTTGAGCCGCAAGGATCCCGGGCGGAAGCTTGCCCTGGGTCGCAAACAGGGGGAGCCCCATCCAATGGTCCACGAATTCCTCCATGCCCCCCAGAAGGATCCCTTCCGCCAGGGCCTCGTCGGCCCGGCGCCGGGCTCGGCGCTCCCCCTCGCCGGCCAATCCGGGAGACGCACTCTCCAGGATCAGGCCGGAGATCCTGGAGGGATCCCTCACGGCGCCGGCGATGGCGATGCGGCCGCCCATGGAATACCCCAGCCACCTGGCCCGCTCCACGGACAGGGCGTCCAGGACCTCCCACAGGTCCTTCAGCATCTCATCCATCCCGTAACGGCCTGGATCCGGGGAGAAGTCGCTTTCCCCGTGTCCCAACAGGTCCACCGCCACCACCTGATGGGCACGGGCCAGGCCCGAGAACAGCTCCTCTCCCCAGGATTCGGCGGACCCGGTGAAGCCGTGAAGCAACAGCAGCGGATCGCCCACGCCCCGGACTCGAATATGGAGGCGGAGGCCGTCTCGTAAGGTCACCAACATGACAGAGCTCCCTGAGCCGATGGCGACGGCGTAGAACTTTCTGCCCGAAGAACTGTCCCCAAAGTAACGCTCTTCTCCATCCAGCGCCCCTCCTTCCGGTGCCCCTGATTTCGGTCCCTTGATCAGTTGCCATGAGATTCCTTCGCTCTTGATGAGATCGTGCTGGGTCCCCTTCGCGCCGGCGCTGATTCTCGGAGTCCACCCAGGGGAGTCAGGGGGTGCGAAGGAAGCCAGGAAGAAGACGAGGAGCAGCAGATACACGGATCGCCGTCGAAGGATTGCTGTCTCCTCTGACCTGAAAAGCTCCCACCGTGGCGCTTCATCTCTTCCGGTCGCCCGCCAGGGCGGTGGCCAACTCAATCCCAGGGCTGCCAGGAGTCAGAGGGTCTCATACGTCGCAACTCCAGGGCCTCCTCGACCGTGGCCAGGAAGCCCTTCCGGTCCAGGGGTTTGCATAGGACGAAGTCGGCTCCGTAATCCCGGGCAAGGTCCAACTGGTCGGCGGCCCACCACGATACGGCAATGATGGGAACGTTGAAATGGTGCTCCCTGAGCTCCTTGATGAGACGGAGACCGCTCGACTCGGGCATGGCCAGGTCGGTGATCACCAGATCCAGATCCTTGGAGCGGCAGAGATCATAGGCACCCTTTCCATCGCCGGCATAGAAGAGCTCGTGGCCTACCCCCTCCAGCGCGGCCGTCACAAGCACCCTTTCCATCTCCTCGTCGTCGACGATCAGGATTCTGGCCATTCTCGACTCCTTATCGAGCATCCAGACCAAGGCAGCACCACCGGAGGCCGGGGCCGGGCGACGGTATTCCCCCGGCCGATACCACCGGCGCGGTGCAGCCAGTCTTCCAGACGGGGGAAAGCTGATGTCCCAACAGGAAGACCTTCCCAACACCATTTCGCAGCATTCCCGACCCTGCACCAGCCCTTGCCCACCAACCTGAGCCATGAGACGATCTCTGGAAAGGGGCCTGGAGCAGCCCTTCGTCGCAGCAGGCACCAAGTGGCGTTCCCCTCAACATTCCCCGGGGGATGGTTTGTCTTATTGTTAATGTCGGTATTCAGGCGGTGGGCCCCGGAGGGTTCCACCGGCGTTGATCAGTCCCGGTCCGAGAGGTGATCCGAGCCGCCACATGAAGATGAACGACTCTAACACCATGAGATTGACCGTTACGCACTGGTTGGCCGTCCTCCTGGGCCTCTGCCTCCTCTGGCCCGACCCGGCCCACAGCCAGGATGGGCAGGGAGAGTGGGAGACGGAAATGGCCCTTCCCGTGATCCGTGCGGCGCGTCTCAGTGAAGAGATCATTCTGGATGGAATCCTGGACGAGGAGGCGTGGAGCCGAGCCCAGCCCGCCACCGTCTTCACCCAGCTTGATCCCCTGGAAGGGGAACCGGGCTCCGAGAGCACCAAAGTCTTCATTCTCTACGACGACGAAGCCATCTACATCGGGGCCATCCTCCGGGACAGGCACCCGGTGTCCACCCGCCTGGGACGCCGGGACGGGTTCATCATGGAGGCGGATTGGCTGACCATCTCCCTGGACACCTACAACGACAGGCGGACGGGCTTCAAGTTCCAGGTGAACCCCTCGGGGGTGAGAGGGGACGAAGCCCTGTCGGGGGGCCAGGACCGACGGGGGGACAGCTCCTGGGATCCCGTGTGGGAGGTGGCCACTCACATGGATGAAGACGGCTGGAGCGTCGAGGCTCGTATTCCCTTCAGCCAGCTCCGCTTCCGGAACCAGCCCGAGCAGGTCTGGGGCATCCAGATCACCCGTGACATCGCCCGGAACCGGGAAACACAGCTCTTCTCCTTCACTCCCAAGGACCAGGCGGCGGGCATCGCCCGTTACGGCTACCTGGTTGGCATCGAAGGGATCAAGCCCTCCCGGGGCCTGGAGATCCTTCCCTACGTCCAGGGAAGGGCCGAGTACCTCCCCGTGGACCAGAACGACGATGTAGGGTTCGTCAATCCGTTCCGGGATGGTTCCGACTTCTTCTACGGAGTGGGAGTCGACCTCAAGTACCGCCTCTCCTCGAACCTGACCCTGAACGCCACCGTCAACCCGGACTTCGGCCAGGTGGAGGTGGATCCGGCCGTGGTGAATCTCACGGCCTTCGAGACCCGTTTCCAGGAGAGACGGCCCTTTTTCGTCGAGGGTGCAGGCATCTTCTCCTTCGGCCAGGGAGGCGGAGGAGAGGGTGGGGGTGGGGGTGGGGGTGGCCGCGGGCTGGGTGGGGGTGGAGGGGGCGACGATGGCGCCGGCACCGGCCCCACCCAACTCCTCTACTCACGGCGCATCGGGAGCGCTCCGCCGGGACGTTTCCCTGCCGAGGCGGTCTACGCGGACAGGCCGGAAGCCACCAGCATCCTGGGGGCCGCGAAGCTCACCGGGCGGACGGCCGGAGGCTGGTCCGTGGGGATCCTGGAGGCCGTTACGGCCCGTCAGGTTGCCCCCTATGTGGACGCGTCACGGAACCGCCACCAGGCCCAGCTTTCACCCTTGAGCAGCTATTCGGCCGGTCGCCTGCGCAGGGACTTCCGGAACGGGCAGTCGGCCGTAGGGGGTATCGCCACTGCCGTGCACCGGGAACTGGGGGATCCTGCCCTGGCAAGCCTGCTGCGCTCCTCCGCCTACGCCGGTGGGCTCGACTTCCTCCACCAGTGGTCCAACCGCGCCTGGTCTCTTCACGGACACGTGGCCGGTAGCCGCATCGCCGGCACGCCCCAGGTCATCCACCACGCCCAGATCTCTTCGGCCCGGTACTACCAGCGTCCCGACGCTGGTCACCTCCAGTTGGATTCCACGGCCACCTCCCTGGCCGGATACACGGCCAACCTGGAGCTCCACCGCCAGGCCGGCACCCACTGGCTGGGCAACATACAGCTCAGCGCATCCAGTCCCGGTTTCGAGGTGAACGACCTGGGATACCAGCGGAACGCAGACCGACGGGAGGTGGAGGCCAGGCTCCAATACCAGGAGAACCGCCCCGGAGACGTCTTTCGCCGTTACAATGTGAGCCTCCAGCCCCGGGCCTCCTGGAACTTCAACGGTGACCGTCTGAGTACCAACCTCTCTTCCCGGGCAAGCGTGACCTTCCTGAACTACTGGTCGACCCACCTCAACTATCAGCGCGAGCTCCGAGCCCTGGACGACCGCCTCACCCGGGGCGGCCCCCTTACCATGAGACCGGCGAGCCACCAGCTCACCCTTACGGTGAGCACCGACTTCACCAAGGCATACAGCGGTATGCTCACGTTGCGCCGGGAGTGGGACGAAGCTGGCGGGCTCCGAAAGAGCCTCTGGGGACGCATTTCCCTCAAGCCCACCAACACTGTGGATCTTTCCCTGGGCCCCAGGCTCTCGTCCAACCTTGACCCGGCCCAGTACGTCGCCAGGATCACCGACTCTTTCGCCAGCGGAACCTTTGGCGCCCGGTACGTCTTCGCCGAGCTAAAGCAGACCACTCTCTCCGTGGACACCCGCCTCAATGTG
>PXFI01000076.1 GCA_003564295.1 Gemmatimonadota bacterium | reverse complement strand
TCTCCCCTTCCGGTCGCGTCCTTGCGCGATTGGGAGAGCCCCGGGACGGCCCCGGCGGCTTCCACCTGCTCGCCTGGGTTCGCAGATCGCCTTCGGGAGGTTTCGTGACCTTCGACCGGCAGAAGGGGGAGTTGGCGTATTTCGGACCCGACGGATCGGTTCTGGACGCGCGGCGGGCCATAATGCCTGCGGGTCTTCCGGCAGGAGCCTATCCTCGGGCAGGTCCCCTTCCTGATGGTAGGTTCGTCTATGCGGGAGGATCCTGGACTCCCCCGTCGGCCCAGGGTCGGGTTGTACGTGCCGCACGCGAGCTGTGGGTGGAGGGAGGAGAGGGGCGGGAGCCTATCCGGCTCGGCCAAGTGGCGGATGCCGAGATGTACCGTGAGGAGGGAGAGGGGTTCTTCAATCGCCTGCTCCCTTTCGGCCGGCTAACCAGTGTCTTCGTTCTCGGAGACCGAGTTGTGATCGCGACGGGCGACGAACCCATCTTGGAGCTCGTGGACCCGGAATCGGGTCGGCGGGATACACTGGCAGTCCCGTTGGAACCCCCTGCCCTCACCTCCGGGGAGATCCGGGGATTCAAGGAAGCCTGGCTCGCGGACATCGGGGATCGGTACGGGACAGAAGATGCGTTGCGCCAGATCCGCCGGATCGCCGACGACATCCCCTATCCGGCGTGGCTTCCCCCCTTTGCGCGGGTTCGCCCCGATCCCCTCGGGTACGTTTGGGTCGCCATGGTGCACCCCGACGAACGGCGGCCGGAGAGGTATCTCGTTATGGACACTCTCGGGGTGGTCCGCGACACCGTCTCCCTTCCAGCGGGCACAGAACTCCTCCACGTTGGTCCACGACACATACTTGGACTGGCCCGTGATGCCTTTGATGTGGAGTCGGTGATGGTGATTCCCAGTAGTTGTGCTCGATAGGAGCTTCGTCCTCATGAAGCAGGCCTTTGTCTGGTGCTGTAGTGTTGTCCTGGTGCCCGCCCTGAGCGTATGCGCGGGAGACTCCTCATCCCCGGCCCCAGACGCCGGTGCGGCGTCGGCTTGGACGGTATCGGCGGTGCCCGTCGCGAGCCTGCATCGTGAGGCCGGTCCACTCTGTGGTGCCGTGCTCGATTCCTCCGGCCGGATCCTGCTGTGTGAAAGGAGGCAGGGACGGATCGATGTGTACAACCCCGACGGGACCAGGGTAGCCCAGTGGGATGGCTCAGGCGACGCTACAGGGAGCTTCCATTCGCTTCACTATCTTGGCCCCTGGGCTGGCGACTCCGTGGCGGCACTTGATCAGTGGGGTTTCGCCGTCACGGTATTTGGACCTGATGGCCAGGTGGGGAGACGCTTCGAGCTTCCTGTCCCCCGGGTGCTGCGACATGGAATCAAGCTGCATGGTGCCTTCCCCGATGGATCCTTCTTGTTCAGCTACTACCCCATTGCCAACCCGTTCGCCTGGGTATCCTGGGAAGGTGCCAGGACCGATTCGGCTGAGTACCACCTCGTGGACAAGCAAGCGTCCCGATTCCTCGGGCGTTTCCCTCCCGGGGGTGACCACAAGGTTCAGATGAGCGAGACCGAAGGAGTCGTAGAGACTCCGCCTCTGGCCAATCGACGCCTCACGGCGGTGGGGGACTCGCAATGGTACGTCGCCTGGAGCGACACGTATGACGTGGCAGTCTACTCACCCAATGGAGAGGAGATCGGCCGTATTCGCCGTCCCGACCCATCCGAGAGGGTTGACCCGGCCCTTGCGGACTGGCTGAACAGAAGGTTCATCGACGAGGCGGAGACGGAGTACTTCCGAGACGCCCGGATCAGGATCGTGGACATGGTGAACGATGGGGGCAGGCTCCCTGCGATCTGGGAGCTCCTGGCGGGACCGGGCAACGAGCTCTGGATTGGGGAGCTGGGTCAGGAGGAGGATGGCGCCCTTGAGTGGTCCGTCTTTGACGATCATGGGAGGCTGATTGGGAGGGTGACGACACCACCAGGACTCGCACTCTTGTGTGTAGGCGAACAGCACATCCTGGCGGGGACCACCGATGGGTCCTTTGTTGAATTGTATGAGCTACGCCGGGGAGATGGTTAAGCGCTATCCGCGAACTCCCTGCCCTGGGTATCCTGTCCCAAGCAAAGGCTCCGCCTCGGTCCGTCCACCGTCGGCGATGCGCTTGTTATCAGGAGTCGGCTACTCAAGGGACGGTGCGGCCCTCCCACCCGGACGGGAGCGTTGCAGCTTCAATCGACACGCCGTGAACATAGAACCCGTGGGTCTGATGGAATTGGGATAGTTCACCGAGACTCCCGTCAATCTGATCCACGGCTTCTGGCCGGTTCTTTGGCTGCACATCCACTTCAATGGAGGCTCTGAGCTGCTCTGGGGCGTTCGGGTACCCAGCCAAAATTGCCTGGGATCCGAAGACGAAGACCTCCCTGTCATCCGCCACGTCACCTGCAGCTCGGATCGCGTGTTCGAGTTGTTCTCGTGTCACGTCTCTGTCTCCAGGAATTCGAGAACTTTGTCCCGTTCAGCGGGAGACAGTACTGCCAAGAGCGTCCACGAATGCGTTGTCGGCATTCTCGAGCCCCGCCCCGGGGAATTCCAGTTGGCCAACCGCCTGGCCGAATCTGATCAGTATGGGAGGGCTAGCGGCCCCCCTCATCCCTCAGGCTCGCGCCAAGTCCGTCTTCGAGAAGTCGTCGCCCACAAAGAGGAGCGGCTGGCCGGCGAGTTTCGCCGTGGCGTAGGTGAGGCAGTCACCGAAGTTCAGGGACGCCTCGTGTCGGCCTTTGCCAAACCGGCGAAAGGCTTCCACCGCTTCCCGCCAATGAATCTCGCCGCAGGGGATCTCCCGAATTCCGAATTCATCCAGCATCCGCTCGAGCATCCCCCGGGACGCGTCACCGAGGCGGGCGTGGAGGACGATGCCCGTCTCGGCGAGGGTGGGTGTACCGGCCCCGATGAAGTCTGCGGACCGGAGCCGCTCCAGCAGATCCCGAAAGCCCGGCTCCCGGAACACGATGGCGAGAATCGCCGAAGCATCCACGATCATACCCCCTCCGCACCGTAACCCAGGATCTCCTCCCGCTCCTGCCGCCCCGGGGCTCGACCGAATTGCTCCTCCGGAACACGTGGCCAGACCTCCGTCTCCAGAAACCGCAAGAGGCGCTCGGCCTGGCTGTGCTGGCTGATTCCCGTGCGGAGCCGCCCGCGACGCTCCATGAGGGCTCGGCGAATCGCTTCCGTCTTCGTCTCTCCGGTCAGGCGAGCCACCTCCGTCGCCAACCGCTCCACTTCAGTGTTCTTGATGTTGAGTGCCATGGGTCCTCCTCTCGGCGGTTACACCCTTACTCCATAATTACACCATTCGCACAGAGAATGGAAGTGGAAAACGGGGCTCCCGGCGGCACCCCATCCCTCCGTCTTGCCCGCCCGCACCACCCTTGGCCAACTTGAAAGCCGAGAGCACGGTCCCCCAGGGCCCCGAGATTCCCTATCCCGAGCCGTCTCATGTCCGAGCCCACTTCCCACCGCAACCATCTGCCCCGCCGGGAGTTCCTGGCCCGGGCCGCCACCGCTACCCTGGGGATGGCCCTCTTCCCCACTACGGTCTGGGCCCGGCCCTCCTTCGACCTGGTCATCCGGGGCGGGATGGTCCTGGACGGTACCGGGGGCCCGCCGTTCCAGGCCGATCTGGGCATCATGGGCGACACCATCGCCGCCCTGGGGGACATAGATCCTGCCCAGGGGCGCCGGGTCCTGGACGCCGCCGGTCTCGTGGTGAGCCCCGGGTTCATCGATATCCACAGCCACTCCGACGGCTCCATCCTCCGCTATCCCACCGCCGACTCCAGGGTGATGCAGGGGGTCACCACGGAGATCACCGGAAACTGCGGGGGCTCGGCGGCGCCCCGGGCGCCGCGGGAGGCCGAGGAGCACCCGGAGGCCGCCCTTCTCCCCGAGGGGGAAGCTGCCCGGGCCAGGGCTGCCTGGACCGACGTGGCCTCCTACTTCCGGGTCCTGGACGAAGAAGGCATCTCCGTGAACCACGCCCTTCTCCTGGGACACGGGACGCTTCGGCAGATGGTTGCGGGTTCTGAGGACCGTCCCCTGACACCGGAGGAAATGGCCACGGTCCTCGGTATGGTGGAGGAGGGGATGGACCAGGGCGCTATTGGGATCTCCACCGGCCTGGAATACGTCCCGGGGCGCTTCACCCCCACGGAGGAGATCGTGGCCATGGCCCGGGCGGTGGCCCGGCGGGGAGGGCTCTACGCCACCCACATCCGCAACGAGGAGGCCATGCTCCTGGAGGCGGTGGACGAGGCGCTGCGCATCGGCCGGGAGACGGGCGTCCGGGTGCAGATCGCCCATCTGAAGGCGGCGGGCATGCCCAACTGGGGAAAGCAGGTGGCGGCCCTGGATCTCATCGTGGGAGCCCGGACGGCGGGGGGGGACGTCCTGGCCGACGCCTATCCCTACACGGCCTACTCCACGGGCCTCACCATCTTCATGCCGGCCTGGGCCATGGACGGCGGGTGGGAAGCCCTGGCCCGGCGCCTGGACGATCCCGTCCAGCGGGCTCGGCTCCGTGACGAGCTGCTGCAGAGGGTTCTGCTGGACCCCGGCGCCTTTCACCTCATCGTCATCAGCAGCGTCAGGACCGACGGGAACCGGCCCCTGGTGGGGCTCAACCTGGAGGAGATCGCCGAAGCCCGGGGGCAAGAACCAGTGGACGCCCTCCTCCGACTCCTGGTGGAAGAAGGGGGCTCGGTGAGCTTCATCGGCCACGGGATGAGCGCCGAAAACGTGGAGATGGTGCTCTCTCACCCATTGGTAATGATCGGATCCGACGGCTCCAGTATGGCACCGCCACTGGAACCCACCCGGAGCCGCCCCCATCCCCGGAGCTACGGAACCTTCCCCAGGGTCCTGGGGCACTACTGCCGAGAGCTGGGCATCTTCGACCTCCCCACGGCCGTCCGGAAGATGACCAGCATGCCTGCGGACCAGGTGAGGCTCCGGGACCGGGGACGCATCGCCAGGGGAAAGAAGGCAGACCTGGTGGTGTTCGATGCAACCACGGTGAGGGACGCGGCCACCTTCAACGACCCCCACCGTTTCCCCACCGGGATCCTGCACGTCCTGGTGAACGGGGTGGCAGTGGTGGAGGAGGCTGTTCACACGGGAAGGAGGCCCGGACGCGTGGTCTGAGTAGGGGATAAGCAGGTGGAGGGGGCCTCTCAGGGGCGGCCATCGGTGGTGGGGAGGCGTTCGGAGCCATAGGTTGGTTGGAAGAGGATTCACCTGGGCCCTTCCGGCGTGGGCGGCAATCGTCCGTACACCACCGAACGCCGCTGCACCGCCGGAAGACGGCCTCGCGCTGGGGAGGAAGAATGGGACCGACACGTCTCCGGGACACGGCCCTCACGTACGTCATGGTGGTGGGGCTTTGTTGCTCCTTGCTCACCTCCTGCGCTGATGCCAACCGCATCGTGGAGCCCGAGCCCCCTGATTCCCTTTCCGATCTTTTCGGGCCGGTCCTCTTCAGGGCGGACGGTAGCGCGGTGGGCACCGAGACCATCGAGGACAAGGCCGTCGTCGCCATCTACTTCGCGGCCCGAGCGTGTCCTGCATGCGGGGCTTTCACGCCAGTGCTGATCAACTTCTACGACCAGGTTCGACAGGATGAGAAATCCTTCGAGGTCGTACTCGTGAGCCTCGAGGCCAGCGCCCAGGAAATGTTCGCCTACATGACGGATTACGCCATGCCCTGGCTGGCCGTCCCCTTCGACAGCGACGAGGCCACGGCCCTGCCCCAGCGATACGGCGTCCGGTGGATCCCGACGCTCATCGTCGTGGATGGCGAAGGGAAGACCATTTCCATCAACGGCGTCGATGACATCTATGGACTGGGCGACGGGGCCTACAACGCCTGGCTGGCCAGGAGCGGGGGGCAGTAGACAGGTGAGCCCAGGAGGGCGCTTACCCTGAGCAGGCCTTTCAGCCCAATTCCAACTGCATCTTGCGACCCGGCGAAGGGCCGCAAGCCGCAGGCGAGCATGCGACACGCCCGTGGCCAGGCGCGCTCGTCAAGCACCGACCCGGGTCCGTACCGAGCATAGCTCATGCGCGGCATGCTCGGCTATTGGGCGGCGTGCGTGTGGGTGGACGGAGCGACTCGGTTGGGGGATTGCCGACTACCCTGTACCATCCCCTCGGGAGGTCTAGTCGGGGCCTCTTGCAGGACGTACGAACAGTTCATGGTCAACCTGCATGATTTCTGGCGGGAACACTCCACGGTCCCTGCCGACAACCCGAACGTGTGCCTCCCCCTCTTGCTCGAACACGATGACAGCCTCATGGACGAAGGACAGAAGGATGTCCGCACACACCCCAGCGCCCACGTTGAAGTAGTCGTTCGGCGTCACTACCACGGTATCCCCGATCAGCTCGCCCTGGGTTTCCCCCTTTCTCTTGCATCCATTCCCATACGTGGTCACTTGCACGCCAAACTCCACGCCAGCCTGCACCGTATCTGGCAGTATGACCCGGGGATCGTCGTTGTTGAACCCAGAGATGAGGCCGAGTCGTCGCTCCTCATCTTCTGGTGCAACGCTAGAAGTGCAAGCGGCCGGGAAAAGGGCGAGAAGCGCGGCTGCCAGTCTTGTAACACTTGCGACAGGACGATTCCTCGGATCCATCGGATCCTCCATACCAGCAAACGTGTCTACCCACTCGTGACCAGATAACGACTGACGCAACGCCTTCGTGACAACGTTCAGAAGTTGCCGGCGCGGCGCTCCTGCGCCGTCCTCCCTGGAGCGAACGAAGTGAGCGAAAGCGGCAACTCTTTGTTATCTGATGCCGCACCGTGGCCCTCTTGACCGTAGGACC
>PXFI01000040.1 GCA_003564295.1 Gemmatimonadota bacterium | reverse complement strand
GTTTTCCGAGCGAATGGCGGATGACGTTGGGCGAGCCAACGTCGCTCTCTACCTTGTTCTCGGCTGCGAGCCGAAATGGGGAGCGGCAACCGGGTTCGGGCGGCCCAGCCTAACCCGGGCAGCCCCGCCCAGCCAGCGCGGCCCAGCCTAACCCGGGCAGCCCCGCCCAGCCAGCGCGGCCCAGCCCAACCCAGGCGGCCCAGCCCAGCCAGCGCGGCCCAGCCCAGCCAGCGCGGCCCAGCCCAACCCGGCTGGCCCAGCCTAACCCGGGCGCGTAACGCCCGCGGCGGCGAGCGAAAAGCAGAAGCCCGCCCACCGGCCTTGGAGACCTTCTTGGGCACCACAGGCGGAGCCGGACTCGGTATCCCCTCTCCGCCCTGGCCTCTGTGAGTCGAATCACCAGTGTCTCCGTCCGGACCTCACCCCAGCAGAGGAACAGGCTGAGTCTCTCGCTGTACGTACGTCCAGGCTCCTGCCGAGCCCGAGGGCCAGTAGGGGTTTCGGGCGCGCCTTTGGATGGCCTGTTACCCGGATGAGACCGTGCCCGACGAGGGTGATTTCCACCCGTACGATGAGGAACCCGCGTGTCAGCAGCTGGCACGGCGGGTTCTCCATTATCGGTGCCGGAGAAACTCCTCCGGGGTCACGTGCGTGTCCTTGATGATTTGGCGGAGCAGGAGGGGGGCGATGTCGCGGCCGCCATGCACCGGAACGGTTGTTCGCCGACCGTCTGGGTGGCGAAACTGTTTGTGAGAACCCCTTTGCCGTACTTCTTCGAATCCCATCCTCTCAAGTATCGCGATCACATCTCGCGCCGTCAGCATAGGTAGCTGACCCATCGCTTATGCCGAAATCGTCTGAGTTCCCACGAACTCGGCTTCAAGCTCCGGTTCTCCGTCCTCCAAGAGCATGCTGACAACCTCTTTCAGATTCTTATTCAACTCGTCGAGGGTCTCGCCCTGGGAGTGCGCGCCGGCGAATCCCGGCACGTAACCGACAAACAGACCTGTATCGGCATCCCGCTCGACCACTGCGGTAAACGTCCTCATTTCATCTCCTTACTTCCCGAGGAGTCGATTCTCCAATCATACTCCATTCTACCCTCTTGGAGCCAGAGGAGCGTCGCTCTTGGAGCGCTCGCCGACCACGTTGAAGCATTCTGAACCGGCGCCTTCTCCCCTTTCCCCTCCGCAATACCCCGGCGTGCTATTGCCGATAGCGTTCAGGGTAGGCGAAGCACCTGGTTCCGCCCCCCGCTGACCTCAGAACTCAGGGCGCGCCGTGGTGGCCCCCCGCTGGCCCCAGGGCTCAGGGTGCACCCTCACGAGGCGCCGCCGAGCGACAGAGAAGGGCCTCCACCACCCTCTCGGCGGCCTTGCCGTCCCATCCTCGGGGTGCCGTTGCTTGGCCGGACCTGCGCTCCAGGGCCGCCTTCGCGGTGGCCAGGAGTCCTGCTTCCGTGATGGGCCAGGGCACGAGACGGTTGGTTCCCTCCTCTACGGTGATGGGTCGTTCCGTCTGCTCCCGGAGGGTGGCGCAAGGAATGCCCAGGACCGTGGTCTCTTCCTGGAGCCCGCCCGAGTCGGTGAGGACGATCCCCGAGTCGGCCACGGCCCCGATCATCTCCCGGTAGGCCACCGGAGGCAGGGCTTTCAGGGGCTTCAAGAGCTCTTCCAGGCCGAAGGCCTCCACCTGCTTGCGCGTGCGGGGATGCACCGGAAAGACCACGGGAAGGTCCAGAGACAACCTCCCCAGGCCTCTCAAGATGGTCTCCAGGGCAGCGAGATCATCCACGTTGGAGGGCCGATGGAGGGTCACCACGGCATATCGTCCCTTTTCCACACCGAGACGGCCGGGAACGTCCAGGGCCCGGGCGTGGGGAAGCTGATCCATGAGGGTGTCGATCATGACGTTGCCCACGAAGACCACTCCGGACCCGTCGATGCCCTCCTCCCGCAGGTTCAGCCCCGCTTCCGGCGACGGGGTGAGGAGGCAATCGGAGAGGCGGTCGGTGAGGACCCGGTTCACCTCCTCGGGCATGCGCCAGTCCCGGCTCCTGAGCCCCGCCTCCACGTGGGCCAGCCGGCACCCCAGAGTCTCCCGGAGCTTTGCCGTCACCAGGGAGCAGGCCAGGGGGGAATTCACGTCGCCCACCACCACCACCCAGTGGGGACGCTCCTTCATGAGGACGGGCTCGAAGGCCTCCATGCAGCGGGCCGTCTGGACAGCGTGGCTGGCGGAGCCCACCTCCAGGTGGTAGGCCGGCTCCGGAAGGCCTAACTCCTGGAAGAACGTCTCCGAGAGCTGGAAGTCGTAATGCTGGCCGGTGTGGACCAGGACGCCGGGGTGGCCCCGGGCCTCCAGGGCCCGGAGGATGGGGGCCACCTTCATGAAGTTCGGCCGGGCGCCGGCGATCACCAGCGACCTCATGGTTCCGTCCCGCTCCTGCATGAGCATTCTCCGGCGGCGTGTCCGCCTGCGTCTACGGGGTTCGAGTTGCCCACCACCGATCCGGGCAAACCGGGAAGATGAAACGCGAGGCCTGGATGGTTTACCTTTATGATCAAGGGAGATGGCGATGGGTTCAACCAGGAACAATACCGCAGGACCCGAGGCTCAGTCCACCTCGATGACGGAGTGGGGGCCTCGCCCCGCCCGAGGGCGGAATCCATGGGCCAAGCTGGTGAAGCCCAACCTGCCCCTGCCGGGCGAAGGGAGTGCTCCAGCCTTGCCCATGCTAGCAACGATTGCTATCATACTATCATGACCCGAAAGCATGACCGGACTCGGGCCGCCCTATTCCGGCAACCCATTTCGGGCGACATCAAGTGGCGAGAGGTTGAAGGCTTCCTGAAGAGTCTCGGAGCCGAGTTCGAGGAAAGAGCAGGCTCCCGGGTGGCCGTGTTTCTCAATGGGCGAACAGCTGTGTTTCATAGGCCTCATCCGGGTCCCAATCTGGACAAGAGCGCGGTGCGAGACCTCCGCCGGTTTCTGAAGATTGCAGGGGCAGTGGAATGATCGAGTACAAAGGCTACGTTGGCGTGTTCGATTTTGACGAGGAGCTGGGGAAGTTCCACGGCTTTGTGGTCAACACCCAGGACGTCATCACCTTCTATGGGTCGTCCGTGGAGGAGCTCCGGGAAGAGCTGAAGAACTCCGTGGAGGTGTACCTGGCGTTCTGCGCCGAGAAGGGCCGGGAGCCCGAGAAGCCCTATTCCGGCAAGCTCAGCATCCGCACCAGTCCCGCCATCCACCGACGGATTGCCATCGAAGCGGCCCGGCGCAGAGTAAGCATGAACTCCTTCGTCGAGTCCCTCCTGGAAAAGGCCGTGTCCGAGGACTGAATGGCACCGGCACCTTCGACTTCCTCGGCTTCACCATGTACTGGCGCAGGGCCCGACGAGGGGATGGTGTGCGGGTGGTGGTTCGGAACCCCTCGGACATTAGGTGCCACCACGTGGTGGCACGTGCCGGGCAGGTTATTCGGGTGAAGCGGAAAGGATGGCGATCAGTTCTCTGGGGGTGACCACGGGAACTACAGTGGAAGGGAAGTCGGAGGGATTCCGAGTTACCAGGTAGTCGGCCCGGGCCCTCTGGGCGGATATCGCTTGAACGGCATCCTCCACATCGTTCCAACCGAGGGAAAGGGCTCGGAGCAGGAGATCCTGGTCGAGAGGCGTAACCGTGACATGATCCAGGAGATCCAGGTGAGCCGAGACTGTCCGTGGGCGTCCGAGGTGCTTTGCCCCGAGATAGAAGAGGGTGGTGACCGAATGAGTCGCCACAAGTCCCTGAACGCCGGCTTCGTCAAGGAGGGAGAGGACCGCGGCTGAGTCCTGGACCCATGGCTCCCGGTCAGCGAGGACATCCAGGATGACGTTTGCGTCGATGAAGAGTCGCATTACGAGTGCTTCTCTTCCAGGTACCGGTGGTACTCTTCCATCGACACATCCTGGGGAAGGATCCCACGGAGCCGATGGACGAGAGGTGAGAACCGTCGTTCCGAAGGCGAATCGAGTTGGCTCAGGTACGTGGAAACCAACTGGGAGATGCTGGTCTTGTGCCTGATGCTATACCGGCGAGCCCGTTCGATGACCTCCTGGTCGACGGAGAGCGTGAGCTTCTTCTTGGACGACATGACGCCTCCTGTACGTATACTTCTCTATCGTACTTACGTACAGAAGCTTTCGCAAGGCGAGAGGGCATTGCGGCGCAGACTGCGAACCGCGCCTTACCCGGTTCGGCAACCCTGGCCGTCAGGGACCTCTTGAGAACCGAACTACGCTTTACGGCTCGGGGAAAGTCGTGGCCGGGCGCGGTGGATCAGCCCCCTGGCCACACCCCTCTGGGCGCGCCCCTTCCCCCGGTGCCCACCAGGACCCTCAATCCGGCCTTCGGATCACGTACTCTGCCGGCGGCTCCTTGCCCAGGAGGTGCCTCACGAAGTAGTCCCAGGTGCGCCGGATCACGTACGGCTCGTTCAGGCCGTGAGCCCGGTCGGGCAGGATCAGGAAGTCGAAATCCTTGTTGGCCTCGATGAGGGCGTGGGCGACCTTGTAGGTCATGGCCGGGTGGACGTTGTCGTCCATGTCACCGGTCATGAGGAAGAGCTTGCCCCGGAGGTTCTCGGCGTAGGTCTGGTTCGCCTGGCTCTCGTAGTTGTCCGTGTTCCGGAGCGTGTCCCGCTCCAGCAGGCCCTGGTACTTCTCGCCCCAGTGGATTCCGTAGCGGCGGTTGTCGTGGTTTCCGGCGGTGGACACGGCCACGTGGAAGACGTCCGGGTACTGGAGTATGGCGGCGGTGGAGGCGAAGCCGCCTCCCGAGTGGCCGTAGATCCCCACCCGGTCCAGGTCCATGTAGGGCCGGGCGGCGGCGAGCTGCCGGAGGGCCGCCACGTGGTCCGGAAGACCGTGGTCCGCCATGTCCCCGTAATACTTGTCATGGAAATCCTTGGAACGGAAGGGCGATCCCATGTGGTCGATCTGGAGCACGATGAACCCCAGCTCGGCCAGGGCCCGGACGTTGCCCCGGGTGCCCAGGCTCCAGCCCCAGGAACCCACGCTCCCGATCTGGGGGCCCGGGTAGATGTAGTTGACGACGGGATAGCTCTTGCCGGCATGGAAGTGGGACGGCTTGTGGAGGAGACCGTAGATGTCCGTGATCCCGTCCCGTCCCTTGACCCGGAAGATCTCGGGAGGTGTCCAGCCCAGCTCCGCCACCCCCGAGATGTCCGCGTCCTCCAGCTCCAAGACGGTGTTTCCGTTGTCCGTGGAGCGGAGGGTGATGACGGGCGGGTCGTGGACCGTGGAGCGGGTGTCGATGAAGTAGCGCCCCGAGGGGGAGACCTGGATCTGGTGATCCGCATCCTCCGGGGTCAGGAGGCGGAGACCGGACCCGTCGAAGTTCACCCGGTAGAAATGGGTGTAGTAGGGGTGACGATCCCCTTCCCGGCCCCAGGCGGTGAAGTAGATCCGCTGGCGGTCTTCATCCACGTGGAGCATGTGGCCGGCGAGCCACCCTCCCTGGGTGATGGGGTTCACCAGGTTGCCGTCACGATCGTAGCGGTAGAGGTGACCCCAGCCGCTGCGCTGGGAGAACCAGATCACGTCCCGTTCGCCGGCATACCAGTTGGGCGGGCCCCGGTGGGACAGGTCAACGAAGGTGGGCTGGGTCTCCACGGCCAGGACCCGGTACTGGCCGGTGGCCGCCTCCACCTCCACCAGTTGAACATGCTTGTGGCCCCGCTCCGTGGTGATGATCCGGACCCGCTCCGAATCGGCCGTCCAGGTGGAGTCCTGGCCCGATGCCCAGCTCATGAAGGCGGGGTCGGGATCGATCTCCACCCGGCGGTTCGCCCGGGCCGCCAACTCCACCACATGAAGGGCGCCGATGGGATAGATGGAGTCGCCGGGAAGGGCGTAGGGGTAGGTGAACCCCTGCGGGCGGATGGAGGTGATGGAGTACATGGGCATGTGCTCCACCTCCCGCTCGTCCCAGCGCTGGACGGCGATGTAGCGGCTGTCCGGGGACCATCGCAGGGAAGGCTCCCGGGGATCCCCGCTCTTCTGCTGGACGGCCCGGGGTGCCCGGAGTCCGTAGGCCCAGTACTCCTCCCCATCCCGGGTCAACCGTGTGGAATCGCCCGTCTCCACCGAGCGGATCCAGAGGTCGTGCTCGTGGACGAAGGCTTCCGACAGGGAGTCGGGAGACATGACGAAGGACTGGTCGGAGCGGGGAAGGGTGTCCCCCACGGTGCAGTCGTACTGCCGCACGTCGCATTCGAAACGCCGGTCCCGGACCCGGATCTCGATGTTCCTGAGCTCTTCGTCCAGGTACTCGAAGGTCTCGAAGGGAAGGCGGGACGGGTCGTAGGCCGTATCCGCCGCCAGGGACATGGCTGCGGCCAGGCGTGCATTGTCGAAGGCGAGACGACGTTCCCGCCGGTCCGGATCCACCAGCATGAACTCATGACCCTCCTGCCGGGCCACCCGGTACCAGAACCGGTCCCCGCCGTGGATCCAGTTGGGACCCACCTCGTGGTTCTGGAGCTTGGTGGAGGCGTGCCAACCCAGGAGCTGCTCAGCGTTCCCGTAGCTGACCTGGGCCTCGGCATGGCCGGGGGCCAGAGCCACGGGCAAGGCCAGGAGGATGGCGGCGAGGAGGGAGATGGCCCGTGGGACGGAAGGGACTGGCGAGGGCTTGGCGCCCCGGGTCTCGACGGGTTGCAGGTGCGGAGACGAAGTCATGGCTGTCTTTCCTCGTACTGGGAGTTCGGGTCGTCCAGGATGTGGGAGTTCGGGTCGTCCAGGATGGTCGGGCATGGTCCAACCAGCCGCATTCGGTGGGGAGTCGCAGGGCTTCACCGGCTGGGGTGAAGGTAGCCCCGAGGGGCTCACGGCGCATACC
>PXFI01000367.1 GCA_003564295.1 Gemmatimonadota bacterium | reverse complement strand
GGGTCACGGGGATCCTGGATCCAGGCGCCGTCGGGGTCGCGCCAGCGCATCTGGCGGATCACGCCGTCACCGTCCAGGTCGAAGGGGGGATCCTCGTCGTAGAGGCCGTCACCGTCCTGGTCGGTGGGGCGCACGGAGCTCCGGTTGGTCTGGGCCGTATGAAGGTAGAGGTTGGAGCCGTCAGGGTTGTTCTGAGGGCGAAGGTAGACGGCCGCCCGGTCCAGGAGCTGGGTGATCTCCGGGTCCCGGCCATAGCTCTCCACCAGGTGCTGCATGAGCCAGAGGACGGTTTCGGAGGCCGTCACCTCTCCGCTGTGGCGTCCGCCCTCGAAGAAGGCCGCCGGCTTGTCGGTGGCCGGGCCCGTGGCGGTGTTGGTGATGGTGGCCTGAAGGATGGGACGTCCCTCGTAGCTGGTCCCCACCTGGTAGACCTCCACCAGGTCGGGGTACCGCTCCGCCCAGCGGTACATCCACGTGTACATGACGTCTACGGTGTGGTAGACGTCGAAGGTCAGCACATCGCCAGCCTCGTACTCCACCTCTGGATGACGGACCCGGGGGAAGTAGCTGGGGCCATGTCTCCCGTCGGGGACCAGGGTGTAGATGTTCGGATCCCGCTCCGACTCCGGGGGCATGGTGGCGGGGGGATGGACGGGAGGTGTGGTCTGGGCCTCCAGGGTCGTTTCCGGGCAAAGGAGGGTCGGGACCAGGAGAAGAGCTACGAGCGCGAGGCCAGGCCTCTTGTGTTGGCGAGGAAGCATGATGGAGCCTCTCGAAATTCGGGGTTCAGGGCACAGGGCTCGGTAAGGATACGGCGGGAGACGGCCGGTGTCCAAGGCGGGGCAGGGGGCTGATCTGGTGGGAGTGGGCGGGGGTCCTGTCTTTCCCTCCTAGCCGTGCCCCCAGGGTGGAGGTGGTGGGTCCACCGGCTCCGTCAGGTCGAAGTCCACCCGCCACGACCATTCGCCACGGCGCGTGGTACCGTACGTGTAACGTTCCCCGGGGACGATCTCGATGCGCCACCCCCGGGCATATCCCGACTCCTCCGTTCGTTGTACCGACACGAAGTCCTGCCGCTCCGGCGTTCCGGGGGTCTCGGTGAAGCCACCGTACATGGTACGTTCCGACGGGGTCCCGTCGGGCTCCCGGTGATCGTGCCGGAGCTCGAGGCGCTCTCCCGGCGCCAGGCTCAGGGTCCACGTCCGGGACCGATCCCAGGACCCGGTTTCCTCGATCTCGATGTGGAAGGGGATGCGCACCGTGTCGGGCCCACACTCCCGGAAGTGGACGATGAGCGCCTCCGTTCCCGTGAGCATGTCGTCCCCCGGCGGCTCCAGGGTGAGGCCGCCCCGGAAGGCGGACCCGCAGTGTGCCGCCAGGTTGTCCAGGAAGGCCTCGGCAGGAGATGCTTCTGCCACCTCCACGGCGGGCAGGTGGGCATCGGGAGCATCTTCGGACGCTCGCTGCCCGCAACCCAGGAGGAAGGCCGGGAGGCAGACCAGCCCGGCAATGGCTGGGGCCGTGGGCAGGCGAGACAGGGGTGGCCGGGCTCCGGCCGGGGCCGTGGGCCGATAAGACAGGGGTGGCCGGGCTCCAGGGCGAAGGGCAGGAACACTTGGGCGTGGGAGTCGGCCTCGGGCGTCGGAAGTCATGGATTCCTCTTCGGTTCCGGGGAATGGGTGGAAGTGGGCTCGGGTGCTGGGGCTCGGGGCCTCCGGGGGAGCGAAGGGAGGGACGAATGTCTGGCGAAGGAAGGATAAGGTCCTTTCCGCTGTGGCGACACAGCCACCGTCCATGGCCAGGTCCTCAGCCTCCCGACCTTCGTCCGGCCCCACCTCGCCTGGCCTGCCGCCGGGCCGCACGGTCGCCCTCCTCCAACTTCCTGGCGATGCGATCGAATTCCTGTACCAACTCTCTGCGCATGGCGGTGAGGCGCGCCCTCCGGTTCTTCTGGGAGGCCACCTTCAGGAAAAGGCGTACGTCCTCTTCCACCCGGATCCAGCGTTCGTGCCAGGCGATGGTCAGGAGGCCCAGAGGGACCAGGATGGCACCGATCCCCAGGGCCCACTTCCAGTCCCCCAGCCACCAGGCCAGGAAGGTCCAGCCCCCCAGGGTGAGGATGGCCAGGAAGCCCGAGGCCGACAGCTTGAGGGTGGAGAGGGTCTCGGGGGCGGGGCCGATCTTCCGGACGATGGGCCTGGAGCCCAGGTAGGCCGGGAGCCAGACCAGGAGTCCAACGGCGGCGAAGGGGGCTTCCAGGAGGAGGACGGAGGCTTCGGCGAAGGCGAGGCGGAGGGTGGCGCCGGTCCGATAGGTGGGCGGGACATCGGCCTCTCCCGCTCCCAGGGCACCTGTAACCCGCTCGTAGGCCCTGACTCGGCTGGCCAGCCGGCGGTAGGCCTCCGGGTCCTCGGTCCGGAGCCACGCCGCGCCCCTGGCGAAGAGCTGAAGCCGGGGAAGGCGGGTGGCCAGGGTCTCCCGCTCCCGCCAGCCGGCAAGCCCCATCTCCCGGGCATACACTCGCTCCGCTACCTCGATGAGCTCCCTTTCCTCCGGGGACTCCACGTTGAGGGTGACGGCCTCCAGCCCTCTCCGGATTGCGTCGGTGAGGGAGCGGACGGCTTCGCGATCGTCGGCCTGGCGTGCCTCCCGCCAGTTGGCCACGCGGAGGGGTTTGCCCACCTCCGCCACCACCCGGCCCCGGAAGAAGGCCTTGCGCACGTAGGTAAGCCCCACAGGAAGAATCCGGAGACCCAGGATCCAACCCGATTCCTCCTCCGCCTGAAAGGCGATGCGGGCCGCCCCGGTCCGGAAGGGCGCCAGGGAAGCCTCGGAGTGGGAGAGCCCCTCGGGGTAGATCTGCACGGCCTCGCCCTTCCGCAGGGCCGCCACCGCCGCGTCGAAGGTATCTTGATTCTGGAGCAAGTCTTCCGGGAAGTCCTCCCTCCGGTACACCGGGAGTCCCCCGATGCGCCGCAGGATCCGTCCCAGGATCCATTGCCGGAACAGGGGAGCCCTGGCCAGGGGGCGGGTGGGCCGGTCCAGCACCCGGAATAGGACCAGGGAGTCCATGAGGGAGTTGGGATGGTTGGCCACCACCAGGAGGGGCCCATCGGGCACAGCTCGGCCTCGGCACTCGACATGGAAGAACACGCTAGCGGTCCATCCGAGGAACCGGGTCAGGATCGAGGCGGTTCTGGGCATGACTCTCCGGGTCCGTGGGGGCGGTGCACGGAGAGAACGCTGCATGTCCGGGCCTGGGAAGGCAAGGCCACCGTGGACGGGGTGGGGAACTCCGGCCAGGCCACGGCTTTGCTCTGGCGCAGAGGTTCCGGACGGTCTACCGTAGGAGAGGGGGGAGCTTCCGCTGGAGGGACTCCGCTCCGCACCGTCGTCGAACGGCACCGGGACGCCGCCCGGCCCATCGTTGCCATCCAGCGCTCCGAGGAGGGGTAAAGGCATGCAGCGGACCCATTTCGGTAAGTACGAGGTCGTCGAGCTCATCGGAAAAGGGGGATTCGGCCAGGTCTTCAAAGGAATGGACCCGGACCTGAAACGCCCGGTGGCCATCAAGACCTGTTCGCTGGAAGAGGGCGACATGCGGGAGCGCTTCTTCAAGGAAGCCGAGATCGCCGCCCGTCTCCAACACCCCAGCATCACCACCGTCTACGATTTCGGGAAGGTGGATGGCGAGCCCTATCTGGTGCAGGAATACCTCTCTGGAGAAGACCTGGATCAGAAGATCAAGCGCCAGGATCCCATAGCGCTGGAGGACAAGCTACGCTTTCTGCTGCAGATCGCCGACGGGCTTCAGTACGCACATTCCCGGGGTGTGGTGCACCGGGACGTGAAGCCGGCCAACATGCGGATCCTGGAGGACGGCCAGGTTCGCATCATGGATTTCGGCATCGCCCGCCTCGTAGACGAGACACAGCGCCTCACCCAGACGGGTATGACCATCGGAACCGCCGGATTCCTCTCCCCCGAGCAGCTCCAGGGGCTGGAGATCGATGGCCGGTCCGACATCTTCTCCTTCGGGGTGCTGGCCTACGAGCTGCTCACCTATGTGGCTCCCTTCCAGGCGGAGAGCATATCTGCCCTCTTCTACGCCATCGCCTATTCGGATCCGCCGCCGGTGGAGGAGGTCTGGCCGGAGTGCCCGCCGGCCCTTGCCACATGTCTCAACCGATGTCTGGAGAAGGATCGGGATAATCGTTACCAGGACTTCTCGCAGGCCATGGACGACCTGGGGGCTGTCCTGGCGGATCTGGGGGCCGGGGCCGCAACAGGGCCGGGGATGGCCGCAGCCGTCGTGGCAGCAGCGGGGACCGGTGCCGCCTCGGTGGGGGATTCCTCCGGATCGGAGGGCGGGGAGTCTACAGACCCCGGTGCGGGTGCAGGGGAAGGTGCGGGAGTCGGTCCAGAAGCTGCGGCAGGGGTCGGCTCAAAGACGGATGCCGATTCGGCAATCCGTGATGCCGAAGCCAGAAGACGCAGGGGGAAGCTGATCCTTGGGGGCTTTGGAGTGTTGACGCTCCTGATCGTGGCCCTGGTGGTCGTGGCCGTTGTGGCCCTTCCCTCTGCCCTGCCGGCCAGATCATTCAGCCTCTCCAGAGGGGAGGGGTTCGTCGAGAATCTGGAGAAGCTCTTCACGCCGTTGGTGGAGTTTGCCGGGGGGTTCTTCACCAGGGACGCTGCTCCGGATCCCACGGAAGGAGTCGAATTCGCTGTACCGTCTGAAGCCGAGGATGACGAGCTGCTTGCGGGCGTCCTCGGAGCTGTCCCAGTGACGGAGGCGGAAGCGTCCCAACCCGCCACGACCACGGATGCACAAGCACCCCTGCCCGTCACGGAGCCTGCGGCAGTCCAACCTCCGACGGAGGCCATGGCGACACCGCCGCCCGCCGAGAGGCCGCAGGCCGTGGCCCCCACCCCCACCCATGAGCAGCCGGCGCCCCCCGCTCCGGCGGTGGAAGCCGAACGCCCTTACCGGGGCACGGCCACCCTGGTCCTCCTCTGGAGCGAGGGAGGAGATCCGACCAGCGCCATCACGGCAGAGAACTCCTTCCTGGAGGAGCTCTCTCGCAGAGGGATGGCCGTCGTGGAAGCGGGCCTCCTCAGGGGTATCCACGAGGACGCCACCGCCCTGGCCATGGCCCGGGGGCTTGATGCAGGAGCCGTGGCTGGGCTGGGTCGCCAGTACGATGCGGAGGTGGTGGTGGTGGGGAGCCTGAGGACCGAGTGGGAGCCCTCGGTAGGCCAGTTCTTCACGGGACGGGCCGTCCTGGACCTCCGGGCCTACAGCGTTTCGGCTTCGGAGCTCCTTCGTTCCTCAACTCAACAGGTAGGGACCGGTGGCACGCCGGGCAAGCTGGGGCCTACTCCGTTGGCTGCGGAGACGGAGGCTGCCAAGGAGGTGGGACGTTTGGCGGCGGTGGAAGTGGCGAGGGAGTTGGGGGCGCTGCTCCCCCGCCGATAGGCAGGAACGGGAATGGCCGGTTGCCGGGATGGGCCTGCCTGCCCGCCTATCTCCGCTGAGCCATGTCCCCTTCCTGGGCGCTTCCCTCCACCACCGAGCAGATGGAGGACTGGGACAGGACCCGGGTGACCTCGATGACGCCCACCCTGGCCGTGACACGGTCCAGCACGTTCCCCGCCGCGTCCCTGATCTCATCCACCACCCGGTGGACCTCGAAACGTTGGCCCACCTGGATTCCCACGTCCTCCCCCTGGTCGATGTAGACGACACCAGGTTCTGGAGAGCCCACCACGGAGGCTGGCATCGCCGCCGGTGCCGGAGGGGCCAGGGCGGCCAGGGCAGGGGCCTGGCTCGCGATCTCCTTCACCGCGTCCTCAACAGCCGGCCGGAGAGCTTCCTGGGCAAGTCCCGCGTCGAAGTCCCGCCGGAAGTTGTACCGATCCCACCGGACGCCCCCCAGGCGGACCTTTCCCTCTCCCTCGGCCACGGCCATGATCTCGGCGGTGGTGGTGTTGACGAGCCGCACGTCCATCTTGGTCTCGGCCTCGGTGTAGGTGACGCGTAGCCCGCCTACACCCGCGGTCCTCCGATCGATGGAGAACTGGGTGATGGAGCCCAGCAGCACGGCCTGGACCCCCAGAACCTTGCCGATGTCGGCTGCGGTGGCGGCGTTCACGGCGCCGCTGAGGCCAAAGTGTTGCTCCCGGAGGATGGCGTCGATCTGCTGACGCTCCACCACGGTAAAGGCACCGGACCTCACGAGCTGGGTGGCCAACTCGTCGGTGGCCGCCAAACCGAGGTTTCTGCCCCAGTACCCCCACTGGCTGTTGTTCTGGAACTCCAGCACGGCGATGCGGGGTCTGGTCTGCTGGGCCGCAAGCGAGGTGGGAAGCAGCGCGGCAGCCAGGAGGGCCACAGCGAAAACCCGGAAACGAGTAAGGGAACGACGACTGGTCACGGTAACTCTCCTGACTGGCTGAATCTGGGACGCCGGGACTTCCAAGGCCGGAACAGCCCACAATTTGAATTCTATTGATCCAGATCGTTCCCGACCAGCTTCTTGTGCGGGCCGGCTTCCGGTACTCCCGGGTACTAGCGCCATTTCCGTCCTCCGGGAGGAATCCACTGTGGGCCGGAATCCGGAGTTGGGCGCGGTGTACCGAAGATGACTATAAGATCTTTGCTATCTCTTCGTTGTCCTGTCGTCTTTGCGGAATCTGCCGGCCACCCACGATCCTGTCATGATTGGCACGAATGGATGGGGATCCGGGGCGGGGTGTGGCAGTGGTGTGGCAGGCTCGGCACGAACCGGGGCGGGCCGGGGTGGGCCGGGGAACCGCCGGAGCCGGGGGAACCGCCGGAGCCGGGGACCCGCCGAAGCCAGGATCTGGATGAAGGCCCCCGGGTGGAGTAAACTTCGTACAGCACCGCCGAGTCAGGTGGTCATGGGCCAGGAGGG
>PXFI01000284.1 GCA_003564295.1 Gemmatimonadota bacterium | reverse complement strand
GGGTAACGCCGGAGGATCTCCTCGTTTCGTTCGGGCCCCAGGTCCCGGACCAAGAGGGGGGCTCTCTCCTCGATGCCGGGTAGGTCGCCCAGCCAGAAGAAGAGAAAAGGGTCCATCCCTCCCAAGCGGTCCGCCTCCACCTCCCGGCGGCACTGGTCCGGGAAGGGGGCGTGGGGATCCAGCCGGATCAGACTGCCGGGCCCTTCCACCAAGCCGTAATGGTTTCCGTGGGGATCTACGTGGAACCCCAGGCCGTGGGATGTCCCCCAGGCGGCGTCGTATCCGAAGGTGAGGACCCCGCCGAAGGCCATTCGGTTGTACCAGAGGTGGGCCAGGAGGAAGGGAAGTCCTCCCAATGTGGCCAATCCCCACCTGGGGGCGGCCTCCAGGAGGGCCCCGCGCCACGGGCGGCCCCCGAACGGGACCCAGACTCCCACGGCCACCACGCCCATGACCGCCACGGCGGATAGGGGCCGGATGGCCGCCATGGCTGCCACGGCCGCCCCGGCACCCAGGGCCCAGGCCGCCCTCTCGTCCCGGGCCCTCAGAGCCAGGTACACGGCCAGGATCCCGAAGAAGGCTGCGGAGGAGTGGTTCATGTAGGTGGCTGCTTGTGCCATTAGCATGGGGCTGAGTCCCGCCAGCAACCCGATTCCCCTGGCCAGAGCACGGCGTTCCGGTAGGAGCCGCTCCATGACCAGGACCGCCAGAGCTGCCGTCCCGCCGTTCAGCAGGGGGCCCACCAGCCACACAGCTCCCGCCAGCATCCCGGCCGCCAGGAGGAGGATGTGACCGGGCGGATACTGGGAGAACCACCCCGCCTCGCTCAGGATTGTATTCGGGAAGTGGAAGAAGGCCAGGGGCAGCTCCGCAGGGCCGCCAAGGAGTCCCCGGGCCATGTACCGGGCCTGGGTGAGCTGGGCCAGGGCGTCCACCAGATTCGGGCGCCCCTGGAAGACCAGACGGGCCGCGGCCGCCGTGGCCCCGAGGGACAGAAGCCCGGCCCCCAGGGCGAAGGTCCCGGTGGACGGGCGGAGGAAATATCGGTTCAGGGCCCTCGCCACCCGCTCGGGCGCGTCTCTCGAGAGGAGGAGCCCGACCAGGAGTCCTGCCGCCAGAAGGAGGGCGAACCCGCTCCAGAGGAGCGAAACCTGTATGCCGACAGTCTCGGCCGTGGCCCGACCGGCAAGCCCCGTCTCCCGCATGGGGAGGAGAGCCCACAGGGGGACCACCGCAAGGAGCGCCACGGCAGCTCCCACCACCCGCCTGGCCAGCAGGACCGGGCCGCCCGTCATGGTCCGAGAAGCATGGGAGACGGTTTCCTCATTCCGCCACCGTAACCGGGCGGCTTCGGCCGGTCCGGGCCACCACAAGGCCCACCAGCGCGCCCACGGCCGTGGGGATGATCCACGCGAAGCCCGCACCTGCGAAGGGGATCCTGGCCACGACAAGGTCCAGGAAGGCGATGGGCAATCCGGCGATGGCCAGTGCGTCGGGGATGCTGGTGAGGAGGGCGCCCACCACGGCCCCGGCATACACGGCCCGGTCCGCCACGGGCCCTCCGATGAGGGTGAGGACGATGAGGGCGATGGCCACGGGGTACACCAACACCAGGAGGGGGTAGGCCACGTTGACGATGGTGGTGACCCCCACGGTGGCAAAGATGCCGCTGAAGACGACGGTGATGACGGCCACGGTCCTGTAGCCGATACGGTCCTTGGAGAGGCGGCTGAAGAAGTCGGCCACCGTGGCGGTGAGCCCGATGGCGGTGGTGAGGCACGCCAGGCTCACGGCCAGCCCCAGGGCGTACTTGCCCGTATCTCCCATCAACCCTTGGGCGATGGCGATGAGGAGGTCGGTCCGCTCCACGGACGGGGGGTGGATGAGGCTGGCGGTGGCCCCCAGGTACATGAGCCCGCCGTAGACGAGTCCCAGCCCCACGGCTGCGATGACCCCCGCCATGGAGGTCATCTTCACCTGTTCCTTCACGTTGGCGTAACCCTTGAAGACCAGGGCGGCGATGACGATCTGGGCGAAGACCACGGAGGCCAGGGCGTCCATGGTCTGGTAGCCTTCGCGGAAGCCCCGGCCGAAAGGCTCCGGGAGCTCAGTTTCGGCGATGGAGCCCAGAGGGAAGAAGACTCCCCTGAGGATGATCCAGGCCAGGGTTACCACCAGAAAGGGGGTAAGGAACTTGCCGATCTTGTCCACGACCGCCGAGCGGTTCAGGGCGAACCAGAAGGCGATGGCGAAGAAGATCAGGGAGAAGAGAGCTGGGGGGAAAGCAGGCCAGGAGGGACGGATGCCCAGCTCGAAGGCGACGGCGCAGGTCCGGGGGATGGCCAGCAGGGGGCCGATGGCCAGAATGATGACGATGCTCAGCAGGCGGCCGAACCAGGGGCTCACCCGGCGGCCCAGGTGCTCCACGGTGCCGCCTGCCCGGGCCGCGGCCATGATCCCCAGCAGGGGCATGCCGATCCCCGTGATGAGGAAGCCCAGGAGGGCCCATTGCCATGCGGATCCTGAGAGCAACCCCATGTAGGGTGGGAAGATCAGGTTCCCTGCACCGAAGAACATGGCGAAGAGCGCCACCCCCACCACCAGCACGTCTTTCTGTGTCTGTCGCATCAAGCCTTCTCCCGTTGTGGATGGCCCGTGTTTGCCGGCTGTGCCCCCTTCCCGTCCGGGCGGGGCTGGCCGGCGGCCCTCGTTCCTGACCCGTGCCCCGTTCGCGTCCGGGACGGGCACATATTAGGGCAAGAGACGGGCCGATGAATAGGGTCTGATGGAACGGACCGTCGGGTTCGGAGGAGGAGGCTTGCGCTCCAATCCCGGAGTGCATCGCAAGTACCGTTTCAATTGACAAGACCTTTCCTTTCAAGTTTAATATATGAGCAAGAACCAAAGCCGAGAACGTGCACGGTCCCTCTTCTTCCCGCAACCTGACTCCACAGGGGTTACAGGGAGTTATTGCCATGACCTTGCTCAAGCGTCTGATCCGGGAAGTCCACCGCCGCTCCCTTTGGCAGGTCATGGGGATCTACCTCGTGGGCTCATGGGGCGCCCTCCAGGCCGTGGACGGTGTTACCAAGAACGCGGGTCTTCCAGACTGGGTGCCACCCTTCGCTCTGGTGCTCTTCCTGCTTGGCCTTCCCATCGTCCTGGCCACGGCCTTCGTCCAGGTGGGGATGCCGCGATGGGGTGGGGATGGGGAAGGGGAGGACAGGGAGGAGGGCGGAGGGAGTGTGCGAGAGCAACCGGTTGCCAGGAGGCCGGGGGAGATCCCGCCACGGCTTGTTGTCGCCCCTGGAAGCCCCCCCGCCGTAAGCGATTTCCCTCCTCTCCACGGGATCTTCACCTGGCGCAACGCCTTCATAGGAGGGCTCCTGGCGTTCTCCCTTCTGGGCATGGCGGTGGCCGGATACTTCGCCATGCGCATCACGGGAGTGGGCCCCGTGGCTTCCCTGGTGGCCCAGGGGGTCTTCGAGGATCGGGAGCCGGTGGTCCTGGCGGATTTCATCGCCACGGGTTCGGATCCCGGGATCGCTCGACTGGTGACGGAGGCCCTGAGGGTGGACCTGGTGGAGTCCACGGCCCTCACGGTGCTTCCGGAGAGTTATGTGGCTGCGGCCCTTCACCGCATGGGGCTTCCGGACTCCACCACCGTGACTGCCGAGATAGCCCGGGAGATTGCCCAACGCGACGGGTTCAAAGCCATCCTCTGGGGAGAGATTGGGGCCCTGGGGGGCGGGTACGTGCTCACGGCCTCCCTGGTGGAGGCCCCCTCCGGCCAGAATCTGGGTGCCTTCCGGGAGACCGCCGCCAACGAGGAGTCCCTCCTGCGGGCCATCGACAAGCTCTCCGAGCGCATCCGGGAGAAGGCTGGGGAGTCTCTGCGACAGATACGAGCCCGGACCTCACTGGAGAGCGTCACCACATCCTCCCTGGAAGCCCTGAGGGCCTACACCGAGGCCATGGCCCTGTCCACACGTGGGAGGGAAGACGAGGCCATCGCCCTCCTGGAGTCGGCCCTGGAGCTGGATCCGGAGTTCGGCATGGCGTGGCGAAAGCTCGCCGTCCTCCTGGCCAACACTGGCACGAACCCGGGCCGTCGGGGGGAGGCTGCGACCCGGGCCTACGAGCTGAGAAGCCGAATGACCGAGCAGGAACGGTTTCTGGCGGAGGCCTACTACTTCACTCTCATGGACCCGCAGCCCCAGAGGGTCGTGCAAGCCTACGAACGGGTTCTGGCCGTGTCTCCCGACGATCCCACGGCCCTCAACAACCTGGCCACCCGAATCCGGAGGGAGGATCCCGAAAGGGCCATCCATCTCCTGGAGAGGGCCGTGAACGGTCCCGGGGCTTCGTCATCGGCCCACACCAACCTGGTGATCTACTACTGGGATGCCCATCGGGATGAAGACGCCGCAGAGATCATCCGCCTGGCGGTAGAACGGTATCCAGGTTCCCAGAGGGCGAAATCCCTGGCCTGGGATCTCGAGAGCCTCCGGGGCCGATTCGCTTCGTCCCACGACGGGCGCATGGAGCTCCTGGGCACCACCAGCCTCTCAGTGGCCGAAAGGAGGATGCAGGAGCTCCAGCTCGCCTCTGACGACGCGGGGATGGGCCGCCTTCAAGAGGCACGAGGCCATATCCGAACGGTCCTGGATATGGCGGAGGCGGAGGAGCAGCCTCGGTGGGCAGCCATGGCCCTCTCCGACTGGGCGTTTGCGGAAGCGTTGATGGGGTCTCCGGAGTCTGCCCGGGAATACCTCCGCCAACTCGCCGGCCTGGGGGTTCCATGGGAGCTTGATGATCAGGGCTGGGTGGCTGCCAACGAGGTCGTGAGCAAGGCTTTTCTGGGTGACCCATCGGGTGCCGAGGGGGCCCTGGGGAGATGGGAGACCGCCGTGCCGTCGGCCCGGCGCACGGACCAGGTGCGTGGGGCCATGGCGTGGGCCAGATGGGGGCTTTCCCTCGGAAAGGGGGATGCGTCCCAGGCCCTGGAGGCGGTGGACTACATCCAGAGCCAGGTCGCTCGATGCGGAGAGGGCCGCTGCTGGGGATGGTGGGAGTGGGCCCGGGCCCTGGAGGCTGCAGGCCGGGCCGATGAAGCCAGGGCCATGTACCGGCGGCACCTTGCAGGGGTGACGTTCACGGAGGTTCGGTGGAATCCCGTCATGACCCCGGACGCTCTCCTCCGCCTGGGAGCCCTTGCGGAGGAGGCGGGGGACCTGGCGGAGGCCAGGGACGCCTATGGACGGTTCGTCGAGCTCTGGGCCGGGGCGGATTCCGATCTCCAGTATCGTGTGCAGCGGGCTCGGGATGCCCTGGAGCGGCTGGGAGGTTAGGGGCAACGGGATGGGATGGCCCACATGGGGGGCGGAGTATGCTCGGAAGGAAGGCCCCCAGCTCTCCACTTCCGTCAGCGGAAGAGATACAGGACCACGGGGATCGTCACCAAAGATGCCACGGTGCTCAGAAGCACGGTCCGGGCCGCCACAGCCGGCGCTGCGTCGTACCGGGTCGCGAAGAGGTATACGTTGATACCACTGGGCATGGCCGCCATCACCACGGTCACCGGTACCCAGATGCCTTCCAGACCCAGGACCGGCACCGCCAGGATCCAAACCAGGATGGGGTGCACCAGCACCTTCAGGAAGCTCAGGGTCAGGGCCGAGGGTACGTCGCCGATGAGAGGGTAGCCCGCTAGAGACGCCCCCAGGGCGAAGAGGGCACAGGGCACGGCGGCGGCCCCCACCATGTCGGCCATGGTGTCCACGGGGCCCGGGAGCTCCACCCCCCCCAGGTTCACCGCCACGCCCAGGAGCAACCCCACAATGATGGGGTTCCGTACCAGGTCCAGCCCGATGGTACGAGCCATCCGTCCCATAGATACCCCACCGCCGCGTCCCGCAAGAATGAGGATCACCGTCAGGGACATCAGGAGTGGGCCATGGAAGGCGATGATGAGGAGGGTGGGAAGGGTGGCCTCGGGCCCGAAGACCGTGAAGAGGATGGGGATTCCCATGAGCACCGTGTTGGAGAATCCCGCACCCATGCCGAAGATGGCCTGGTCCGCCAGGTCCCTCCGGAAGAAGGCCTTTCCCGCTGCCATCCCTACAGCGAACACGGCGAAGGAGCCGACATAGAACGACAGGAGGAAGCTCCACCGGATGTCTTCCGGCAGCTCCGTTACGGCCAGCGTCCGGAAGAGGAGAAGGGGAATGGCAAAGTTGAAGACGAAGAGAACCAGGCCGTGGACGCCTCCCTGGTTCAAGACCCTGAGCTTCACAGCCAGGGCCCCAAGGGCCATGACGCCGAAGATGGGTAGGACGACGCCGAGAAGGCCGTTCACCGGCGCAGGGCCCGGCGGGGGAGGTATCCGGGGCACGCCGTAGCGGTACGGACTTCCCTCCAGCGTAAGCCCACCTCACACACCGCTGCGCCGTCTCGCAACAGACGGGCCCGGGAGGTGACGCCTCCCGGGCCCCCTGCACTTGGGCGAGACAGTGCCTCCCTGCCGTGCCCTTCTTCCGTTCGCCTCACCCGACGATGTGCTTGATCTCCACCCGGCGGTTCAGCTGCCGGCCCTCAATGGTCTCGTTGGTGGCTGCGGGCTGGGTCAAGCCGAAGGCCCGGATGGTGAACTGGTCCGCTTGAAGCCGCGGGAAGTTCTCCAGGAGGTACCTCTGTACGGACTCTGCCCGGCGTCGACTGAGATCCATGTTGTATTCCGCGGGTCCCATGTTGCAGGTGTGGCCGTGGATCTCGATGTCGGCGTCAGGGATGGTGACGATGATGGCCCCGATCTCCTGCAGCCGGGCCTGGCCTTCCCGCGTAAGCGTGGCGTCGTCGAACTCGAAGTAGATGTCCTCGAAGGTGTAAGATATCACCTCCGGCTCCGGCTCGGGTTCCGGCTCGGGTTCCGGCTCCGGCTCGGGCTCGGGCTCGGGCTCGGGCTCGGGCTCC
>PXFI01000086.1 GCA_003564295.1 Gemmatimonadota bacterium | reverse complement strand
CGAGGATGGGGGTGCAGCGCACGTCATCTCGTCGATCGTGGAGGCCATCGCAACAGGCGAGTTGACCCCCTCCGATGGCGCCCGCATCGCGGGGACGGTGGGCCAGTACCTCCGCGCCCAGGAGGTTGGAGAGTTGGAGGCCCGCATCGCCAACCTGGAGGGGCAGCAGTCGAGGGTGGCGGGGATGGGAGATGAGCAGCTGATAGCAACGGCGCGGCGCATCATCGCCCGCCAAGATGAGGGAGGCGAGGGATGAGCAACCTGCGTGGTCGTGTTGTGGCCCTGGAGAGGGCCAGGGGTCCCTTGGTGGATCCGGTGCAGGCGCGGGAGAGGATCGACGCACGGTTGGACGCGATGCGAAAGAGGTTGGGATCCCCGGACCTCACGCCGGAGGAGGTTGGGGAGGTCCATGAGGCTGGGCGTGAGTACCTGCGGCGCCTGCGGAGATGACCTCTACCCCATCTCCCGAGGAGATCTCCCCGTAGATCGCATCTCAGTGCAGGCGAGCGGTGGAGATGGTGCCCAGGGGCGCCGTTTCGCCTCATATGATGATATACGAGGATCGACCTGGGCGCCGGGGATGGGCAGGAGGGTGGGTAGAGCCCTCACGGCCCTCCTGGGGCATCCTACGGCGTCGGCGGGGATGAGGATCCCCATCATGATGGTGGCGGAGGTCATGCCCCTTGAACGTCGGCGGCGCCGTCATCATCTTGCAGTGGAGGATGGGAGGCGGGAGAGGGGGGTGGATCGCAACCGATATGCCCAAGATATGCCCAACTTGATACGATCGACCCCGCCGGCAAAGCATAGCATCTCCGCAACTCCTTATCCTGCATAGTCATCCGCTGACGTAGCTCAAGTGGTAGAGCAGCTGCCTTGTAAGTAGCAGGTTCCCGGTTCGAGTCCGGGCGTCAGCTTTCGCCGGCCCTCGGTGCAGGAGAGGATCCCCGACCCCACCTTTCCGGCCCGTGCGACGCGCCGGCACAGCCTTGAACCCCCCGGCCACAGCGGTTACCTTTCCAAGCTCGCTATGAATCCACTCGAGAACCGAAGAGGGTTCAACGCTTGAACTCTGGGGTGGGGTACCGAAGCGGTCAAACGGGGCAGACTGTAAATCTGCTGGCAATGCCTTCGGAGGTTCGAATCCTCCCCCCACCATTTGACCGGTTTTCCCCCCCTCGGGCTCCGAGGGAAACCGGGAACGGAAAAGTCGCGGGAGTAGCTCAGTTGGCTAGAGCGTCAGCCTTCCAAGCTGAGGGTCGCGGGTTCGAGTCCCGTCTCCCGCTTATGGCTCTCGGGCCAGGATGTTGAACGAGTAGGATCCGGATCCAGCGATCCTGCTTTGTCGCTCTGGTAGCTCAGGGGTAGAGCGCTTCCTTGGTAAGGAAGAGGTCCCGGGTTCAATCCCCGGCCAGAGCTCTCCCGCTCCTGAAGAACGGGGAGGCGGATGGAATTGAGGCAGGCAGGACCTTTCCGGGCGGGTGCCCAGACGGAACCGTGGCGCCGGCCCGGTGGGTTTCTATCCTCCCAGCAAAGAGGTGTGTGGGGAGCAGGGGGTCCGGATCGCCATCCGGGAAGGCAGGCGCACCGTGGGCGCCGGAGTGGTGACCGACATCACCGATCAGAAAAGAGTGGAGTATGCCCCGGGACAAGATCATTCTCGCTTGCACCAAGTGCGAAGAGCGGAACTACAATCAGACGAAGAACAAGCGCCTGCACCCCGGACGCGTGGAATACAAGAAGTTCTGTCCCCGGTGCCGCACGCACACGGCGCACAAAGAAACCAAGTAGACGGAATTCTTTCCCATGATCCAGAAGCTCATGGACACGCGGGCCTTCGTCGAGGAGTCGTATACGGAGCTCCAGCGGGTGACCTGGCCGGACTTCGAGCAACTGAAGAACGCTACGTTTGTGATCATCGTGTTCTCCATGATCGTGGCGTTGATCATCTTGATCATGGATTTCTCTTCCCGGACGGTCATGGACCTGATCTTCCGAATCTTTGGGGCGTAGGGGGCGGTTGAGGGCCATGGGCGAGACCGAGACCCGGTGGTATGCCATCCAGACCTATTCGGGCCATGAGAACAAGGTTCTCAAACTCATCGAGCGGAAGATCGCCGAGGAGCCCGGAGAGGACCCGGCGGAGAAGGAGATCCAGGAGGCTCTGGTTCCCACGCAGGAAGCTTTGGAGATCCGGAACGGAAAGCGGGTGTCGGTGACCCGTAGGCTCTATCCCGGATACGTACTTGTGAAAATGGTCCTGAACGAGCGGACCATGCATGCCATCAACAACCTCCAGGGCGTCATCAAGTTCGTGGGCTCCGGCAAGGCTCCCCAGCCTCTCCGGGAAGAAGAGATCAACAAGATCCTGGGGATCGAGGTGGAAGTGGAAGACGAGCTGAGGGAGGAGATACCCTTCTACGTGAACCAGGTGGTGGAGATCACGGGAGGGCCCTTCTCGGATTTCAGCGGCACCGTCCAGGAAGTTTACCGGGACAAGGGGAAGGTGAAAGTAGAGGTCTCACTCTTCGGGAGGCCCACCTCCGTCGAGCTCGATTTCACCCAGTTGAAGGGATACTAGGAATACTGAGGGCCGGGAACGGCGCGGAAGAAGCATGGCGAAAAAGGTCATCGGATTCATCAAGCTGCAGGTGCCCGGGGGACAGGCCAATCCGGCTCCCCCCGTTGGCCCGGCCCTGGGCCAGCACGGCGTGAACATCATGGAGTTCTGCAAGCAGTTCAATTCCAGAACTCAGAGCCAGCAGGGGGTCGTGACCCCGGTGGAGATCACGGTCTACGGGGACCGGAGCTTCACTTTTATCACAAAGACCCCCCCGGCCGCATTCCTGATCAAGAAGGCTGCCGGGTTGGAGAAGGCTTCCAGTGTGCCCAACACCGAGAAGGTGGGAAAGGTGACCCGGGAGCAGCTCAGGGAGATCGCCGAACTGAAGATGCCCGACCTGAACACTACCGATATGGACGCGGCCATCCGCATGCTGGCCGGGACGGCCCGGTCCATGGGTGTGGAGGTGGAAGGGTAGGGGAGTGGCGGTCCGGTGCTCCCCCTCGCTCCCGCGCTTTGCTCCGAACGCCTGCGGCGTTCGAGGGTCGCTTCGGAAGAGTACCGGACCGCCACTCCCCGAGCCTGAGGGATGATCAAAAGAGGATCCGGGGCGCCGGGCCCGGGATTCGCCGCGAGGGACCCTCGAACGCGAAGCGTTCGTAGCGAAGCGGGGTCCCGAGAGGCGAGCCCGAGGCAGGCGCACCCAAACCACCAAAGCCCGACAAACCACCCACTGTGAGCCGCCAGGGGTGGGAGGGCGACACAAGCCGGCTCGAGAGCCATGCCAAGACGCGGAAAGCGTTACAAGGACGCCAAGGCCAAACTGTCCATTGGCGACACGCTGCCTCCCAAGGATGCGATCAAGATCTTAAGGGATCTCTCTTTCGCCAATTTCGACGAGACCGTGGAAGTGGCGACACGCCTGGGGGTGGATCCCCGTCAGGCGGATCAGGTTGTTCGTGGTACCGTCATCCTTCCCCACGGGACGGGCAAGGAGATTCGGGTGCTGGTCATCGCCCAGGGCGAGAAGGAAAAGGAAGCGAAGGACGCGGGCGCCGACTACGTCGGCCTCGAGTTTCTGGACCGTATCAAAGAGGGCTGGTTGGACTTCGACGTGGCCGTGGCTACTCCTGACCTCATGGGTAAGGTAGGTCCTCTGGGCCGTGTCCTGGGTCCCCGGGGGCTCATGCCGACTCCCAAGGCCGGGACCGTGACCTTCGACGTGGGAAAGGCCGTCGAGGAGATCAAGGCCGGCAAGATCGAGTATCGGGTGGACAGGACAGGGAACGTGCACGCTCCCATCGGCAAGATCTCTTTCGAGATCGAGAAGCTGTTGGAGAATTTCGAGGCCTTCATGGACTCGATTCTCCGAGCCCGGCCCCCTGCTGCCAAGGGGACCTACCTTCGGGGCGTGAGCGTGTCCAGCACCATGGGTCCGGGTGTGGCCATCGATCCCAACCTCTACCGACGGAGCAGCTCATGAAGCGCACAGAGAAGCAGGGCTTCGTCGAGGATTTCCGGGAGCGGATGCAGGAATCTCCCGCAATCTTCCTCACGGATTTCACCGGGTTGGATGTGAAATCAATGACTGCCCTCCGGGACGAGCTTCGCAAGAACGGGGCAGAGTACCTGGTGGTGAAGAATCGCCTGGTACTCCTGGCCCTCCAGGAGCTGGATCTTCCGGATCTCTCCGAATGGCTCACGGGGCCCACAGGAGTGGTGATCGGCCACAGCGGTCCGGTGGAGGCGGCCAAGGCCGTGACGGACTTCGCCAAGGGGCATGCGGACCGCCCGGTCTTCAAGGTAGGAGTCCTGGAGAAGTCGGTTCTGGGGCCCTCCGAGATCGAGCGATTGGCCAAGCTTCCCCCGAAGGAGCAACTCCTCGCCATGATGGCTGGAGCCCTGGAAGGCCCCATGGCGGCCTTTGCGGCGGTCCTGGAGGCGAAGCTTCACGAGATGACGGGGCTTCTGACCGCCCTCAAAGAGAAGAAGGAGGGCGAGGGTCAATGAGAGCCTTCGGGCCTCGAAGCGAGACCGACGGGATGAGGGATACGTGGTCCCTCCGCAACAAACCGAATTCGACAACTGTACTTCCCCCAAAGAGCCGGCCTTGTCCGGGAGATTGTAAGGAGGATTCTGCATCATGGCTGTGAAGCACGAAGAACTTCTCGAGACCATCGGCAACATGACCGTTCTCGAGCTGTCGGAGTTTGTCGAGGCCTTCAAGGAGAAGTTCAACGTCACCGCGGTGGCTGCGGCTCCCATGGCCGGTGGCGTGCCAGGTGCGGCCGAGGCTGCCGAGGCCGAGGAGGAGCAGACCGAGTTCGACGTCATCCTGGAAGGGATCGGCGACAAGAAGATCCAGGTCATCAAGGTGGTTCGGGAGGTCACGTCCCTGGGTCTCAAGGAGGCGAAGGATCTGGTAGACAACGCTCCGGGTGTCGTGAAGGAGCAGATCTCCAAGGAAGAGGCCGAACAGATCAAGGCCAAGCTGGAGGATCAGGGCGCCTCGGTCGTCCTGAAATAGGTATTGTTACTCCTTTCCGGAATGCCGGGGAAGACCCCCGGATACTCCGGGATAGGGAGGTATGTGTGCCTGGTTCGGGAAACCGGATGGGCCATTCAGAAGCTGCCAGCAAGGAGCCAGATGCAGGTCCCCGCCGCCGGCCGGGTCGCCCGAGCACGCCTCGGGTGTAAGCTCCTGGCCTGCCGGGGAAGCCTGTGCCGGGCTCCCCGTTTCCATTCTCCAATGTTTCGGGCGGATATGGGTCGTCCGACGAAAAGGGGGAAATCCCGTTGGATATTCGGAGCGATGGTCGGTCGGTTCTGAGCTTCGAGAAGCTTAAGCCGATCATGCCGATGCCTAACCTGCTGGACGTCCAGCTGCGTTCTTTCGAGAAGCTCGTGGAGACCGAGGTCCCCCTGGAGGACCAGTGGGATTTCGGTCTCGATCGCGTCTTCGGGGAGATCTTCCCCATAAGCGACGTGAGCGAGAACTTCACCCTTGAGTACGTTTCGTCGGCACTGGCCGAGCCGAAGTACTCGGTGGAGGAATGCATCGAGCGTGACATGACCTACGCGGCGCCTCTCAAGGCGACCCTCAGGCTCATCGTCTGGGAGGATCTGGAGGACGGGGAGCGCCGCCCCAGGGACATCATCGAGAAGGAGGTGTACCTGGGTGACCTGCCCCTTCTCACCGAGCTGGGCACGTTCATCATCAACGGTGCGGAGCGGGTGGTGGTCAGCCAGCTTCACCGCTCTCCAGGTGTCATCTTCGAGGAGAACACCCACCCCAACGGGACCAAGCTCCACAGTGCCCGGATCATCCCCTTCCGGGGCTCGTGGGTGGAGTTCACCATCGATATCAACAACGTCTGCTACGTCCACATCGACAAGAAGAAGAAGTTCCCTGCCACGGCCCTGCTGAGGGCCTTCGGGTACGGCACGGACGCCGACATCTACGGGCTCTTCTTCGACATAAAGGAAGCGGACCCCCGGGCGGCGGGGGAGGATGGGAACCGGGACCTGGCGGGTGCGGTGCTGGCTGGGGACGTGGTGGACCCCGAAACCGGCGAGATCATCCTGGAAGCGTGCACGGAGCTGGGTGAGGCGGCCCTGGAGCGCCTTGAGCGTGCGGATGTCAGGAAGGTCCAGGTCTATGGACGCGCCAGCGGCGAGGCCATCCGGGGCGAGAGCCCCATCGTCAAGAACACCTTGAGGAAGGATCCAACCTCCTCCGAAGAACTGGCTCTGGCGGCCATCTACTCCCTCCTCCGCCCCGGAGAATCGCCCAACATCAATACAGCCAGGACGGCCCTCGAGCGCGTCTTCTTCAACCCGAAGCGCTACGATCTTGGCAGGGTGGGTCGTTACAAGATCAACCAAAGGCTTCACCTGGGCGTGCCAAAGACGGTCACCGTCCTGACCCGTGAGGATTTCGTGGCCATCCTCCGTTACCTCATCGAGTTGAACGAGGGCACGGGCTTCACCGACGACATCGACCACCTGGGGAACCGCCGGGTGAGGACCGTGGGCGAGCTCATCGCCAACCAACTCTCCGTGGGACTCTCTCGTATGGCCCGCCTGGTGAAGGAGAGGATGTCCATCAACACGGATCCGGAGAAGGTCAACATCGACGACCTGGTGAACGCCCGGACGGTATCCGCCGTGATCCAGGCCTTTTTCGGCTCCAGCCAGCTCTCGCAGTTCATGGACCAGACGAACCCCCTTGCCGAGATGACTCATAAGCGTCGTCTCTCGGCTCTGGGGCCCGGTGGCCTGACCCGGGAGCGTGCGGGGTTCGAGGTGCGGGACGTGCATTATTCCCATTACGGAAGAATGTGTCCCATCGAGACCCCGGAAGGTCCGAACATCGGCCTCATCACCTCCCTCACCACCTTTGCCCGCATCAATGAGCTGGGCTTCGTGGAGACTCCTTATCGTAAGGTGGCCAACGGGCAAGTCACCAACGACGTGGAGTGGCTCACGGCCAATGAGGAGGAGGAGGCCAGGGTCGCCCAGGCCAACGCTCCCCTGAACCCTGATGGGACCTTCAGGAACGAGTTCGTTCTCTCCCGCTGGAGGGATGACTACCCGCTCCTTCCGGCCGACCAGATCGACTACATGGACGTGGCCCCGGACCAGCTGGTGTCCGTGGCCGCCGCTCTCATCCCATTCCTGGAGCACGACGACGCGAACCGGGCCCTCATGGGGTCCAACATGCAGCGCCAGGCCGTGCCCCTACTCCACACCCACGCACCACTGGTAGGCACGGGCCTGGAGGCCAAGGTGGCCCGGGACTCGGGCGCCGTCATCACGGCACGCCGGGGTGGGGAGGTAGTCCGCGTCACCGCCGACGAGATCGTGGTGGATACGGGCTCGGTGAAGCCGGGCAAGACAGAGCACCCACTGGCCAAACTGGCCCAGTTCGACCGTTACAAGCTGAAGAAGTTCTGGCGCACCAATCAGGACACCGCCATAAACCAGAGGCCCCTGGTTCGCCGGGGCCAGCAGGTGGATGCCGGCGACATCATCGCCGATGGACCCTCCACCGACAATGGCGAGCTTGCCCTGGGCAGGAACGTGCTCTGTGCTTTCATGCCCTGGTACGGCTACAACTTCGAGGACGCCATCGTCGTCAGCGAGAAGCTGGTGAGGGACGACGTCTATACCTCCATCCACATCCAGGAGCTGGAGCTCCATGTCCGGGACACCAAGAGGGGGATGGAGGAGATCACCCGCGAGATTCCCAACGTGGCCGAAGAGAGCCTGGTGGATCTGGATGAGAGGGGCATCGTCCGTATCGGCGCCCGGGTGAAGAGTAGCGACATCCTCGTGGGGAAGATCACGCCCAAGGGGGAGACGGAGCTGTCTCCGGAAGAGAAGCTGCTGACGGCCATCTTCGGCGAGAAGGCCAAGGACGTGAAGGATTCGTCTCTCCGCCTGCCCCCGGGTATGACCGGGACCGTCATCGACGTCAAGATCTTCTCCCGGCGTCCAGACGACCCACTCCTGGAAAAGGAGCACGGGGCGAAGATCGGTGAGCTCAGAGGCGAGGAGCGGGAAGAGATCGGACGAATCACCGATGCAAGGGATGAGGAGCTCAGGCAGCTTCTGCACCTCCAGACCGTAGCCCTTTGCCTGAGAAAAGGAACCGTAGAGCCCTTCCTTGCGGAGGGCACGAAGCTCACCAAGGACGTTCTGGACGGACTCTCCTTCTACGACCTGGATCTCTCCACCCTCAAGGTCCAGAACAAGAACACCGGCGAGAAGATCCGGCGGGTCATCGACGAGGCTCAGCGCAGGATCGACCGGGTCCGGGAAAAGACGGAAGAGCAGATTGACAAGGTATTCGAGGCCGATGAGCTCCCTCCGGGGGTTGTACAGCTGGTCAAGGTGTACATCGCCGAGAAGCGGAAGGTTTCGGTGGGTGACAAGATGGCCGGCCGGCACGGGAATAAGGGGATCATTGCCCGGATCGCCCCCGAAGAGGAGATGCCCTTCCTTCCCGACGGCACCCCAGTGGAGATCGTCCTCAACCCCCTGGGGGTCCCCTCCCGGATGAACGTGGGGCAGATCCTGGAGACCCACATGGGTTGGGCAGCCATGAACCTGGGGTTCGAGGCCAAGACCCCGGTCTTCCAGGGCGCCTCTGAAGACGAAGTCGGTGCTCTCCTGAAGGTGGCAGGAGTTTCCTGGGCCCGCAGCACTCTTCTGAGCCAGCCTCTGAAGCCGGCCTTGAGGCCTGAAGAGATCAAGGCCCTGATGGATCTGATCTTCACAGTCGGAGGCCCCCGGACCACGGGCCACTTCGCCTCCCTGGAGTCCGGGAACGGTGGGGACCGATACACGGAGGGATTCGGCCGTCCCCTGGACTTCTACTGCGCCGCGGGCCTGGAGAAGCATGAGGGGGGAAGAGCCGCTCTCGTGAAGCTGAAGGCCTTCGTGGTGGAGACGGGAGCCATGGTCGCCGAGGCTCAGGGCAAGAAGCTCGCCGATCTCTTCCCGGCCGTGGCCGCACTGGGGCGCAAGAAGATTCTCAAGGAGGGCCTCGACAAGGCCATGGTCGAGCTCCTGGCTGCCGCCGAGATCCTGCCGAGCGGTAAGGCCTGGCTGCGGGACGGCAGGAGTGGTCGGCGCTTCGACTTCCCGGTGACGGTGGGAGCCATCTACATGCTGAAGCTCTCCCACTTGGTGGACGACAAGATCCACGCCCGAAGCATCGGGCCCTACTCCCTCGTGACCCAGCAGCCTCTGGCCGGCAAAGCCCAATTCGGTGGGCAGCGGTTCGGGGAGATGGAGGTCTGGGCCCTGGAGGCCTATGGGGCCGCCCACACTCTCCAGGAGATCCTTACCGTGAAGTCCGACGACGTGACAGGCCGGTCCCGGGTCTATGAGGCCATCGTGAAGGGAGAGAACCTCCCCGAGCCAGGAATACCCGAGTCTTTCAACGTTCTGGTGAAGGAGCTCCAGGCCCTGGGACTTTCAGTCAACCTGGGTCATGATGAGTAGGCCTCCCACCAGGGTGGAGTCGAGGATGAAGGGCAGGACACCCCTTACAACGATTGGGTGACGGACGGATGATCGATTTTCCCAGGTCCAGAGACACGCATTCCGCGGACTTCGACTTCATGCAGATCAGGGTCGCTTCTCCGGAGGAGATCCGTAGCTGGTCCTTCGGTGAGGTGACGAAGCCGGAGACCATCAACTACCGCTCCTTCAAGCCCGAGCGGGACGGCCTGTTCTGCGAGCGGATCTTCGGGCCGGTGAAGGACTGGGAGTGCCACTGTGGGAAGTTCAAGAGGATTCGCTTCCGGGGACACGTTTGTGACCGGTGCGGAGTGGAGGTGACCCTCTCCAAGGTTCGGCGCGAGCGGATGGGGCATATCGAACTGGCCGTCCCCATCATCCATATCTGGTTCTTTAAGACCCTTCCGAGCCAGTTGGGCTACCTGCTGGGGATAACGCTCCGGGACCTGGAGAAGGTTGTCTACTACGCTTCCTACGTGGTGACCAGTCCCGGTGAGCAGGACGTGGAGTTCCTGGACCTCCTGGATGAGGACGAGTACTACGACCTCAGGGTGAAAGCCCGGGAGGAAGGGGACGATGGTTTCCGGGCCGAGATCGGTGCCGAGGCCGTCCGGACTCTCCTTCGGAAGCTGGACTCTCCCGAGAAGCCCATCGAGGAGCAGAACCAGGACGGCCGGGGCCTGGATCGCCTGGCACAGTGGCTTCGGTACGAGATCGCCAACGAGACGAGCCAGCACCGGAAGAAGAAGAAGCTCAAGAGGTTGAAGGTGGTGGATGCGCTCCGGTATTCCGGAGCCACCCCCGACCAACGAAACCGTCCTGAATGGATGGTCATGGACGTGATTCCGGTGATCCCGCCGGACCTTCGTCCCCTGGTGCCCCTGGACGGCGGCCGGTTTGCCACTTCTGACCTGAACGACCTCTACAGGCGGGTCATCAACCGGAACAACCGTCTTAAGAAACTCATCGAAATGCGGGCGCCGGAGGTGATCCTCCGCAACGAGAAGCGGATGCTCCAGGAGGCCGTGGACGCCCTCTTCGACAACGGGCGTCGCTCCAAGGCAATCCGGGGCCGGGGCAAGCGTCCTCTGAAGTCCCTCTCGGACATGCTCAAGGGCAAGCAGGGCCGCTTTCGCCAGAACCTTCTGGGTAAGCGCGTGGACTATTCGGGCCGGTCCGTCATTGTGGTGGGTCCGGAGCTGAAGCTGCACCAGTGTGGCCTTCCCAAGGCCATGGCCGTGGAGCTCTTCAAGCCCTTCATCATCCACGAGCTGGAGAAGCGGGGTGAGGCAGAGACGGTGAAGCGGGCAAAGAAGATCGTGGAGAAGGACGATCCGAAGGTTTACGAAGTTCTGGAGGACATCATCAAGGACCATCCTGTCCTCCTTAACCGAGCCCCCACCCTGCACCGCCTGGGGATCCAGGCCTTCGAGCCGGTCCTGGTGGAAGGGAAGGCCATCCGCATCCACCCCCTGGTCTGCGCAGCCTTCAACGCCGACTTCGACGGGGATCAGATGGCCGTCCACGTGCCCCTGAGCTTCGAAGCTCAGCTGGAGGCCCGGGTGCTCATGCTCTCCAGCAACAACATCCTCCTGCCTTCCAATGGTCGTCCCGTAGCTTCCCCTGCCCAGGACATGGTCATGGGGTCCTACTATCTGACCAAACCTCCCCTGGAGGTGAGCGACCTGGAGCGGATCCTGTCAGAAGCAAGGACACCCAAGGCCGTCCGGGCCCAGGCTGAGGAGAGAGCGAACGAGCTGTATGCCAATGCGCCCCGCTTCTCCACCTACCGAGAGGTGGAGATGGCCCTGGCCACGGAGATGATCCGCTTCCACTCCCTTGTATGGTTCTGGGTTCCCCGGAGCTTCGGTAGGGATCCGACCTCCCTGGAGGAAGAGGAGCGCCGGGGAGGGAAGTGGGAGCGGACGACTGCGGGCCGGCTCCTGTTCAACTCCATCATCCCCGACGAAATGGGGTTCCTGAACAATACCTTCGGGAAGAAGGAGCTGGGGGACCTGATCTTCGACTGTTTCACCACGGTGGGCCTCAGCCGGACCACCGAGTTCCTGGACAACCTGAAGGATTTCGGGTTTCGCTATGCCACCGTGGGTGGCATCAGTGTGGGGGTGGGGGACCTGGAGATCCCGGCGGAAAAGACGGATATCCTGCGTGACGCCAACGAGCAGGTCATGCGGTACCAACGGGCCTATTCCAGCGGGTTCATCAGCAACGGTGAGCGCTACAACAAGGTCATCGATACCTGGACCCACGCCAACAACGACGTGGCGGATGCCATGGTGCAACGCCTGGAGCGGTCCGAAGATGGGTTCAACCCCGTCTACATGATGATGACCTCAGGGGCCCGGGGGAATCGGGACCAGATGAGGCAGCTGGCGGGGATGCGGGGCCTCATGGCCAAGCCCCAGAAGAAACTCACGGGGGGCATCGGCGAGATCATCGAGAGCCCAATCAAGTCCAACTTCCGTGAGGGCCTCACGGTGGTAGAGTACTTCATCTCAACCCACGGGGCTCGGAAGGGCCTTGCGGATACGGCCCTGAAGACTGCCGACGCCGGGTACCTGACCCGTCGCCTGGTAGACGTGGCCCAGGACCTCACCATCACAGAAGACGACTGTGGCACCATTTTGGGCCTGGAACAGACGGCCTTGAAGGAAGGCGAGGACATCATAGAGCCTCTCCGGGATCGTATCGTTGGGAACGTGGCACTGGAAGACATCTACGATCCCATTGACGGAGAGCTCCTGGTGAAGGCCGGGGACCTGATCCTGGAGGAGGCCGCCGACCACATCGAGGATTCCGGAATCCAGTCCGTGAAGATCCGCTCGGGGCTCACCTGCGAGGCGAAGCGGGGGATCTGTCGGCAGTGCTACGGCCGGAACCTGGCCACCATGGAGATGGTGGACACGGGAGAGGCGGTGGGAATCCTGGCGGCTCAGTCCATCGGGGAGCCCGGCACTCAGCTTACCCTCCGGACCTTCCACATCGGTGGGACTGCGGCCCGCATCGCCGCCCAGACCCAGCGGAAGTCAAAGATCGACGGCTTCATCTCCCTGGAGCGGGTAACGTTCGTGGAAGCCCTGGATGATGAACGCGTCGTCACCTCCCGGGAGGGACAGATCCTCCTCAAGACCAAGGAAGGGCAGGTCAGGAGCAGGCTCTCCGTACCCTACGGAGCCTCTATTTCGGTGGAGGAGGGGCAGGAGATCGAAGCCGGTGACCTCCTGTTCTCCTGGGACCCCTATTCGGAGCCCATCGTGGCCGACTCCGAGGGGATCGTGGTCTTCCAGGACATCTTGGAGGAGCAGACCATGCGGGAGGAGCTGGACGAGTCCACGGGCCGCCGTCAGATGACCATCATCGAAGACCGGGAGAAAAAGCTCCATCCCACGGTCCAAATCCGGGCCAAGACCAAGGGGAGGAAGCCCGGGGTGAAGCTCCGGGAGTTCATCCTGCCGGTGGGTGCCCAGCTCATCGTTCGCAACGGCGCCGAGGTGAATCCCGGGGACACCTTGGCCAAGATCAGTCGGGAGGTCTACAAGACCCGGGACATCACGGGCGGCTTGCCCCGGGTGGCGGAGCTCTTCGAGGCCCGGAGGCCCAAGGATCCCGCAGTCATCACCGAGATCGACGGCATCGTCTCGTTCGGAGAGGTGAAGCGAGGGAAGCGGGAGGTGGTGGTGAACCCCGAGAGCGGGAAGGAACGGGTGTACGAGATTCCGGTGGGCAAGCATCTTCGTGTACATGAGGGAGACCACGTCCGGGCTGGCGACCGGCTCAGCGAGGGTCCCATCAACCCCCACGACATCCTCCGGATCAAGGGGCCCCGGGCCGTGCAGGAGTATCTCCTCAACGAGATCCAGGAGGTGTACCGCCTCCAGGGCGTCAAGATCAACGACAAGCACATCGGGGTCATCGTCCGCCAGATGCTCCAGAAGGTTCGTATCACGGATCCGGGCGAAACGGAGTTCCTGGAAGGGGACCACGTGGATCGCATGGAGTTCCGGGAGGTGAACCAGAGGGTCATCGCCGGGGGTGGGAAGCCGGCCCGGTCCGAACCTCTCCTCCTGGGGATCACCAAGGCCAGCCTCACCACCGAGTCCTTCATCTCGGCGGCCTCCTTCCAGGAGACCACCCGGGTTCTGACGGATGCGGCGGTGCGAGGTGCCCGGGACGACCTTAAGGGCTTGAAGGAGAACATCATCATCGGGCACCTCATCCCGGCCGGAAGCGGCGTGCATCGCTATCACGACATCGAGTTCGTGGTGGAGCAGGCTTTCTATGACGAGGAAATCCTTCCCTTGGCCGGTCCCGAGGAGCTCATTCCGGGACTCGCCGAGGAGTCGGCGGAAGAGGCTACGGCCGATTGATCTGGGCCTGTAGGGGGGGCACCCTCGGGTGCCCCCCCCTGGATTCTGCCCCGGGCGATTCGGTTCAATTTGCCTTCCGTCGTGGTTATTCCCCGTTTCGCCGTTGACACCCTTTCGACCCTCTTTTAGCTTATCAGGTCTCTATCGCTGCCTTTCCGGCACGGTGCCGGGGGCACGCAGGACCCTACGCCCTTCAGGGCGTTTTTTTCACCTGGAAGGCCCGGAGCGTATGCCGACCATCAACCAACTCGTCCGGAAGGGTCGACAGGCCGTTCAGAAGAAGAACAAGGCCCCGGCCCTGCAGAAGAACCCCCAGAGGAGAGGGGTCTGCACCCGGGTGTACACCACCACCCCGAAGAAGCCGAACTCGGCGCTTCGGAAGGTGGCCCGTGTCCGGTTGACCAACGGCTTCGAGGTGACCTCATACATCGGGGGGGAGGGTCACAATTTGCAGGAGCACTCCATCGTGCTCATCCGCGGGGGACGTGTAAAAGACCTTCCGGGGGTGCGTTACCACATCATCCGGGGCACGCTGGACAGCTCCGGGGTGTCGGATCGCCGGCAGGGACGTTCCAAGTACGGGGCCAAGCGACCCAAGTAGGGTTGCCAGAGAGGTCTGAAGACAAGCCATGAGTCGGCGTACCAGGACAGAACGGAGAGAGGTGGAGGCGGATCCCCGCTTCGAGTCCACCACGGCCACGAAGTTCATCAATGCCCTCATGATGGGTGGCAAGAAGTCCGTGGCCGAGAGCATCTTCTACGACGCTATCGAAATCGCGGAGGAGAAGACGGGTCAGCCGGGGATCAACGTGTTTCGGACGGCTCTCACCAACGCCAAGCCGGCTCTCGAGGTGAAGAGTCGCCGGGTGGGTGGGGCGACCTATCAGGTCCCCATTGAAGTCCGTCCTGAACGCCGCACCGCATTGGCCATCCGATGGCTCATCGGGTTCGCCAGAAAGCGGGGCGAAAAGACCATGGCGGACCGGCTTGCCGGGGAGCTCATGGCGGCGAGCCGTGGTGAGGGCTCGACCATCAAGAAGAAGGACGACACTCACCGGATGGCGGAGGCTAACAAGGCGTTCGCACACTATCGCTGGTAGAGCGAGATCGACCGGGTCTTTGGTCGTATAGGCCAGAGGCAGGCCTCCTGACGAAGGAGCGCCGAAACAGGAAGGGGCCAGGAGACTCTCGGGAACGACTCCTCCATGTCTCGCCCTGGCTGCCCACGCCCCCGGTCCCGAAGAGGAACGATGTGAAGACGGGGGCAGGCGAGCCCCAGTAGACTGTTTCGCCGCTCCTTGATTTTTTTTGAAGCGTGACCACCAGGAAAGGCAAGAGAGAAGAGATCGGCAGTCCATGCCCAGGAATACGCCGCTACGGCACCTCAGGAACATCGGCATCATGGCCCACATCGATGCCGGTAAGACCACCACCACCGAGAGGATCCTGTTCTATACAGGCCGGGTCCATCGGATGGGGGAGGTGCACGATGGTGCCGCCACCATGGACTGGATGGAACAGGAGCAGGAGCGGGGGATCACCATTACCTCGGCCGCAACCACGACCTACTGGCTCAGGAACGGCGCCGACTACCGGATCAACATCATCGACACTCCCGGGCACGTGGATTTCACCGCTGAGGTGGAGAGGTCTCTTCGGGTGCTTGACGGGGCCATCGCCGTTTTCTGCGGCGTCGGCGGTGTGGAGCCCCAGTCGGAGACGGTGTGGCGGCAAGCCGATCGCTACCGTGTGCCCAGGATCGCCTTCGTCAACAAGATGGATCGCACCGGTGCCGATTTCGACCATGTGGTGGGGACGATGAGAGACCGCCTCGGGGCCAATGCTCTCCCCGTCCAATACCCTCTGGGTGTGGCCGACCTCTTCACCGGGGTCGTGGATCTGGTCAGCATGACGGCCGTTGTCTACGAGGACGAGCTGGGCTCCAGGTTCATGCGTTGTGAGATTCCCGATTCTCTGATGGACAAGGCGACCGCCCTCCGCCACGCACTGGTGGAAACGGCCGTGGAACATGATGACGGGCTCCTGGAGAAGTACCTGAGTGGTGAAGAGCTGACGGAGGAGGAGGTTCGCAAGGCCATCAGGGCGGCCACCCTTTCGGGAAACGTCTTTCCGGTGTTCTGCGGCTCAGCCTTCAAGAACAAGGGCATTCAGGCTCTCCTGGACGGAGTCATCGATTACCTTCCCTCACCCCTCGACATTCCTCCCATCCAAGGCCATCTCCCTCTCCACGACGAGACGCGGGAGGTGCGGGAGGCCAGGGACGACGCCCCCTTCAGTGCTCTCGCCTTCAAGCTCATGACGGATACCTACGTGGGGAAGCTCACCTTCTTCCGTGTGTATTCGGGATCCATCGCTGCCGGCTCCCAGGTTCTGAACGCCACGAAGGGACGGAAGGAGCGTCTTGGCCGCATTCTTCAGATGCACGCCAACAAGCGGGAAGAGCGACAGGAGGTGTTCGCTGGAGACATCGCCGCTGCCATCGGTCTCAAGGACGTTAAGACCGGAGATACCATCTGCGATCCGGGCCAACCCATCATCCTGGAGGCCATGAGGTTTCCGGAGCCGGTCATCGCCGTGGCCATCGAGCCGAAGACGAAGGCTGACCAGGACAAGCTTTCGAGCGGCCTCGGCAAGCTGACCGACGAGGATCCCACCTTCCGGGTTCACACGGACCCGGAGACGGGCCAGACCATCATCAACGGGATGGGTGAGCTCCACCTGGAGATCATCGTGGACCGGCTCCGGCGGGAATTCGTGGTGGACGCCAACATAGGCCGCCCCCAGGTGGCCCTCAGGGAGACGATACGTCATCGGACCGAGAATGTGGAGGGGAGATTCGTCCGCCAGACGGGTGGGCGGGGCCAGTATGGGCATGTGATCATCAACATCGAGCCCACGGATCCGGGAGTCGGATTCCTCTTCGTGGACAAGGTCGCGGGGGGGGCCATCCCCCGGGAGTACATCGGCTCGGTGGAAAAGGGCATCAAGGACGCTCTCCAGAACGGCGTCCTGGCGGGATACCCGGTCATCGACGTGAAGGTGGAGCTGGTGGACGGCTCCTATCACGATGTGGACTCCAGCGAGATGGCCTTCAGAATTGCCGGGTCCATGGCTCTCAAGGAGGGTGTGAGGCGCTCCGGACCGGTCCTCCTTGAGCCCATCATGGATGTGGAGGTCGTCACCCCCGCCGACTACCTGGGTGACATCATCGGGGATCTGTCCTCCCGTCGGGGGCGGATCGGGGGAATGACGGACCGGGGCGATGCTCAGGTGATCGGGGCATCGGTTCCCCTGGGTGAGATGTTCGGCTACTCCACCACCCTCCGTTCCCTCAGCCAGGGTCGGGCGGTCTTCACCATGGAGTTCTCTCACTATGAAGAGGTCCCCCAGAACAAGGCCAACGGTATCGTGATCAGTGGTGGCCGATAACGATCGAGAGTTTCGAAGCGACCCGAGAAGAAAACGTCAACACCGTATGAGGAAGAGCGATGGGCAAGGCGAAATTTGAGCGCACGAAGCCGCACGTGAACGTGGGAACCATCGGTCATGTGGACCACGGGAAGACCACCCTGACGGCGGCCATGACGAAGGTGTCGGCCGAGAAGGGGTTCGGACAAACCAAGTACGTGTCCTACGACGAAGTGGCAAAGGCCTCCGAGGCCCATGGCCGCAGGGACGCGACGAAGATCCTCACCATCGCCACCAGCCATGTGGAGTATGAGACGGAGAACCGTCACTATGCTCACGTGGACTGTCCAGGGCACGCCGACTACGTGAAGAACATGATCACGGGCGCCGCCCAGATGGATGGTGCGGTTCTCGTGGTGAGCGCTGTGGACGGCCCCATGCCCCAGACCCGGGAGCACATCCTCCTGGCCAGGCAGGTGAACGTGCCCCACATCGTTGTCTACCTGAACAAGGTGGACCTGGTGGACGATGAGGAGCTCCTGGACCTGGTGGAGTTGGAAGTCAGGGAGCTCCTGAGCGAGTATCAATTCCCAGGAGAGGACGCCCCGGTCATCCGGGGTGCGGCCACCAAGGCCATCGAGGGGGATCCCGTCCATGTGAAGTCCATCGAGGATCTCTTCGAAGCCCTGGACACCTTCGTTCCCGAGCCGGTCCGGGACATCGACAAGCCGTTCCTCATGCCCGTTGAGGACGTGTTCAGCATCACGGGCCGTGGCACGGTTGCCACGGGCCGCATCGAGCGCGGGATCGTCAAACTGGGTGAGGAGGTGGAGATCGTGGGCTTTGGGGCCGCTCGCAAGACGGTGGTCACCGGGGTGGAAATGTTCCGGAAGCTCCTGGACGAAGGTCGCGCCGGCGACAACGTGGGCCTCCTGCTCCGTGGCGTGGGTAAGGACGAGATCGAGCGCGGCCAGGTGGTGGCCCACCCCAAGACCATCACTCCCCACACCAAGTTCAAGGGGGAGGTATACGTCCTCACGAAGGAGGAGGGTGGGCGCCACACCCCGTTCTTCGACAACTACCGTCCCCAGTTCTACTTCCGCACGACGGACGTGACGGGGGCCGTGAAGTTGCCCGAGGGAGTGGAAATGGTAATGCCGGGCGACAACGTCCAGATGGAGATTGAGCTCATGACTCCCATCGCCATGGAGAAGGAGCTCCGGTTCGCCATTCGGGAGGGTGGCCGGACCGTGGGCGCCGGCGTGGTGACGGAAGTCATCGAGTAGGAGCGGTACAGGGCCGGGTCCGGCGGGTCGCCTTCGCGGGGGCGCTTCGCTCTGCATCGTTCCGATGCGAGCCCCGCTCCGAGGAGCCCCGGAACCGAATCCTTGATGGTGGAAGTGTCGGTCTCGACGCCGGGCGGATCACGGAGTACCGCTGCGGTGCCTGCGGCCGAGGTCAGGAAGGCATAATGAGGAAGGCGGCTCTGTGCCGGCCCTGAGGCTCTCGCCGAGAGACCCTCCAGGGCCGGAGCGGAGATGACATGGCGCCTGTAGCGAAGCGGGGTTGCGGGGTCTGTCCCGCGGCGAACGCATACACGAGGAAACCGAATGGCTGGCAGGATTCGAATTCGACTCAAGGCCTTTGACCACTGGGTGGTGGATCAGACGGCGGCGGACATCGTCCGGACAGCCCAGAAGACGGGTGCGTCCGTTCGCGGGCCCATTCCGCTTCCTACCCGGCGGCAGCGATGGACCGTCCTTCGGTCTCCGCACATCGACAAGAAGAGCCGGGAGCAGTTTGAGCTTCGGACCCACAAGAGGCTTATTGACATATTGGACAGTCGTCCCCAGACCATCGACGCCCTGACGAAGCTCGACCTTCCGGCAGGCGTGGATGTCGAAATCAAGGTTGACTGAGCGATGGCCGGGCTGATTGGTAGAAAGGTCGGGATGACCCGGGTCTTCAATGAGGATGGGTTGGCGGTGCCCGTGACCGTGGTGGAGGCCGGGCCCTGCTCCGTGGTCCAGGTGAAGACCGAAGAGACCGACGGATACCGGGCCGTCCAGTTGGGTTTCGGCGCCCGGAAGGCGAAGCACTCCACTAAAGCGGAGGTGGGTCACGCGCTGAGGGCCGACCTGGAGGCTGCCCCAGCCATCCTCCGGGAGTTCGCTCCGGCGGAAAGCCGGGAATACGAACCGGGCCAGAGCATTACCGTGGAGATCTTCGAAGTCGGCGAGTCGGTCAAGGTCACGGGCACCTCCAAGGGCCGCGGCTTCCAGGGTGCTATGAAGCGGCATGGCTTCGCGGGCCGTCCCGGGTCACACGGGCATCCGAAGTCCAGGATTCCGGGCTCCATGGGGCCCGGGACGGACCCCTCTAGGGTCATCAAGGGCAAGAAACTCCCGGGGCAGATGGGGAATGTCCGGACGACGGTCCGCAATCTCCAGGTGGTGAAGGTGGATCCCGAGCGGAACCTGCTCTTTCTGAAGGGCGGTATTCCCGGGTCCCGAAACAGTTACGTCCTCATTACGAAGTGACGCATGTACAAGGCTGCGTACTACCAGACCGACGGCGAGAAGGGTGAAGCCCGGGACCTCCCGGCCTGGCTCTTCGACGGGGTCGTGAACGAGGGGGCCATCCACCAGGTGGTGAAGGCCTACCTGGCCAACCAGCGCCAGGGCACTGCCGCCGCCAAGTCCCGGGGGCAGGTGGCCGGCGGTGGCCGGAAGCCGTGGCGGCAGAAGGGAACCGGCCGGGCCCGTCAGGGAACCATTCGGGCGGTCCAGTGGAAGGGGGGCGGGGTGGCGTTTCCGCCTATCCCCGGCAGTTGGAACCAGAAGGTTCCCAAGAAGCTGAAGGGGCTCGCACGCCGCTCGGCTTTCAACGCCAGGGCCGAGGAGGATCGAGTGGTTCTCGTGGATGCCCTCAACATGACGGCTCCCAAGACCGCCGAGCTCCGAAAGTACCTGGAGGCCATCGAGGCCCGGGGCAAGGTCCTCCTTCTGACCGATGGTCCCAAGGAGGCCGTGTACCTCTCGGCTCGGAATCTTCCCAACGTGGAGGTCCGTCCTTTCGGCCAGGAGTCGGTCTACGACATCGTCTGGGCCACCACGGTGGTCATTGAGCAGGAAGCCCTGGAGAATGCCCAGGGCGTGCCCGGCCATAAGGAGGAGGACGGCGATGCGTGAGAGCTTCGACGTCATCGTGAGGCCCGTGGTCACAGAGAAGACCACTGGCCAGATGGAAGGCAGAAACGTCTACACGTTCATCGTCAACAAGGACGCCAACAAACACGAGATCGCCCGGGCCGTGGAGAAGACCTGGGACGTGACCGTTCTGGACGTCCGGACCATGCGCTACTCCGGGAAGGCCAAGCGGTCCATCCTGGGACGCATCCACAAGAACTGGTCCCTGGGCCGGAGGCCGTCTTTCAAGAAGGCGGTGGTTCAGCTGGCACAGGGTGATCACATCGAGTTCTACGAGGTCGGCTGAGGACAGAGCCATGCCGTTGAAGAAATTCAAACCCGTGACGCCGGGATCCCGCTCCCGCTCCGTGACCTCCGGTGAGGAGCTCACCCGGAAGGGGCCCGAGCGTTCCCTCACCGAGCCCCTCAAGGGATCCGGCGGCCGGAACCACCAGGGCCACATAACCGTGCGCCGCAGGGGTGGTGGCCACAAGAGACGTTACCGCCTGGTGGATTTCAGACGGGACAAGGTGGGGATCAAGGGAACGGTGGCCGAGATCGAGTACGATCCCAACCGCTCGGCCAACATCGCCCTCGTTCACTACGCCGATGGGGAGAAGCGCTACATCCTCCATCCTCGGGGGCTGAAGGTGGGAGACACGGTGGAGGCGGGGCCCGACGCCGATATCCGGCTGGGTAACTCCCTGCCCATGGAGAAGATCCCCCTGGGCACGGTCCTCCACAATGTGGAGTTGAAGCCTGGCAAGGGTGGCCAGATGGCCCGCTCCGCCGGGACCGGCGTCCAGCTGGTGGCCAGGGAGGGGGATTACGTGACGCTCCGCCTTCCATCCACGGAAGTGCGCCGGATCCGTAAGGAGTGTCGGGCCACCATCGGACAAGTGGGCAACATCGACCACGAGCTCCAGTCCCTTGGAAAGGCTGGAGCTAACCGGTGGCGGGGCCGCAGGCCCAAGGTCCGGGGCGTGGTCATGAACCCTGTGGATCACCCCCTGGGTGGTGGTGAGGGCCGCTCTTCCGGCGGTCGCCATCCCTGCAGCCCGTGGGGCAAGGTGGAGGGCAAGAAGACCCGGAAGCGTAAGAAGGATTCCAACAAGTACATCGTCCGTGGGCGGAAGAGGGGAAAGGCAACCCGGTCATGATCATGGTGGCCGGAACCCCTTTGTGCAGAGAGGTCAGCTGAGATGCCGCGTAGCGTTAAGAAAGGTCCCTACATCGAGACGAAGCTCCTGGAGCGGGTCGTGGAGATGAACTCCCGGAACGAGAGGAAGGTCATCAAGACCTGGTCTCGCCGGTCTACGATCTCTCCCGAGTTCGTGGGCCATACCGTGGCCGTCCACAACGGAAACAAGTTCATCCCGGTGTACGTCACGGAGAACATGGTGGGCCACAAGCTCGGCGAATTCGCACCGACACGCCTCTTCCGAGGCCATGGTGGGAAGCTTGCCGACAAGCGGTCCAAGGTCCGTTAGATGGTGTTCGGAGAGCCGAAGATGGAAGCCAAGGCCATTGCGAAGGACATCGGCATGAGTCCCAGAAAGGTCCGCCTGGTGGTGGATCAGATCAGGGGCCGGACCGTGAACGAGGCATACGCGATCCTACAATACTCCAAGAAGGCTGCCGCCGGTCCGGTCTCGAAGACGCTCCGGTCGGCGGTTGCCAACGCCCAGTTCAAGGCGCAGGAGTCGGGCGACGTCCTGGATCTGGATACGCTCCAGGTGCGGGAAGCCTTTGTGGACGAGGGTGCTACGCTCCGCCGCTGGCGGGCCGCAGCCATGGGACGGGCTGCTCCCATCAGAAAACGGACCAGCCACATCACCGTCATCGTGGATACCAAGGAGTAGCGCTGGATGGGACAGAAGACACACCCCCACGGATTCCGCCTGGGCATCGTCAAGGACTGGAAATCCCGCTGGTACGCGGAACGAGACTTTCCACGGCTGCTCAAGGAAGACGAGACGATCCGGAAGTACCTCCACCGCCGTCTGCACCATGCGGCTCTCTCCAAAGTGGAGATCGACCGGAAGCCGGCGAAGATCGTGGTGACGCTCCACACAGCCCGTCCGGGTGTTGTCATCGGGAAGAGAGGGGCGGAGGTGGACAAGCTCAGGGACGAGCTGTCGGTACTCACGAAGTCAGAGGTCAGCGTGAACGTGGAGGAGATCAAGCGTCCCGAGATCGATGCTCGATTGGTGGCCGAGAATGTCGCTCACCAGATCAAGCAACGGATCTCCTTCCGCCGGGCCATGAAGAGGGCGGTGCAGGCCGCCATCCGAACCGGCGCCGAAGGAATCAAGATCCAGTGTGCCGGCCGGCTGGGAGGAGCCGAGATCGCCCGGACCGAGGGGTACAACGAGGGACGGGTGCCCCTTCACACCCTCCGGGCCGACATCGACTATGCGTCCGTGCCGGCCATCACGACCTACGGCACGGTGGGGGTCAAGTGTTGGATCTTCAAGGGTGAGGTGGTGGAGGACCGGACCGGAAGGACCTATTCGGCCGGAGGGGCGAAATAGCTTCGCTACGACAGGAATGGCGTGGGGAGCCTGAGCGATCGAGCCGCATGAACCAACGAGCAGGGACCGATAGAAGATGCTAGCGCCCAAGAGGGTGAAGTTCAGGAAGATGCAGAAGGGACGAATGCGGGGTAGGGCCACTCGGGGGAACCGGGTTTCCTTCGGGGAATACGGCCTCCAGGCCCAGGAGGCGTCCTGGATCACCAACCGGCAGATCGAGGCGGCCCGGGTGGCCATGACTCGGCACATCAAGAGGGGCGGTAAGGTCTGGATTCGGATCTTCCCGGACAAGCCCATTACCCGGAAGCCCGCCGAGACCCGGATGGGGAAGGGGAAGGGCAACCCGGAGGGTTGGGTGGCTGTGGTGAAGCCAGGACGCATCATGTTCGAGCTGGAAGGGGTGTCGGAGAGCGTGGCCGAGAGGGCCATGGAGCTGGCCGCCGCCAAGCTTCCCATCAAGACCCGCTTCGTGGTGCGGGAGCGCGAGCTGGGCTAGGAGATCGAGACGCATGAGACCCCAGGACGTTCGGGATCTGACGGACGACGAGATTCAGGAGCGCATCCGAGAGTTGAAGGAGGAGCAATTCCGCCTCCGGCTCCGGAGCAGCACCATGCAGCTCGAGAATCCGAAGATCCTCACGCAGATCCGCCGGGACATCGCCCGGATGAAGACAATCCTCCGCGAGCGTGAGCTCGCCCGGCAGAGCTAGTTGGTGAGACATGGCTGAGAACCAGGATATGACCTCCCAGGACCAGGCGGAGCGCAACAGCCGGAAGGCCCGGATCGGCATCATCGTAAGCGCCAGGGCCGACAAGACCGTGACGGTCCAGGTGGAGCGGCGCTTCTCCCATCCCCTGTACGGAAAACGGGTCGGGAAGAATAAGAAGTACCATGCCCATGACGAGAGTAACGAGTACCGTGTGGGCGACATGGTAAGGATCGTGGAGACGCGTCCTCTCTCGAAGACCAAGAGGTGGCGGGTGGCGGAGTTGATCGAACGGCCCGAATAGCACCGGACCGGACCATCGGAGCTCAGAGCGATGATTCAGCAGGAGTCGATTCTCAGGATTGCCGACAACACCGGGGCCAAGAGGGCTCTGGTGATCCGCGTCCTGGGTGGATCCCGCCGGCGGTATGCCCGGGTGGGGGACGTGGTGGTGGTCACCGTGAAGGATGCCATCCCCAACGCCCCGGTGAAGAAGGGTGACGTGGCCCGGGCCGTGGTGGTCAGGACCAACAAGGAGATGCGTCGAAAGGATGGCACCTACATCCGTTTCGACGATAACGCCGCCGTTCTCATCAACCCCCAGGGCGAGCCCCGGGGTACCCGGATCTTCGGTCCTGTGGGACGTGAACTGAGAGAGAAGAAGTACATGAGGATCGCATCATTGGCCCCGGAGGTGCTCTGATGGCTGCCAGGAAACCCGGAACCCCGCCCCGCCGGGTGAAGCACCGCATCGTCAAGGGTGACCGGGTGAGGGTGATCCGGGGCAACTACCGAGACCTGGAAGGTACCGTTCTCAGGGTGATTCCGGATGAGCACCGGGTGGTGGTGGAAGGCGTGAACAGGCGTAAGCGCCATCAGCGCCCCACGAAGGAGGACCCGGAGGGTGGAATCATCACGTTCGAGGCTCCCATCCACATCTCCAACGTCATGCTGGTGGATCCCGCATCAGAGCAAGCCAGCCGGACCAGGTTGAGGATCGAAGCCGATGGAACCAAGGAGCGGATCGCCACCAAGAGCGGCAATCCGGTCCCCAGGTCGTAACAGGAACCCCCGACGATGGCGAAGAAGAAGGAATCCAAGGCCCCGGCGGACCAGGCCAAGCCAAAGAAGAAGAAGGAGTCCAAGGCTTCCGTGGACCAGGCCAAGCCAAAGAAGAAGAAGGAGTCCAAGGCTTCCGAGGACCAGCCCAGGCCCTTGGCCGAGAAGAGGGAGTCCAGGCTCTTCCGGCACTATGTTGATCAGGTGAAACCGGCCCTGACCGAGCAGTTCGGTTTCCAGAATCCCCACCAGATTCCCCGAATCGAGAAGGTGGTGGTCAACGTTGGGGTGGGTGAGGCGCCCAAGGACCAGAAGCTTCTGGAAAGCGTCGTGGAGGAGCTGGCCATCATCACGGGCCAGAGGCCTGTTGTGAATCGGGCCAGGAAGGCCATCTCCAACTTCGCTCTGAGGGAGGGGATGCCCGTGGGGGTGAGCGTCACACTCAGAAGGGAACGGATGTATACCTTCCTGGATCGCCTGGTCACCTCCGCCATCCCCCGGGTTCGGGACTTTCGCGGTCTCTCCACCCGTTCCTTTGACGGTCGTGGGAACTACACCCTGGGGATCAAGGAGCAGATCATCTTCCCGGAGATCAACTACGACCGGGTGAAGAAGGTTCACGGGATGGACATCACCATCGTGACCTCCACGAACAAGGATGACGAGGCTTTCGCCCTCCTCAGGCAGATGGGCTTCCCCTTCCGCGGGGAAGAGAAGCCCGTCCAGATCGGGATGCCGGCGGCTTAGCCCCAACACGAGTCGAGAATCAGATGGCGAAGAAAGCCCTCATCGAGAAGTCCAAGCGCAAGCCGAAGTACGGTGTCCGTGTTCGGAACCGTTGCTCCCGTTGCGGCCGGCCGCGAGGATTTCTGCGGAAGTTCGAGATTTGCAGGATCTGCTTCCGGGAGATGTCCCTTCGGGGGGAGATCCCCGGCGTACGGAAGTCCAGTTGGTAAAAGGATCGAAACTGAAAATGATGACGGATCCCATCGCGGACATGCTGACCCGAATCCGGAACGCCGGAGCTGCCGGACACCGGTGGGTGGACATCCCGGTCTCCAATCTGAAGATCGAGATTGCGAAGCTCTTGAAGGAGAACGCCTTCGTCTTCGACTACAAAGTCCTGGACGACGGCGCCCATGGGTTGCTTCGGATCTATCTGAAATATGCCGACGGTGCGCCCGTGATACGACACCTGGAGCGCGTCTCCCGGCCCGGCCGGCGGCATTACGTAGCTGTCAAAGACATCCCCCGGGTCCGCAACGGCCTGGGTATGGCCATCCTCTCCACCTCCCACGGCATGCTGTCCGACAGGGTGGCACGCCAACAAGGAGTGGGAGGGGAGCTCATGGCCCTGATCTGGTAACGGAAGAGCGAGCAAGCATGTCGCGGATTGGCAAGATGCCGGTGGAGATCCCCAAGGGGGTGGAAATCACCCTCGTGGGTCGGAGCTTCTCGGTGAAGGGACCAAAGGGGACCCTCTCCATGGAGGTTCACCCGGAGATGGAGGTCAAGGTGGAGGAGGGATCGGTGTTGGTGCGCAGGCCTTCCGATCAGCCCCGCCACAAGGCCCTGCACGGACTCACCCGGTCCCTGCTGGCAAACATGGTCCACGGGGTGGACCAGGGCTTCTCCAAGACCCTGGAGATTGTGGGCGTGGGATATAGAGCCGACCCCTCTGCCACGGGTGAGGGGATCCGGATCCAGGTTGGCTACTCCCACCCCATCGAGTATTCTCCTCCCGAGGGGGTCACCCTTACATGTCCGACGCAGACCACCATCGTGGTCTCCGGGGCCGACAAGCAGCGCGTGGGTCAGGCTGCGGCCGAGATTCGTTCCTTCCGGCCTCCGGAACCATACAAGGGCAAGGGCATTCGGTATCGGGGCGAGCTGGTCCGCCGGAAGGCCGGAAAGACTGCGGGGGCATAGACCATGGCAAAGGTCGGCAATCTCAAGGAGGGTCGGAGCATCCGGCGAGCCATGCGGCACCGGAGAATCCGTAGAAAGCTTCGGGGTACCGCGGAGCGGCCCCGCCTCGTCGTATTCAGGTCCCTCAGGAACATGGAAGGGCAGCTGGTGGATGACGACGCTTCCCGGACCATCGTGGGGGTCAGCACCCTGAGCGGAGAACTGCGAGAGTTCAAGGGCGAGTCGCGGACGCCCGGGATCGAAGTCGCCTTCGAGGCCGGCAGGCTGCTGGGCCGGAAGGCCAGGGAACACGGTGTCCAGTCGGTCGTCTTCGATCGTGGTGGCTACAGGTACCATGGCCGGGTGAAAGCCTTCGCCGATGGGGCCCGCAAGGGAGGATTGGAGTTCTGATGGCAAAGGAACGGGAGAAGAGGCAGAGCCGGCCTCGGGAATCCGAGATGGTGGAGAACGTCATCCACATCAACCGGGTGGCCAAGGTCGTGAAGGGTGGGCGGCGGTTCTCCTTCACGGCCCTGGTGGCCGTGGGTGACCAGGCAGGCCAGCTGGGCATCGGGCTCGCCAAGGCCAACGAGGTTGCGGAAGCCATTCGGAAAGCCTTCGAGCAGGCCAAGAAGGAGACCTTCCAGGTCCCCCTCCAGGGTGGGACCATCCCCCACGACATCCTGGGGGAGTGGGGTGCCGGCAAGGTTCTCCTCCGTCCGGCGGGGCCGGGAACGGGAGTCATCGCCGGAGGGCCGGTCCGTGCGGTCATGGAGGCCGCCGGGGTCCGGGACGTTTTGACGAAGAGCCTGGGGAGCAACAATCCCATCAACGTGGTTCGAGCCACGGTGGAAGGGCTCCAAAACATGGTAACGGCGGAGCAGGTCGCCCAGGAGCGGGGAATTCCCGTGGAAGCTCTGGGGGTGCGCCGTGGCTAAGAAGAAGGCGGCAGGGCCAAAGAAGATCGCCATCAAGCAGGTCCGGAGCGGGATCGGCCGACCTTCCAACCACCGGAGGACCCTGGAGGCTCTTGGGCTGAAGCGGCACCAGCAGACAGTGATCCACAATGACACGCCTGCCATCCGTGGGATGATCGACCAGGTCTCCCATCTGGTGGAGGTCACGGAAGTCGAAGACTGAGGAAAGCATCCCATGCCCGAGCTGCATGATTTGAATCCCCCCCCGGGGTCCCACCGCAATCGCAAGAGGGTGGGCCGCGGCGCAGGCTCCGGAAAGGGGAAAACCGCCGGACGCGGTCACAAGGGACAGGGGGCCCGTGCCGGAGGGAAGGTCCGCCCCGGCTTCGAGGGCGGGCAGATGCCCCTTCAGCGCCGAATCCCGAAGCGGGGCTTCACGAACATCAACCGGGTGGAGTACCAGGCGGTGAACGTCCGCGACCTGGCTCGGATTCCGGCTGGAGAGGTGACTCCCCAAGTTCTGAGGGATCATGGCCTCATCGGTAGCATGGCCAAGCCGGTGAAGATCCTGGGAACAGGCGAGGTGGAGGGAGCCTACCAGGTTTCTGCCCACGCCTGCAGCGCCACAGCGCGGGTCAAGATCGAAGGAGCCGGAGGAACGGTGACGATCCTCGGCGGCACGGTGTCGGATACCAAGGGCGAGGAGGCCTGACCGGGGCGACCATGGCCAATCCTATTCCGAATCTCTGGCGTGTGCCGGAGCTGAAAGACAAGATCCTTTTCACCCTCTTCATCCTCCTCATCTACCGGATCGGGGCTCACATCACGGTTCCCGGCCTGGACGTGGTGGCGCTGAGACTGCAGTTCGGCCAGTTGCAGGACACCTTCCTTGGCATCTACGACATGTTCGTGGGAGGAGGGCTCTCTCGGGCGACGATCTTCGCTCTCGGGATCATGCCCTACATCTCCGCCTCCATCATGTTCCAGCTGCTGGCGGCGGTCATTCCCACCATTGAGAAGCTCCAGAAAGAGGGGGAAGAGGGACGCAAGAAGATCACCCAGTGGACCCGCTATACGACCGTGCTTCTGAGTGCCATCCAGGCCTACGGCTACTCCATCTTCCTCCTGAGCCTGCCCGGAGCCGTCACCACCCCGGGAGCGGGCTTCATCTTCACCACCGTACTGGCTCTCACGGTGGGCGCCATCTTCATCATGTGGCTTGGAGAGCAGATCACCGAGAGGGGGATCGGGAACGGCATGAGCCTCCTCATCTTCTTCTCCATCATCGAGGGTTTCCCGTCGGCCATTGCCCGAACCTGGGAGGCGCTCATGCTGGGGGAGATCGGGGCCGTGGCGCTGGTGGCCCTCCTGGCTGTTCTCATCGGGGTGACGGCAGGAGTGGTGGCCATGACCATGGGGGCCAGGAAGATCCCGGTTCAGATTCCCAGGAAGGTGGTGGGGCGGGGAAGGATCCAGGAAGGGCAGAAGAGCTTCATCCCCCTTCGGGTCAACTCCGCTGGTGTCATGCCCATCATCTTCGCCCAGGCATTCATCGTGGTTCCCGGGACGGCGGCGGCCTTTTCCACCTCCCCCTTCCTCCAGAACCTGGCAGACCTGTTCCAGCCCCAGACGACCATCTATTACGTCACCTATGGGCTACTCATCGTCTTCTTCACGTATTTCTACACGGCCATCATCTTCAACCCGGTGGATCTTGCTGAGAATCTGAAGAAGCAGGGAGGGTTCATCCCGGGCGTGAAGCCAGGAGCGCGAACTGCCGAGTACATCGACAGGGTCCTGACCAGGGTGACCCTCCCCGGATCCATGTATCTGGCCATCATCGCCCTGCTCCCGTTCTGGATCTTCGACATCTTCAACATCCAGACCTTCTTCTTCGGCGGGACAGGCCTCTTGATCGTGGTGGGAGTGGCGCTGGACACCGTGCAGAAGGCCCAGCAGCATCTTCTGCTCCGGCATTACGATGGGTTCATGAAGAAGGGCCGGGTCAAGATGCGTGGCAGGCAGCGGTATATGTGACGAGCTGGGGCGGCCGCTCACCTCGGGGGGTGGGGCGACCTCGGGAGGTACGGCCGATCCGGCAACTCCTCGCTTTGCAGTGCCTGAGTGGCCCGCGGGCTCGGAGGGTAGCATGAACGTGATCCTTTTGGGTCCCCCGGGGGTGGGAAAAGGCACCCAGGGGGCCCTCCTGGCAGAGGGTAGCTCCTGGAAGCACATGGCCACGGGTGACATCCTGCGGGCCAATCGCCGCGAGGGAACTCCCCTGGGCCAGGAAGCCCGGAAGCACATGGATGCCGGAGAACTGGTTCCGGACGAGCTCATAGTGGCCATGGTAAAGGATGCCCTCGCCAGCCTGCCTCCGGACCAGGGAGTAATCTTCGATGGCTTCCCTCGGACGGTGCCTCAGGCCCAAGCCCTGGACGGGGTTTTGGCCGACTTGGGCCGAAAGGTGGACAGAGTGGTGGTTCTGGAGGCTGATGAAGATGTCCTGGTGAAGCGCATCGCCGGTCGGCTGAACTGTCCTGGATGCGGGTCCGTGTTCAACGTCCACAACAATACTCCGGCTGTGGAGGGCATCTGCGACAACTGCGGGTCCGATCTGGTGCATCGCCCTGACGATAGACCCGAAACGGTCCGTAACCGCCTGGAGGTCTACCGAGAGCAGACCGAGCCCCTCATCCGGTTCTATGAGGGCCGAGGCGGAGTCCTGGTCAGGATTCGGGGGGAGGGATCGGTGGAGGAGGGGCAGAGGGGTATCCGGAAACTCCTGGAGCAGGAAGCTTCCTCCGGGCCCCCTCCGACTGGAGCCTCCGAGGGTCTCGGAACCCGCGCCTGAACGGTGGGAATGGTGCGAAGGTGATCCAACTGAAGACGGAGCGGGAGATCGAGGTCATCGCCCGGGGTGGATCCATCATTGCCGGCCTGTTCCGGGAGTTGCGGGGGCGCATAGAGCCCGGTACGAGTACGGGGGCACTGGACCGGTTCGCCGAAGAGTTCATCAGGTCCCATGAGGGGGCCGTCCCCGCCTTCAAGGGTCTCTACGGCTTTCCGGGAAGTGTGTGCACCTCGTTGAACGAAGAGGTTGTCCACGGCATTCCCAGCTTCAAGCGCCGCCTGAAGGAGGGGGACATCCTTTCCATCGACGTGGGTGTCAGGTTGGAAGGCTGGTGCTCCGATTCGGCCTGGACCTTTCCCGTGGGGGAGTTGGACGAAAGGACGCGGAACCTTTTGACGGTGACGGAGGAATCCCTTTATCTGGCCCTGGAAGCCGCAGTGGTGGACAGCCATGTAGGAGACATCGGAGCCGCCGTGGTGAGCAGGGTCGACGGCACCGGGTATGGGATCATTCGGGATCTGGTGGGCCACGGCCTCGGCAGGGAGGTGCACGAAGAGCCCCAGGTTCCCAACGTGGGTTGCCCTGGGCAGGGGCCCCCTCTCATGGAAGGAATGGTTCTGGCAATCGAGCCCATGTTGAGCGCCGGAACGCACCGCATCCACACCCTCGACGACGGTTGGACGGTGGTGACGGGTGATCGCAGCAAGTCGGCCCATTTCGAGCACACAATTGCCCTTACCCAAGATGGCCCCCGGGTGCTGACAGGGGTGGTGCCTCCCGCGTACCGGGTGCTGGCTGGCCCTGCTCCCGGGCCCCGGTCGGGATGAGAGGGCTGTGGGGGTACGGTCCCGGGAGGCATGGCCCTTCCGGAAGCGGTGAGAACGCCTTGAAACACGATAATCGTTCAGTTATACTCCAAAGCTCTGTAATCAACGGTCCGGGGTGTTTTCCATGAAGGTACGAACAAGCGTAAGGCCTATCTGCGAGCACTGTAAGGTGATCCGGCGTCGAGGCGTTGTCCGGGTCATCTGCAAGCGGAATCCCCGCCACAAGCAGCGCCAGGGTTGACCGGGGCCCGTATGGCCTCCACTGACCATCCAGTATTCGAACCACTGAGACGATTCGATGGCACGTATTGCGGGCGTTGACCTGCCCAGGGGAAAGCGGATCGAGGTTGCCCTGACCCATATCTATGGAATCGGGCGGACCCGGGCCGGAAAGATCCTTGAATCTTGCGGGGTGGATCCGAGCCGGCGGGCTCAGGATCTCACCGACGAAGAGATCAACCTCCTCAGGAGAGAGATCGAGGGGGCTTTCAAGGTGGAGGGGGCCCTCCGGACGGAGGTGTCCATGAATATCAAAAGGCTCATGGACATCGGTTGTTATCGTGGGCTCCGGCATCGCCGGGGACTGCCCGTCCGGGGCCAGCGGACGCACACGAATGCCCGGACCCACAAGGGTTCCCGCAGGCCAATCGCCGGGAAGAAGAAGGCCCCCAAGAAGTAGGGAGGTGCTGGGACCGGGGCCCGTGCCGGATGGCAGTGTCCCCTGGTCCCGTCTTCCGCGTTTGACGGATCGAGAAGAACGGACGAAGGAAGGGGACGCGTGGCCAAGCCGAAACAGGTTCGTACGAGACGCACCAAGAAGGTGGTAGAGGCTGAAGGGGTCGCCCACATCAAGGCGACCTTCAACAATACCCTCATCACCATCGCCGACAACTCCGGAAACGTCGTGACCTGGGCCAGTGCCGGGAAGGCAGGGTTCAAGGGCTCGAAGAAGTCCACTCCCTTTGCCGCCACCCTGGCGGCGGAGCAGTGCGGCCGGGACGCGGTGGCCCTGGGCGTGAAGCGGGTCAGCGTGCGTGTCCAGGGACCGGGCTCGGGAAGAGAGTCGGCAATTCAGGCCTTGGCTGCCTCGGGTCTTCACATCAAGTCCATTCAGGACGTGACACCGCTGCCTCACAACGGCTGTCGGCCGCCCAAGAAGCGGCGGGTCTGAGGCGCCGGGAAGGGCAATTTGATCGCGGCGCGGAGCGCCGGAATCCAGAGAGAAACGAGGGAGTGGATGGCACGGTACACCGGACCTGTTTGCAAACTCTGCCGGAGGGAAGGAGAGAAGCTCTTCCTGAAAGGCACGAAATGCTACACCGAGAAGTGCCCGGTGGATCGGCGGGCGTATCCGCCGGGACATCATGGGCCCGCCCAGGCCCGGCGACGGAAGCAATCGGACTATGCCCTCCAGCTCCGTGAGAAGCAGAAGGTCAAGAGGATCTACGGTCTGGGGGAGAAGCAGTTCCGTAATCTCTTCGAGAAGGCCGCGGTCCTGGCCGGAATAACCGGGGCCAACCTCATCGTGTTCCTGGAATCCCGGCTGGACAACATCGTGTTCCGCATGGGCTTTGCCCCAAGCCGAGCCACGGCCCGCCAGCTGGTCCGGCATCGGCATGTGGAAGTCAACGGCCGGGTCGTCGACATCCCCAGCTACCAGGTGGCCGCGGGTGACGAGGTGGCCCTCAAAGCCGGCTCCAGGCAGCTGAGCCTCGTTGAAGAGAGCCTCGAGTCCAGGACTCGCCCTCAACTCCTGGAATGGCTTGCCCTGGATGAGAAGAATCGGGTGGGTCGGGTGGTGAGGAAGCCCACCAGGGAGGACATACCCCTGGCCGCCCAGGAGCAGCTCATCGTGGAGCTCTACTCCAAGTAGTCTCTCCGTTCCGAATCCGGAATCTCCGGGTTCGGGCTGACTGATCGCCGGGCGGTTGTCGAAGGCTGTTGCCCCAAGAGGTACGGAGGATATGGTGGATCTAGACCTTGTCGGACTGGTGCTTCCAGAGCGTGTGGAGATCGCAGATCTCTCCGAGGACGGAAGATCGGGCCGGTTCATCATCGAGCCCCTGGAGCGTGGGTTCGGATACACACTTGGAAACCCCATCAGGAGGACGCTCCTCTCGGCCCTGAGGGGGGCTGCCGTCTGGGCTTTCCGGATCGACGGGGTGGTGCACGAGCATCAAACCATCGAGGGCGTCGTGGAAGACGTCCACCAGGTCATCCAGAACCTGAAGGCTCTGGTGGTGCGGCTGGACGATGATGTGGATGAGGCAACCCTGTCGGCCCACGTCAAGACGGCCGGTCCGGTGATGGCCTCCATGATCAATGCTCCTGCTTCGGTGCAGATCCTGGAGCCCGATCATCACATCCTGACCCTGGAGGAAGACCGGGATCTCCACATGGAGCTGATGGTCAACAAGGGACGTGGCTTTGTGCTGGCCGACCAGCATCTTCTTCCCCGGGGCGCCCCGGTGGATCTGGTTCGCATCGATTCCATCTACAATCCCGTTCGGCGCGCGAACTTCACTGTGGAGGAGACGCGGGTGGGCCAGCGAACCGACTACGATCGGCTGACCCTCCTGGTGCAGACGGACGGCTCGCAGGAGCCCGAGTCAGCGGTCCGATACGCTGCCGACCTGGTGCGGAAGTACTTCGAGTACATGCTCTATTTCGGGAAGGGGGGCATCCCCCAGGCAGCGCCTTCCGGAGCTGTACCCGTGCCTGAACGCCTTCGGGACCTGTTCGCCCGCTCAATCGAGGATCTGGCCGAGCTTTCCGTTCGATCCCGGAACTCGCTCCAGAAGGAGAAGATCAAGACGCTCCGCGATCTGATTCAGAAGACCGAGGAGCAGATGCTCGATATCGACAACTTCGGCAAGAAATCCCTGAAGGAGATCAGCGATTTCCTTCAGGAACACGATCTTCGCTTCGGCATGAAGCTGGAGGAAGGAGAGGATGGCCAGCTCTTCTTCGTGGAAGGAGAGACGGCTGAGGTAATCGAGAGCGGTGAGGAGTAGGCCCGCTCTATACATATGGAAACCCATGCCCTAGGTTAGGACACGACCGATGCGACATCGGAAGAAGGGCCGGAAGCTGAATCGGACCGCCGCCCATCGAAAGGCGATGCTCCGGAACATGGCCATAGCGTTGTTTCGCCATGAGCGGATTGAGACGACCACGGTCAAAGCCAAAGAGCTCCGCCCCTTCGCAGAGCGGATCATCACTCTGGCGAAGCGGGGTGATCTTCATGCCCGTCGCCTGGCGGCCAGGAAGATCTCGGACCGAGAGATACTCGGAAAGCTCTTCGACGACCTGGCGCCTCGGTTTGCCGAACGACCAGGGGGGTACACCCGGGTCCTGAAGCTCGGCACCCGCCGGGGTGACGCAGCGGAGATGGCCCTCATTGAATTGGTGGAAAAGGGCTCTGAATAACAGGAAAGGTACACGGACCATGACCACCTTCGGATCTCGCCGGGGATTTGCCGAACACCTATCCCTGCCACTGATGATCGCCGCCCTTCTGTTGTTGGTGGGCTTTCTCTACTGGCTCAACATTACCGCACAGCCCACAGAGGTCGTGCAGGTTGAGGAGGGGCCCGATAGAGGTCCGGGAGTCTCGGCAATCCTGGACATTGACGACTTTCTGGTCGATGCCCAGCGTTTCGAGGGGCAGACGGTGGAAGTGACGGGCGCCCAGGTGACCAGTCGGCTGGGTGACCAGGCCTTCTGGATCGGCCCTGAGGACCGCCCGTTCCTGGTGAAGCTCGCGTCCCCCGCTATTGAAGCCGGCGTTTCTGTCGCGTCGGGGCAATCCATGAACCTGGTGGGCACCGTGCTCATGATGACGGACTCCGCCCTGGTGGCCTGGGGCGATGCCGGCGCTTTCCCCACCGAGGGAGACAGGATCGTGGCCGAGTTCGCGGTGGGCTCCCCTTTCCTGGAGGCCTTCAGGGTCCAGACTCTTGCTAGAGGGGAAGACGCCGAGGGGACCTAGGAGGAGCGGTGACGGGCGCTTCCCCGTCGAAGAGCCTGCGTGAAGACGAGGGAGTAAGGGATCAAGATCATGGCCAGAGTGTGTCAGGTGTGCGGTAAGAGTCCTGGTACGGGAAACAATGTCAGCCACGCCCACAATAAGACACGGCGCCGGTGGTTGCCGAACCTTCAGTCTGTGAAGATTATTGACGACCGGGGCCAGAATCGCCGCATGCGGGTCTGCACGAATTGCATCAAGTCGGGACGAATCAAAAAGGCTCCCGTGCGTCCCAAGGAAGCCGAGGTCGCGGGGTAGGATTGCCTGGGGTGGCCCTTATCTTCCATGGTAAAGCCGCTGGCTGCCGTGTCAGCGGCTCTTTTCGTGTTTGGTGGGGGCAGGGGGCCTTACAGCTGGGCAGGGCCCGGTTGCCCCCCCCTTCTTACGAGCCTCGAATGGAACCTGCCCGTGCAGGGCCCGCTTTCGTGGGGCTCAGTGCCGGTATCGGCCCGGAGACACCCGGGATTGCCCGACTCAGACGCTTCAACGCAAGGACGAGCACTCGCCATGCCGCAAAACGTGTTTGAGAGATTCGCAGATGCCGATCTGACCTTCGGCGTCGTGGGCCTGGGATACGTAGGATTGCCCTTGGCCGTGGAGGCCGCCCGGAGCGGGATCAGGGTTCTAGGGTTCGACGTGAAGGAGCGTGTGGTTGCCGAGATCCAGGGTGGACGTTCCCACATCCAAGACCTGACCGACGAGGACATTGCAGAGCAGGTGAGTGCCGGTCGGCTGGAAGCGACGAATGACATGAGCCGACTGGGGGAATGCGACGGGATCTCCATCTGCGTTCCCACGCCTCTCTCCAAGACCCGGGACCCGGACATCTCCTTCATCTTCGCTGCCACGGAGGCGGTGGCGGGAGCTCTCAAACCCGGGCAACTGGTAGTGCTGGAGTCCACCACCTATCCGGGGACCACCAGGGAGATCGTCCTGCCTGAGCTGGAAAGGAAGGGATTGGAAGTGGGGAGGGACTTCTTCCTCTGCTTCTCTCCGGAGCGGGTGGATCCGGGCAACCGTGTCTGGGTGACCAGAAACACCCCCAAGGTCATGGGTGGCATCACTCCGACATGTACTCAGGTGGGACTGGCCCTCTATTCCCGCTTCTTCGATGCTTTGGTCCCGGTGACTTCCACGGAAGCGGCAGAGCTCACCAAGATCTTGGAGAACACCTTCCGGGCAGTGAACATAGGCTTAGTGAACGAGGTGGCCCTCATCGCCGACAGGCTGAAGGTGGACGTGTGGGAGGTGATCGATGCCGCGGCCACGAAGCCCTTCGGGTTCATGAAGTTCACTCCGGGACCTGGATTGGGAGGACACTGCATCCCGGTGGATCCTCATTACCTGTCATGGAAGATGCGGACGCTGAACTATAAGACCCGTTTCATCGACGTCGCCTCCGAGGTCAACTCCTACATGCCCGAGTTTGTTGTGGGAAAGGTCTGGGAGGCCCTCAACCGGGCCGGAAGGGCCGTCAACGGGTCGAGGGTACTGGTTCTGGGTGTGGCGTACAAGCCCGATGTGGACGATGTCCGGGAGTCTCCGGCTTTGGACATCATTCGCTTGCTGGAAGCCGATGGAGCGGTTGTGGACTACCACGATCCTTTTGTGCCCCGACTGGAGGAGGAAGGCAGGGAATGGGTGGGAGTACCCCTGACCGACGGTGTGCTGGACTCGGTGGACGTGGCAGTCATCGTGACGAATCATTCAAGCGTGGATCACGCCCGCGTTTTTCGGAGGGCCCCCATCGTGGTGGATTCAAGGAACGCGACCCGAGGGCTCGTCTCCTCGTCCGGAGGTCAGGGGGAGGGGTGGATCGTCAAGGGGCCCGTAATGTGACTGAGGCCAGAATCCAGGATCACGTCCCGGGGGCAGGCTGAGCACTGCCTGTCTTCGAAATACTCCGACGAGGCCCATGCCTCGTCGTCCATGGGAGAAAGGCGGCCTGCCTGGCCGGTACCATGTCACGACACGACGATCTGATGCGGATCCGGGAGGCCCTGGAGGCCGGTGTGGAGGCCGTGCGGGCCTTCACTCCGGGTGCCATCGAGTATGAGGAGAAGAGTCGTTGCGGGGACCCCGTTACTGCGGCCGACCTGGCCGTGAACGAGGTCCTTATGGAAACGCTTCCGGTGCAGGGGGAAGGGTGGCTCTCGGAAGAGACCGCCGACAGTCCGGAGCGCTTGCAGCATCGCCGGGTGTGGGTGGTGGACCCCCTGGATGGGACCCGTGAGTTTGTGCAAGGAATTCCCGAATGGTGCATCTCCGTTGGCCTGGTGGAGGACGGGGAGCCTGTCGCAGGAGGGATCCTCAGCCCTCCCTCCGGCCAGCTGGTGCTGGGCTCCCTGGAGACCGGGGTCACCCTGAACGGGGAGCCCGTGGGCATGACAAACCTGAGGAGCCTGGAGGGAGCGCTGGTTCTGGCCTCCCGGAGCGAGTGGAAGCGTGGAGAGTGGGAACGGTACCGGAACGCTCCCTTCCAGGTGAGACCCTGCGGGTCCGTCGCCTTCAAGCTGGCCCAGGTGGCCGCAGGGCTGGCCGACGGGACATGGACCTTGGTGCCGAAGCACGAGTGGGATGTGGCTGCGGGGGCGGCACTGGTGAAGGCCGCCGGCGGCAGCCTTCTCCATGCCGACGGTTCCCGGCCAAGGTTCAACCGGCCCAGGCCCTTGTTGCCCAATCTCTTGGCGGCCAGGGCCGAGCTGCTGGCGGAGCTCCTGGAGGTCTGGCTGGTGTGATCCGGGGAAGGCCCGGGCCGGACCCGGGGCTATCGGTTCGCAGAAGTCCCGAACGGCAAGAGTCGCCGAACCGAGTGGGACGCAGTTCGCGGTGGACGTCCATGGCAGAGCGCTTCCGTCATGGCATGATGACACCTGAAGGGACCGAAAGATGAAGATCGCTGTCATTGGCACGGGGTACGTGGGTTTGGTGGCCGGAGCCTGCCTCGCCGAGACAGGCAACGATGTCATCTGCGCCGATATCGACGAGAACAAGATCGCACGCCTCAGTCGGGGTGAGGTGCCCATCTTCGAGCCGGGCCTGGAGCCGCTGGTGGAGGGCAACCTGGCTTCCGGGCGCCTGCGCTTCACCACCGATGTTGCCCAGGCTGTCCAGGCTTCGGAGATCATCTTCATCGCCGTGGGCACTCCCCCGGACGAGGACGGCTCCGCCGACCTCCAGCATGTTCTCGGGGTGGCGGCGGCCATCGGCCGCGCCATGAACGGCGGGAAGATCATTATTACCAAGAGCACCGTCCCCGTTGGAACGGCGGCCAGAGTCCGGGCAGCCATCGAGGCTGAGACCCATCACCCCGTTCACGTCTGCTCCAACCCCGAGTTCCTGAAGGAAGGAGCTGCGGTGGAGGACTTCATGAAGCCGGACCGGGTCGTCCTGGGGGTGGACTCGGAGTTGGCCGGCAAGGTCCTGACGGAACTGTTCTCACCCTTCGTCAGGACGGGCAATGCCGTCCTCTTCATGGATGTGGCGGCAGCGGAGATCACGAAGTATGCCGCAAACGCCATGCTGGCCACCCGGATCTCGTTCATGAACACCTTGGCCCACCTCTGTGAGGCGGCGGGGGCCGATGTGGACATGGTCCGCAGGGGTATCGGATCCGACACGCGTATTGGGCCGGCCTTTCTCTTTCCAGGGGTGGGCTACGGAGGGTCCTGTTTTCCCAAGGACGTGAAGGCCCTCATTCGCACCATGAAAGAGGAGGGGATCGACGCCTCCATACTCGAGGCCGTGGAGGCGGTGAACGATGCCCAGAAGGGATTGCTCTTCCGGCGGGTGATCGGGCGTTTTGGTGAGGACCTGAAGGGACGCCGATTCGCCCTGTGGGGCCTGGCTTTCAAGCCGAATACCGACGACATGCGAGAGGCTCCGAGCCTTGTGACCATCCCCGCCCTTCTGGCCCGTGGCGCCACCGTGGCCGCCCACGATCCTGCGGCCATGGAGGCGGCGAAACGTGTCCTGGGCACCTCCATAGAGTATTTTTCGAACAACTACGACGTCCTTGAGGGCGCCGACGCCCTCATCATCCACACCGAGTGGTTACCGTACCGTCGCCCCGATTTCCCCCGCATCAGAGACGCCCTGAAATCCCCCATGGTGTTCGACGGCCGCAACCTGTATCGTCCCGAAAGGATGAGGGAGCTGGGGTTCGAGTACTACTCGGTGGGACGGGTGGCCGTGAGGCCCGGGACCGTTTAAAGGTGGCTTCCATGCGTGTTCTCATCACCGGCGCTGCCGGCTTCCTGGGGTCCCATCTGGTGGACCGTTTTCTGGCGGAGGGGCACAGGGTGGTGGGCGTGGACAATTTCGTCACCGGGAGCTGGAGGAACCTTCGGCACCTGCAGGACAGGGACGACTTCTTCCTCATCGAGCACGACATCTCGGGGCCCTTGTACCTGGCGGATCGGGTGGATGGTGTCCTCCACTTCGCTTCTCCGGCGAGTCCCGTGGATTACCTTGAGCTCCCCATCCAGACACTGAAGGTGGGAAGTCTTGGCACCCACGTGTCTCTGGGACTGGCGAAGGCTCACAAGGCGCGGTTCCTCCTGGCCTCCACGTCGGAGGTCTATGGCGATCCCCAGGTCCATCCCCAGAGCGAGGATTACTGGGGGCACGTGAACCCCATCGGTCCTCGGGGAGTCTACGACGAGGCGAAGCGATTCGCCGAGGCCATCACCATGGCCTACCATCGTTACCACGGCCTGGACACCCGCATTGCTCGGATCTTCAACACTTACGGGCCCAGGATGCGGCCTGCGGACGGCCGGGTGGTCTCGAATTTCATCGTCCAGGCTCTTAGAGGAGATCCCATCACCCTCTACGGCGACGGAAGCCAGACCCGGTCTTTCTGCTTCGTGGAGGATGAAGTTGAGGGCATCTTTCGCCTCTTCTTCTCGGACTACAACGGTCCCGTGAACCTTGGAAATCCCAGGGAGTTCACCGTTCGACAATTGGCGGAAATGGTTGTCCGGGAGACAGGGAGCTCGTCGAGGCTTTTGGAGCGCCCCCTGCCGGAGGACGATCCGAAGGTCCGCAGGCCGGACATCAGTCTAGCCCGGGACCTCCTCGCCTGGGCGCCCGCCGTCGACCTCAGGAACGGCCTGAGAGCCACAATTCCCCATTTCCGGGCTCTGGTGGAGGAGGAGGGAGCCCAGGCCAGGACCTTGCATTGAACCCGCCTCCAACCCCCCGGGTGCCATGAGCATTCTGCTTACCGGCGTAGCCGGCTTCATCGCCTCCCATCTGTCCGAGCGCCTCCTGGCCGACGGGCGCAGGGTGGTGGGGCTGGACAATCTCGACGATTTCTACGACCGGGCCATCAAGGAGCGGAACCTGTCCGCCTCCCTGGACCACCAGACCTTCGCTCTCGTTCAAGGGGACATTCGGGACACCGAGGCTTTGGCCGAGCTCCCATCCGGGATCCGTACCGTAGTCCATGTGGCGGCACGGGCCGGTGTCCGCCCCTCCATCGCCCAGCCCGCCCTCTATTACGACGTCAATGTCATGGGTACCCTGAGGCTTCTGGAGTTTGCCCGGGAACGGGGAATACGCCGGTTCGTGTTCGCGTCCTCGTCGTCAGTCTACGGAAACAACAGTGAGGTGCCCTTCTCGGAAGGGCACCGGGTGGACCAACCCATCTCCCCCTATGCCGCCAGCAAGAGGGCCGGAGAGCTTCTGGGCCACACCTACAGTCACCTCTACGGGATCACCTTTCTGTGTTTGCGGTTCTTCACCGTTTATGGCCCTCGGCAGCGGCCGGATCTGGCCATTCACAAGTTCGCCCGCCTCATGGAGGCCGGGGAGGAGATCCCCGTCTTCGGAGACGGAACCTCCAGGCGAGACTACACCTATATCGACGACATCCTCCAGGGTGTGGAGGGAGCGCTGGAGTGGGTGGATCGGACCGACGGCGCATTCGATATCGTAAATTTGGGCGAGAGCCGTACCGTGGAGCTCCGGGAGATGGTGGGGGTTCTTGCCCAAGAGCTGGGCGTGGAGCCTCGGATTCGCTGGCTACCACCACAACCCGGTGACGTGGAGCAGACCTTCGCCGACGTTTCGAAGGCACGGAGCCTGCTGGGGTACGATCCGAAGTGGGAATTCGAAGATGGGATCCGGAAGTTCGTAGCGTGGTTCCGGGAGGAGCACCTGCATAAGGGGCCCTGACTGAGGGCCAGAACAGTCCCGCCGTTCAGGGCGAGATGAGGAAGGAAGTTTCTGGAACGGGTCCGATCTCCCTGGACCGGGGCCCTTCTCCTTGCGTAACTTGCAACCTTTGAGCAATGCCGGTGGGCTTACCTCCGGTTACCACCAAGGCCTCCCTCGGAAATGTGCCCACATGTCAGATCTGGAGAAGCTGTCAGCGAAGCACCTCATCGAACGAGGCATCTGTGCCTGGGAAAGGGCTGACTACGAAGCTGCCCTGGAATTCTTCCAGGCCGTCCTGAGCCGGCATCCGGGATTCGCGGACGTCCACAACAAAGCGGGGTTGTGCCTGGCCATGTTGGGAGACCCCGAAGGTGCCCTGGAGGAGTTCGACGAAGCCCTGAGGATTTCGGATACCTACGCCGAGGCCCACCTGAACCGGGCCATCATCCTGCAGGGGCTGGGCCATTTCGAGGAAGCCAGGCGACACCTGGTGAGGGCGGATGAGTTGGATCGTATCGACTCCGAGGAGTTTCCCTCGGACGTGGGTCACAAGATTGCCATCACCCACGCCAAGCTGGGTGATCTCTACCTGGTTGCGGATCATCCCGAGGAGGCCGCCGAGGAGTACAGGAAGGCCCTCGCCGTCCGGGCCCGTTTTCTGGATATCCGCTCGAAATACGCCGAGGCCCTCATGGGGATGGGCCGGTGGAAGGAGGCACAGGGGCAGCTCGAGACCATCCTGGAAGGAAACCCGGATTTCACCAGCGCCCGTCTCCGGCTGGGCGTGGCCCTCCACCGACAGGGAGATGCGAATGGGGCCCGGCGGGAGTGGGAGCGCTGCGTCCGGGAGGATCCCCGGGACATGAGGGCCAAGGCCTATCTGGCCGCCCTCGGGGAAGGCGGAGGACCTCCCGCTCTCTGAGTCTCTCTGGCATGATTGCTGCACCTTTCCCGCGGCCGCGTCCCATTTCCGGCGCGGCTTCGTTAGTTTGATAGGTATGAAGACGACTCGATTCGAGACGGTGCGGACCCCATTGTCCGGATCCGATGCAATCCGGCTGGCTCTGATGGTGTTCTTGGGCCTCGCAGGTTGCACCCTCCTGGGCGAGGAGGAGGGTTCCATCTCCCGGGGAGACCAGGCTTTTGCCAAGGGGGACCTGGCGGAAGCCCTGGCTGAGTACCGCCTCGCCCTCAGGCAGGGCGCCACCGAGCCGGAGGTCCACGCCAGGATTGCCCATACCTACGTGGCTCTCAGGAGGGTCGACGATGCCAGGGAGCACTACCGTCTTGCCGTATCCAAGGATTCTTCCTGGGCCGACCAGGCCGCAGCCGACTTCGTACGTCTGGCCAGGAGGGAAGAGGGAGCCCGTGACCGCTTCGGGATGGCCTCTGCCGTGGAAACGGCCCTGGACTTCCGTCCCGGCATAAGCGTCGAGGACCTGGCCCTTCCTCTGGCGGAGCACTTCTCCGACATCGGGGAATACGGACGGGCGCTTCCCTTCTTCCAGAAGACCCTCTCCTCAGCGGATTTCGATTCGGTTCCGGGCGTCCTCTTCGAGGCTGCAGTGGCCTACGACGAGGTGGGGGACTGCGAGACGGCAGTGATCTACTATGAGGAGTACCGGGACCGGATTCCCGCCTGGCGCCGCAGCGAGGTGGATTGGCGCCTGGGAAACTGCTCCTTCCGGCTGGCTCGGGCCATGAGATCCGAGGGTGATGACGACGAGGCCCTCCGCCATCTTGAGACGCTGGTGCGGATCGGCGAGCCCCGGAACCTCCTGGCCATGGCATACTTCGAAAAGGGAGAGATCCTGGGGTACAGAGGAGAGTGCGAAGCTGCCATGGAGGCGTTTCGGCAAGTGCCCTTGGTGGATCCCTCCGGCTCGGGCCCCCTTGTTGACCGGGCCGAGGAGCGCATAGACCAGATCCGTTTCGGTGGATGGACCGGCAGGCTCCAACAATTCCTTTTGCCCGGGCGGGATTCGGACTCCTGCTTTCCCCCGGACCCCGTGACGGACTCCTTGCGTGTTGCGCCGGGGCGGGGGCGATGATGGGTTTTCCTGTGAAGTCGCTACCACCAACCCTGCGTTCTCCTATCCATGGCCGTTCCGTTTCTTGATCTCAAGCTCCAGTACCACGCCCTGAGAGCCGAGCTTGACCAGGCAATTGCCAGGGTCGTGGGCTCTCAACGTTTCATCCTCGGCCCCGAGGTGCAGAGTCTTGAGGAGGAGATGGCCCAGTACCTCGGCGTTCCCTTCGCCGTGGGAGTGGCCAGCGGAACCGACGCCCTCCTCCTGCCCCTGAAGGCCCTCGAACCGGAGCCCGGTGACGAGGTCATCGTGCCGGCCTTCACCTTCTTTGCCACGGCGGGAGCGGCATGGAACTCGGGCTTCACCCCCGTCTTCTGCGATGTGGACGAAAGCACCTTCAACGTGACCGCCGGGAGCATTGCGGCGGCATGGACGGACCGAACCAGGGCGGTCATCCCCGTCCACCTTTTCGGCCAGATGGCTCCAATGGCCGAGATCCGGGCTCTGGCAAGGAGCAAGGGCGCATTCGTGTTGGAGGATGCGGCCCAGGCCATTGGAGCCCGCCAGGGGTTTCCCGCGGCGACCCTTACCGAGGATCCTGCAGGGATGCCGAGCCTCTCCCTCACCGAGGGAGTAGCAGCGGGAGGCTGGGCAATGGCCGGTACCCTGGGGGATGCCGGGGCCTTCTCCTTCTTTCCAACGAAGAACCTGGGCGGTTTCGGGGACGGAGGCCTTGTGGTCACCGCCGACGAAGCATTGGCCGAAATAGTGGCGAAGCTCAGGGTCCACGGCGGCAGGCAGATGTATTCCCATGAGATGGTGGGGACGAACTCCCGCCTCGATGCGTTACAGGCCGCTGTCTTGCGCGTGAAGTTGCCCCATCTGGAGCGGTGGGCGGAAGCCCGACGACGTCACGCCCTTCTGTACGACGAGATCTTCTCGGACCTCCCCGGGGTCAGCATCCCCTCTGTCGCTTCGAACAACGTTCACGTCTACAACCAGTACACGCTCCGGGTGGATCGAAGGGATGAGCTTCGGGAATACCTGGGCCAAGGAGGCATCGGTAGCGGCCTCTACTACCCCAAGGGCCTTCACCTTCAGGAATGCTTCGCCCCCCTCGGAGGGAAGGAGGGAGATCTTCCCGTGACGGAGCAACTCACCGGGGAGGTGGTCAGCTTGCCGATATTCCCCGAGCTCAACGAAAGCCAGATCACCGAGGTGGGTCGGGCCATCCGGGAGTTCTATACCGCGTGAAGCTCGAGAGGCGGACAGGTCAAGGCCGAGCCTCCCCTGGTCCGGGATGGTGGCGGAGGGCCCTGGCCTTCCCGGCGTCGTGGTATCTGGCCATTTTTCCTGATTGGCCGACGAACTCCTGGCTGCCTGGAGGGTATTCGTTCAAGATGCACACTGCACACGTCAAAGCCATCTTCGCTTTCCTCTTTGGGATCCTCTTGGGGGGATGCGCCTCCACGCCTCCCTATCAGGGAATGAGTGCAGACCAGCTCTTCGAACTGGGGGCCCAGCGGTTCGAGGAAGAGGATTGGAGTAAGGCGGCGGAGGTCTTCGAGCGCCTCCTCTTCGCCGACCCCACCTATCCTCGCATTGTGGAGGCCCGGATGTATCTGGCCCGGGCTCACTACAACCAGGGCAATTACATCACCGCCACCAGTGAGTTCACAAGGATCCTGGATCGGCACCCGGGGCATGCCCTGGCCTCGGAGGCTTCTCTTGGGATCTGCAAGTCCTTTGCGGCCCAATCCCCCCACGTCCAGCGGGATCAGGCCGCAACGGTCCAGGCCTGGAACTCCTGCGAGAACACCTCCACCGACTTCCGGAACCACCCCGTGGCTGCGGAGGCCCGGGCCATAAGGGAAGAGATGGAGGCAAAGCTGGCAGAGAAGATCTTCCTGGCAGGGGACTTCTACTACCGGCGGAATTTCTATCACTCGGGGATCATCTACTTCAACGACCTGCTGAGGCAGTACCCCAGGAGTGAGTGGGCGGCCAAGGCACTCCTCCGCCTGTTCCAGTCCTATTCCGCCATGAACTGGGATACGGAGGCCGAGGAGGTGCGGGGGCGCCTCCTGAGGGAATTCCCGGATTCGGACGCCGCAAGGGAGGTCCGCACCACCGACGATGGGGGCCTTTGAAACGTGGGATTTCACCGCCTGGGCCTCTTTGGGGGCACGTTCGATCCTCTCCACCTCGGACATCTGGTAGTAGCCCAGGACGCTGTGGAGCGACTCGCCCTGGATCGCCTCCTGTTCGTTGTGGCCGGCCTTCCACCTCACAAGGTTAGGGACTCCCTATCGCCCCCTGAACTGCGACTGGAGATGGTTCGGGCGGCGGTGGCCGGCAATCCCGCTTTCGGGGTGAGCGCCGTGGAGATGGAAAGGCCCGGTCCCACGTATACCGTCGACACCCTTCGGGCCTTCCGCGACATGCATCCCGAGACCGAGCTCTTCTTCCTTCTGGGCGCCGATCAGCTCGCCGAGTTCCATGAGTGGAGGGAGCCTGAAGCCATCGCATCCCTGGCAACGCTGGTGGCCATGGCCCGGGAGGGCTCTGGCGTGGACCCGGTCTCCACCATGACCTTGCCGGCCGACTTGAAGGTCGATTTCGTTCGCATACCCGTGACGCGCCTGGACGTCTCCTCCACCGATATCCGGGGCCGCGTCAGGGAAGGGCGCTCCGTTCGGTATCTGGTTCCTCCGGAGGTCCGGAGGATCATGGAGGACCATGGCCTTTATCGATCAATCCCATGAAAGCATTACTGAAGAGGGTCCTGGGGTCCCAGCATGCCCGGGAAGTGAAGAAGCTTCAGCCCATCGTCGACGAGATCAACCGGGTCTTCGAAGGCCTGTCCTCCCTTTCCGATGACGAGCTGAAGGGAAAGACCGAGGAATTCCGTGCCCGGGTCAAGGAACGGGTTCGGAACCTGGAGGAGCGCATCGAGGCACTCAGGGAGGAGAAGCGGGGGTCGGAGGATGCCGGCCACCGGGAGGCCCTGACCGAGAAGATAGGCGCGCTGGAGGCGGAGCTTCTCAAGGATATCTGGACGGTCCTGGACGAAATCCTGCCGGAAGCCTTCGCCGTGGTGAAGGAGGCATGTCGCCGGAATCTGGGCAAGCCCATCGTGGTGACGGGCCAGAAGATGGTCTGGGACATGGTGCCCTACGATGTGCAGCTCCTCGGAGCCATCGCCCTGCACAGGGGGAAGGTGACGGAGATGGCCACGGGGGAGGGGAAGACCCTGGTGGCCACCATGCCCCTGTATCTCAACTCCCTGGCGGGGCGCGGGGCTCACCTGGTGACGGTGAACTCCTACCTGGCCCAGCGCGACGCCGAGTGGATGGGGGTGATCTACGATTTCCTGGGCCTCAAGGTGGACGTCATCGACCTCCACGAGCCGGGAACCGCCCAGAGACGGGAGGCCTACAACGCCGACATCACCTACGGGACCAACAACGAATTCGGGTTCGACTACCTGCGGGACAACATGGTCCACACGCTGGAGCAGCGGGTCCAGCAGGGCCATCATTACGCCATCATCGACGAGGTGGACTCCATTCTCATCGATGAGGCCCGGACGCCCCTCATCATCTCCGGTGCCGTGGGAAGGGACACCTCCACCCCATTCAAGCAGTATGCTTCCCTGGTTGCCAACCTCTACCGCAAGCAGACCCGGCTCGCGAATCAGCTGGTCTCGGAAGCCGAGAAGCTCCTGGCGAGCGGTGACGAGAACGACGAATACGCCGCCGGGGAAAAGCTCCTGGCCGTCAAGAGGGGAACCCCCAAGCACAGGAAGCTCCTGAAGATGTTCGCCGACGAGCCCCGCCTGCAGAAGCTGGTACAGCGGGTGGAGGCGAACTACATGAGGGAGAAGATCCTCTACCGGATCGACGAGCAGCTCTTTTTCGCCATGGACGAGAAGGGACACAACGTCCACCTGTCGGACATGGGCATCGAGGAGCTCTCGCCCAACGATCCTGATGCTTTCGTGATCCCTGACCTTTCGGAAGCCATTGGGGCCATCCAGGAGGACGAGAGTAAGTCTGTGGAGGAGAAGCGGATCGCCATCCAGGAGCTGGAGGCCTCGTACGCGGCCAAGAGCCAGAAGATGCACGTAATCCACCAGCTCCTGAAGGCCTATACCCTCTTCCACAAGGACGAGCAGTACATCATCGGGGAAGAGGGATCGGTCGTAATCGTGGACGAGTTCACCGGTCGCCAGATGGCCGGGCGGCGCTGGAGCGATGGTCTGCACCAGGCCGTGGAGGCGAAGGAGGGAGTAGAGGTCCGGGGGGAGACCCAGACGCTGGCCACCATCACCATCCAGAACTATTTCCGGATGTACGATAAGCTGGCAGGAATGACCGGTACGGCGGAGACGGAGGAGAACGAGTTCCACCAGATCTACAACCTGGAGGTCCTGGTCATTCCCACCAACCGTCCCGTAGTCCGGGACGATCGGGACGATCTCATCTTCCGCACCAAGCGGGAGAAGTTCCTGGCTCTCATGGACGAGATCGAGCGCCTCAACAAGATGGAGCTTCCGGTCCTGGTGGGGACCACGAACGTGGAGGTGTCGGAGACCCTCTCCCGGATGCTCAAGCGCAGGGGGATGAAGCACAACGTCCTGAACGCGAAGCACCACAAGAGCGAGTCGGAAATCGTGGCGGAGGCGGGCATTCCCGGGGCCGTCACCATCGCCACCAACATGGCCGGCCGAGGGACGGACATCAAGCTGGGGAAGGGCGTTACCGATACCCGGAGCGTAGCCTGGGCCAAGGCCCGCGGCCTCAATCCGGAAGAGCTCCTCCCTGTGGATCCGGCCCTCTCCAAGGAGCCCGAGAAGCTCACCGACGATGACGTCCTGGATTTCGGGGGGCTCCACATCCTGGGCTCCGAGCGTCACGAGTCAAGGCGAATCGACCGGCAGCTCCGCGGCCGTGCCGGGCGCCAGGGAGATCCCGGAGCCTCCCAGTTCTTCCTCTCCCTGGAGGACGACCTCATGCGCCTCTTCATGACGGAGAGGGTGGCGGGGGCCATGGAGAAGTGGGGAGTGCAGGAGGGAGAGGTCATCACCCACAAGCTGGTGACCAGATCCATCGGCCAGGCCCAGAAGCGGGTGGAGGGCAACAACTTCGAGGCCCGGAAGCGCCTGCTGGACTATGATGACGTCATGAACCAGCAGCGGGAGGTCATCTATGATCTCCGGCTGTTTGCCCTGGAAGGGGGAGAGGGGCTGAAGGGCGAGACCTGGGAGATGATCGAGTACTCCGTCCGGGACCTGGTGGAGGAATACTGCTCCCCCGAGGTCGCGCCGGAGGAATGGGACCTTTCGGGCCTCCGGCAACGCCTCCTCCTGGACTTCTTCATCATGGCGCCAGGCCTTCCCGATGCGGAGGGGGTCGAGCACGAGCTCGGACACGCGGAGGGCGTGGCGGAGTTGGTCCTGGAGGCGGCCAGAGAGCATTTCCACAGGAAGATCGGGGATTTCGGGGAGCACGGAGAAAGGGTCATGAGCTTCATCATGCTCCAGACCCTGGATGACAAGTGGAAGGACAACCTGTACGACCTGGACCATCTGAAGGCATCCATCGGATTCCGGGGCTGGGGGCAGAAGGATCCCCTGGTGGAGTACAAGAAGGAAGCCTACGAGATGTTCGTGGATCTGATGACGGACATCCGGCGGACGGTGACCTCCCTCTTCTTCCGAGCTCAGATGGGGGCGCCCCAGCAGCGACGGATCCCTGCCGCGGCCCAGCGGCTCATGTACTCGGGCCCGGCCGATCAACCCGCGGCCGGTCCTGGAGCGGCGGCCCGGGGTGCAGGAGCCCCGGGAATGACCCCGGGGGGTATCGGCGCAGGGGCGGGTGCCTCCCGGGGCGGATTGGACGAGCTGGGGATGTCCAGGTCGGCGGCGGCCGGCCCGGGAACGGGGGTTGGGGGGAGGGGGGACATGCCCGTTCCCGGAGGCCCGGATCCCCGGCAACTGCTCACGAATCGTGGAGAAGAGCGCAAGTCCACCCCCATCACCGTGGAAGATGAGCCGGGACGGAACGATCCGTGCCCGTGCGGAAGCGGGAAGAAATACAAGAAGTGCTGCGGGAGGAAGGGGTAAGGAGATGCGCCCCCGGCGGAGCGACCTTGCGGTGAGGGGCTACTCGCCCGACAACGGGCGAGGCGGAGTTTCCCTCTGCCGGGGTTCCTGGGTGGTATGATGGAGACCCGGCAACGTAAGGGAGCCATGACGGAAGAGCAGAAGACAGTCGAGCTGCCCGAGGAGCTGCGGAGCTGTTTCTGGGACTACGACCCGGAGCGGCTCTCGTGGGAGCGGAGCCGGCACACGATCGTTCTCCGGCTGCTCGAAAAAGGCGGCCTGCAAGCGGTTCGCTGGCTTCAGGAACGCCTGAGCGACGACGAGATTCGCGAGTTCATCATCCGGAGGCGTGGGCGAGGCATGAGCCCGCCGCGTCTCCGCTTCTGGAGCCTTCTTGTCGACATTCCTCGGAGCGAGGTCGACCAGTGGATCGAGGCCGCTCGCAGGGACCCTTGGCATAGCAGGACGGGCTGATGTCGTTCTACCCCGAGGTAATGCCGCACACGCAGCAGATGATGTTGCGTCAGCTCGGCCCTCTCGCCGCTGAGCGAGGGTTCTACCTGGCCGGTGGGACAGCCATCGCCATTCAGATCGGGCACCGGCGCTCCGTAGACCTGGATTGGTTCACAACGGGGGAGATCGTCGACCCCATGGCCTTGGCCACGGACCTACGCCGATCAGGTCTCCCCTTGGCGGTGTCTGGCATCGAGAAGGGCACCCTGCATGGATCTGCCCAGGGCGTGAAGCTGAGCTTCCTCGAGTACCGCTACCGGGACCTCGTAGAACCGCTGGAGTGGACGGAGTACCAGGCGCGCCTGGCCGCGCTGGAGGACCTGGCCTGCATGAAGCTCTCGGCCATCGGCCATCGGGGTGCGAAGAAGGACTTCATCGACATCTATGCCCTCGGACGAGAGCACTTCACGCTCGGGGAGATGCTCGAGTTCCACAAACGGAAGCACGAGCTTTCGGACGTCGGGCATACCGTCTTCGCTCTGACCTACTTCGACGATGCAGAAGACGAAGACACTCCTGAGATGCTCTGGCAGATCGAGTGGGAAGAGGTCAAGGGCACGATTGAGGGCTGGGTTCGAGACTACGCGCGCAGATAGAGCTCGGATCCCCGGTGGGAAGTCATAGACCGGCGCCTCCCCGCCCTTCCGGGCCGTTTTCCGCATGCCATCGCCCACCTCTCCGGGCCATCCTCTCAGGGTGGCCCTTCTTCGTCACAGTCCTCGGGTGGGTGGGAGCCGTGCAGAATCCTGGATCGTCAAATCGAGGCGCAGCCCCGGAGGTTCCGGCCGTGCCCATCCGTTCCTGGTGTCCCCAGGACCGCCCCCGGGAGAGGCTCCGGGCGCTGGGCCCGGCCGCACTCTCCGTCCGGGAGCTCCTGGCTATTCTTATCGGCAGCGGAGGGGTGAACGGGTCCGCCCTGGACGTGGCCGGTGGGCTCCTGAGCCGGGTGGCCCTGGCTTGCGCCGGAGGATCCGAGGGGGAGGCGGACGCTGCTCGGAATCATGCCAGCAGCAGGGGGGGGCGCTCGCTCCGCCGCCTGGCCACCCTTCCTCCCGGCGTCCTTGAAATGGAGGCCGGCGTCGGTGGGGCCACCGCCGCTCGTATCGTAGCCGCCCTGGAGCTGGGCCGTCGGGCCGCGGCCGAGCCGGAAGGGAAGGACGAGCCCATCCGGGGTCCGGCGGACGTCTTCGCCCGGGTGGGGCCCCTGCTCCGGGACCTGCTACAGGAGGAGTTCCACGCGCTCCTTCTGAACACCCAGCACAGGGTGATCCGGGATGTCCTCGTCACCCGGGGCATCCTGGACGCGTCGCTGATCCACCCCAGGGAAGTGTTCAGGGCCGCCATCGTTGAGAGCGCGGCCGGGGTGATTCTGGTCCACAACCACCCTTCGGGAGATCCCACCCCCAGCCAGGAGGATCGGGCGGTGACACGGCAGCTGGTGTCAGCCGGATCCACCGTCGGAATCCCGGTGCTGGATCATGTCATCGTGGGAGAGGGGAGCTACGTCTCGTTGGCAGAAGTGGGGGGGCTCCATGCCTTCGCCGCTACTGCCCCTCGCCTCTCCACGAAAGGTTGACCTTTTCCCTGAAGGAAGGGGCATCCTGGGCCGGGGCGGGTGAACCTCCGGACCCTGTGTGGTGTCCTATGGGAAGCTGGCTCCCATCCGTTAGATTGCTACCACCATGGCTATCGAGACTACCCGAGCTGCGGCCCGATCCCTGGAGGATGGAGGCGAGGAGAAGCGCACTCCCACCGTCACCATCCGGGGTCTGCCCCGGCCCCTGGCCCGAGCCATGGAGCGGTACGCCGACCGATTGGACGTGGACCAGGTCCGTCGAGCTTATCAGCTGGCCGTCGAAGCCCACGCCGGGCAGAAGCGGGCCTCGGGGGAGGAGTACGTCAACCACGTGGTGGAAGTCGCCACCCTCCTGGCGCAGTTCAAGCTGGACACGGCCTCCCTGGTTTCTGCCCTCATCCACGACGTGGTGGAGGATACCCATTTCACCCTCACCGACATCGAAGAGCGCTTCGGGTTCGAGGTAGGCCAGATCGTGGACGGTGTCACCAAGATCGGCCGGGTGGAGTTTCGGTCCCACACGGAGCAGCAGGTCGAGAACTACCGAAAGCTTCTCCTCTCCATGGCGCAGGATGCCCGGGTGATCCTCATCAAGCTGGCGGATCGCCTGCACAACATGAGGACCCTCCAGCATCTGCCTGCGGAAAAACAGAAAGGGATAGCCCTGGAGACCAGGGAGATCTACGCGCCCCTGGCCCATCGCCTGGGCATGGCGGCCTTAAAGTGGGAGCTGGAGGATCTGGCCTTCCGGGTCCTGGAGCCCGAGGCCTACGAAGACCTTCAACGGAAGATCCGGCAGAGCCGAAAGGAACGGGAGCGCCAGATTCTCGAGATGCAACGGCCCCTCATGGAGGAGCTGAAGCGGGCCGGGATCCCGGCCAAGGTCACCGGGCGCCCGAAGCACATCTGGTCCATCTATCGGAAGATGATGAACCGAGGGAAGCCCTTCGAGGAGATCTACGATCTCATGGCCATGCGGGTCATCACCGACACGCTGCCGAACTGCTATGCAGCTCTGGGGGTGATCCATTCCCGCTGGACCCCCATCCACGAGCGGTTCCACGACTACGTGGCCACCCCGAAGTCCAACATGTATCGCTCCCTGCACACCACCGTGGTGGGCCCGGGAGGGCGCCGGTACGAGATCCAGATCCGCACCGAGGAGATGCACCGCACGGGAGAGTATGGCATCGCTGCCCATTGGCGCTACAAGGAGATGATCGCCGGGCGGTCCGGGGGTGACAGCGAGGTGGACGATGCCCTGAACTGGTTCAGACAGGTCCTGGAGTGGCAGCAAGACGCCAGCGAGCCCGAGGAGTTCATGGAATTCCTCCGCATGGATCTTTTCCAGGGGGAGATCTTCGTCTTCACCCCAAAGGGCGACGTGAAGCAGCTCCCCATGGGCGCCACTCCAATCGACTTCGCCTTCGCGGTCCACAGCGAGGTGGGATTGCACTGCGCCGGCGCCAAAGTGAACGGCCGGATCGCGCCCCTTTCCCGGAAGCTCAAGAACGGGGACACGGTGGAGATCATGACCTCCCCGAGGCAGAAGCCCAACCGGGATTGGCTGGCCTTCGTGAAGACCTCCCGGGCCAGGCAGCGCATCCGCCAATGGATCCGAAAGGAGGAGTTCGAATCGGCCGTCGCCCTGGGCAAGGAGATCCTGGACCGGACGTTTCGAAAGGCAAGGGAGGACCGACCGGGGGAGGACCGGCTGGGGGAGGTTGCCGAGACCCTCGGGTACCGGGATGTGAGCCACCTCTACGAAGTCCTTGGCCGGGGCGATCTGGGGCCTGCCGCGGTCATGAAGGAGCTCTACCCGGACCGGGCTTCGGAAAAGACGCCGGAGCGGGCGCCCACCACTCTTCAGCGCATCAGTGCCGTCCTCACCAGGTCCGACCGGGGGGTCCGCATCCATGGGATGGACAATCTCATGGTCCGCTACTCCCAGTGCTGTCAGCCCGTGCCGGGGGACAAGGTGGTGGGGTATATCACCAGAGGGCGTGGGGTCTCCATCCATCGCGGGGACTGTCCCAACATTCTGAGCCTCTCCCAGGATGGGGAACGAAGAGTTGAGATCGAGTGGCGAGCCGAGCAGGGCGAGCACTTCTTCGTGAAGCTCCAGATGCATGGCACCGATCGCCGGGGTCTCCTCTCGGACGTGGCCAAGGCCATCAACGATACCGGTACCGACATCCAACACGCCGACATGCGGGCATCCGACGGCGGGATGGACGCCCAGTTCGTGGTGGAGGTTGAAGACCTGAGCCACCTGAATCGCGTGGTGAAGGCCGTGAAGAAGGTGAAGGGCGTTCTCGGGGTGGAGCGTCGGGAGCATTTCGATCAGGAGGATCTGGCGGGTTGACCAGGTTCCGCCTCGAGTCACCCTACGAGCCCATGGGGGACCAACCCCGGGCCATTGCCGAGCTCAGTCTGGGCCTTGCCCGGGGAGATCGGTTCCAGGTGCTCCTTGGTGCCACCGGCACCGGGAAGACCTTCACCATGGCCCACGTCATAGCCCGTCACGGGCGGCCAACGCTGGTCATGAGCCACAACAAGACGCTGGCGGCCCAGCTGTACGGGGAGTTGAAGGCTCTCTTTCCTTCCAACGCTGTGGAGTACTTCATCTCCTATTACGACTATTACCAGCCTGAGGCCTACGTCCCCGCCACCGACACCTACATCGAGAAGGACGCCTCCATCAACGAGGACATCGAGCGCCTGCGTCTTCGAGCTACGTCGGCCCTGATGGAGCGGGAGGATGTAATCATCGTGGCTTCCGTGTCCAGTATCTACGGGCTCGGCAACCCCCGTGAATACCGAGACCTCATGCTGCACCTGGCGGTAGGGGAAGAGCGGAGTAGGCGGGAGATTCTCAAGGGTTTGGTGGCCATCCAGTACAAACGGAACGACTACGACTTCGAGAGGGGCACCTTCCGGGTCCGGGGGGACACGGTGGAGGTGTTCCCCGCCTACGAGGAGCAGGGGGTTCGCATCGAGCTCTGGGGAGACGAGGTGGAGCGCATCACCCGGTTCGATCCCCTCACGGGGGAGATCTTTGCCACCCTGGAACGGACCGCCATCTACCCTGCCAGCCATTATGTCACCCGCCGAAGCACCATCGAAGAGATGGTTCCGGCCATCCGCCGGGAGCTCCAGGACCGGGTCGCCCATTTCCAGGCCGATGGACAGCTTCTGGAGGCCCAGCGCATCGAGCAGCGCACCAACTTCGACATCGAGATGATGCTGGAGCTGGGAACCTGCCCCGGTATCGAGAACTACTCTCTCTACACGAGCGGAAGGCGGCCCGGCGAGCGTCCGGCCTGTCTTCTGGACTACTTCCCCCGGGACTTCCTGCTCGTCGTGGACGAGTCCCACGTCTCCCTTCCCCAGATCACCGGCATGTACCGGGGGGACCGGAGCCGGAAGCAAGTCCTGGTGGATCACGGTTTCCGGCTTCCCAGCGCCCTGGACAACCGTCCCCTCATGTTCGAGGAGTGGGAGAGGGTGGTGAACCAGGTGGTGTTCGTCAGCGCCACCCCGGCGGAGTGGGAGTTGGAGAAGGCCGGGGGAGTGGTAGTGGAGCAGATCATTCGTCCCACGGGGCTCGTGGACCCGGAGGTGGAGGTGAGGCCGGTGCGGGGCCAGGTGGACGACCTCCTGGCGGAGATCCGGGACCGGGAGAAGCGAGGGGAGAGAACCCTGGTCACCACCCTCACCAAGCGCATGGCCGAGGACCTCTCAGAGTACCTTGCCGGCGCAGGGGTCCGGGTGCGCTACATGCACTCGGAGGTGGATGCCATCGAGCGCATGGACATCCTCAGGGCCCTCAGGCTCGGGCGAATCGACGTGCTGGTGGGGATCAACCTCCTCAGGGAGGGGTTGGACCTCCCTGAGGTGTCCCTGGTGGCCATCCTCGATGCGGACAAGGAAGGATTCCTGCGGGATGCCCGGTCCCTCATCCAGACCCTGGGGCGGGCCGCCCGAAACGTCAGGGGGAAGGCCATCATGTACGCTGATCGTGTCACCGAGTCCATGCGCATCTGCATGGACGAGACGAACCGGCGCCGGGAGATCCAACTACGCTTCAACCGGGAACATGGCATCACCCCGGAGACGGTCCGGAAGAGCATCTCCGAAATCGAGTTGAGCACCAGGGTTGCCGACGCCCGGGAGCGGCCCCCCGCCAGGGTGGCCGAAGTCCCGCCCACCTACGCCGACGAGGTTGATCGGGAGGAGTTCGTGAAGATTCTGGAGGAGGAGATGCGGCAGGCTGCCGAGGCCCTGGATTTTGAGCGTGCCGCCCTCCTCCGGGACCAGCTCTTCGAGCTGAAGGCCGCCGGGGAGGGATCGAAAAGTAGGGCGGGCCGAAGGCGCCGGTCTCTGGCCGAGGAGCTCCGCGCCACCGTGGAGGAGACCTGACCATGCAGGGCCGGAATCTATGCCCCAGCCCCTTGGGACTCTCCCTGGCCATCGACCCGGGAAGGATGATGGCGCCGGAAGCCGGCCCGTGCCGGGTCGGCCGGGAGGAAGGTCCGGGCCCTGGATTTCCTCATGGAGGCCGGTCGTGATCCTCTCCGAGAGCAGTGTGGTTCGCTGGGGCAATCTTGTGGGCCGTGAAATCCGTGGGCCGGTGCTCCTGGGTCTGAAAGGTCCGCTGGGAGCCGGAAAATCCGTCTTTGCCAGGGCGGTGGCCCAGGGAGCAGGGGTGGATGGTCCAATCCCTTCGCCTACTTTCAACCTTCTATTCCGGTATCCCACCCGGAGGGGATGCCCTCTGGTCCACATGGATCTCTTTCGGATCGAGGAGGCCGGGGAGCTGTGGGAGCTGGGCTGGGAGGAGCTGGGACTCCAGGAGGAGATCATTCTCGTCGAATGGCCTCAACGAGCCGGGAGCCTGCTTCCGGAGGATCGGTGGGAGATCGAGCTCAGGATACCGGAGCCCAGATCGCTCCTGAGGGAGGTGATGGTCTCGTGCTTCGGTAATCCGCCGGATCTTCCGGGGTTTCCCGTGCAGGTGGATTCGAGGGAAGGGGGGCACAGGTAGATGGGTACGGCAAGGGCGGGCTCCCCTGTGGGGTGGTCTCCTGGTGGGGTGGTGCTGGCCATGGACACGGCTGGACAGGAAGGTTCGGTGGCGCTGGGCCTATCGGCACCCTCCGGGGGTGGGAATCTGGATGAGAGGACAGAGAGGCAGGGAGCCCGGTCACCGATCCGTATGGAGATGCTGGCCCAGCGGCCTCTACGGCCCGAGGAGGAGCACGCTTCCCTTCTCGTTCCCCGCATCCTGGAGCTCATGGAGGAGGTGTCGGTGGACCGGGGACGCTTGTCCGGAATCGTGGTGGGAGCCGGTCCCGGATCGTTCACGGGGGTCCGGGTGGGGGCGGCCACCGCCAAGGGTTTGGCCTGGGCCCTGGGTATTCCGTTGTGGGCCTTCTCGTCCCTGGTGGCAGCAGCGGCGGAGCTCCATGAGGAGCCCCCCTCGTCCGGCACCCCTCCGGAAAGCATTCGCTGCGTGCTCTTCGATGCCCGGGGAGATCGGCTGTACGCCGCCGCCTACGCCTTCGGCCGGGGGTTCCCGGAAACACTCCTGGACCCCCGGGCTACCTCCGTGGGCGAGGTCCTGAAGGGTCTCATTCCCCCGGGAGCGGTACTCCTGGGAGACGGAGCCCGGCGGCACCAGGCCCAGTTCGTGGAGGCGGGGTATGAAGTTCTCCCCTACCCGGCCGGCAAGCCCACCGCCAGAGGACTGCTGCGCCTCCTGGCACTCGATCCGGCCCGGCGACCACTGGAAGATCCAGGACGCTGGGAGCCGAGCTACCTCCGGGAATCGGGAGCTGAGCGGATGTGGAAGACCAGGAGGAAGTGGAAGGCCTGATGGTCCGAGCCACGGAGCGGTGGATGCTCATGGAACGAGGGAAAGATTCCCCCGAATCTCTGGGTGGTGCCGGCACACGCGAATTTTGTCCGGCGTGGATTCGCCGGGCCGAGCCCGCCGATCTGGGTGCCATGGCCCGTATCGAGTCCAGGTCGTTTTCCAACCCGTGGCATCCCCGGACCTTCCGGTCCCTCATCACGCAGGAGAGGACCATCGTACTGGTGGCGGATGTTCCTGACGATGGGGTTGTGGGATACGCCGTGTCCTGGTGGGTTCTGGATCAAGCCGAGCTGGGGAACATCGCCGTGCGGGAAGATCGTCGGGGCCGTGGCATAGGGTCGGCCCTTCTGGACCGGGTGCTGGACGAGATCCGGGAGCGGGGGGTGGAAAGTGTGTTCCTGGAGGTAAGAATGTCGAACGCCAGGGCTCATGCCCTGTATCGGGCCAGAGGCTTCATCCAGATTGCCGTGCGGGCGGACTACTACCGGAATCCTGCGGAGGATGCCAGGGTTCTCGTGAAAGACTTACAAAACATTTGTAGTCAATTCAGAATAATTCGTTGACCGGCAGCAGGGGGCCGGGTATTGTTGAAGATATGGATGAGCGTGCGTAAATGCGTGTCTCATAAGAAAAAGGAAACCATCATGTCCAGGTCGGCTCTGGTGACGGCGGCTATCCTGATTCTTTCCGGTTTCGTTCAAGGCCAGGAGATTGCGGGGGGCCAGGAGAGGACCCACGAGGTCATACGAGGGGAAACCCTCTGGGCTCTGGCAGAGCGCTACCTGGGCAACCCGTTCCGATGGCCTCTCATCTTCGAGGCCAACCAGCCCGAAATCCACAATCCCCACCTGATCTTCCCGGGTCAGATCTTCGTCATCCCCGGGCTTCCGGCTGAGCCGGCCACCGTAGGGGAGGTGGCGGTCCGGGTGCCGGATCCCGGTCAGGTGCCTGAAGCACCTGGCGTTCAGACGAGGGTGCCGTTGATCGGAACTGAGCCGTGCCCAGGCCCCTCGAACCGCACAATCTTCTACGGAGGCACCGAGGGGGATCGGGGTTGCCCCCTGCCATCGCCATCCCCGTCAGAACGTACGGCCTTCTACCGCGGCCCGGAATCTCCCGGGACCGCTCAACCTGCTGACCAGACGGCTGGTGACCTGGGGCTCAAGACCGTAACCGGGGAGGCTCCGGACGTGTTCCCTTCCGTCCCCCTTGGCCTGGTTTATGCCGCAGAGTGGCTCGAGGATCTGGAGGGGGAGCCTGAATCGGTGGGAGTTCTCTCGAACGTTGTCCCAGAACAGACGGATCTCCCCTCGTGGGACCGAGCCCGCTGGTTCGAAAAGCTGCAGGTTGTTCCCCTTGAGGGGGCTCACCTCCAAGTTGGAGATCTCCTCCAGAGCTTCGAGGTCCTCCGGAGGCAGGAAGGGTTGGGGCAGGTGATGCGTCCCACCGGGATTCTCACCGTCACGGCGGTGGAGGGGGCTACGGTGGAGGCATGGGTGAGTGCCCAGTTCCACAGAGTCCTGCTCGGAAGCAAGGTCCGTCGAGTTCCTGACTACACGCCTCGGCCGGGAGCTCGTGCCGAGCCCGTGGAGAGCCCCGTCACAGGAGTCATCCTGGGGTTTCCCAAGGATCGTCCCATCCGAGGGCACGGAGCCACTGTCTTTCTGGATGTTGGGGCGGACCTGGGTATTGTCGTGGGGGATGAGTTCGGGGCCTTCCATGACGCCACCGGGGATCCGTCGGAAACCGAGCTCGCACGGCTCCGGGTGGTGCTGGTGGATGGAGAACGGGCCACCGCTCGAATCATAGCTCTGACAGACCCGACCTTGGGTCCTGGAACCCACGTACGCCTCGTCGGAAAGATGCGGTAGCGGTTGGTAGCCGGGACGGTGTTGGGCCGTGCCACCTCGACCCCGGCGCATCGCTTCCGACCGGCCGCAGGTCGCGGTTCCTTCATGAACAAGGGGCCTTCCCTTATCTTCAGGCCGCCATGGCGGTCTCATGCCTGATGACTCTTCGACTCTCGCAGGATCATGAACGATCAACCAAAGAAGGTTCTGGTCACCGGCGGAGCCGGATTCATCGGGAGCCACGTGGCGGACGCCTATCTTGCCCGGGGGGACCGGGTTTGGGTGGTGGACGATCTGTCCAGCGGCAAGCGCAGCAACGTGCCCTCCGGGGCCACCTTCGTGCACATGGACATCGGGGACGGGGCAATCCTCCACCTGTTCCGGGAGGTTCATTTCGATCTCGTGAACCACCACGCTGCCCAGATCGATGTCCGACGTTCGGTGGTGGATCCCCGGCATGACGCCGAGGTGAACCTCTTGGGGCTGCTGAGCCTCCTGGAGGGGGCCCGGGAAGTGGGTACCCGGCGTTTCGTCTTCGTCTCGAGCGGAGGGGTGGTCTACGGAGAGCCCCTGGCTCTTCCCACCCCCGAGTCGGCTCCCAAGCTCCCCCTCTCCCCCTACGGGGTGACGAAGCTCACGGGAGAACTGTATCTGAACTACTACCGGGAGGTCCACGGCATGGAGTACGTGGCCCTCCGGTACGGGAACGTCTTCGGTCCACGGCAGGATCCGCTCGGCGAGGCCGGGGTGGTGGCCATATTCTGCGACCGTCTTCTTGCCCGGGCCCCCTTGACGGTCTTCGGTGACGGGGAGCAGACCCGGGACTACATCTTCGTGAAGGACGTGGTCTCGGCCAATATGTTAGCCTCAGACATGGGAGTTGCGGGAGAGGGTGGAATCGATGTGGTGGCTTTCAATGTCGGCAGGGGGGAGGGCGTCAGCGTGAATCGTCTGGCCGGCGCCCTCGAGGGAATTGCCGGCATCCGGACCGGACGGGAGCACCGGGCCGCTCGCCCCGGTGAGCTTCGCCACAGCGCCCTCGACTCCCGGCGTCTGAACGCCCGGGGTTGGACCTGCCAATGGAGCCTGGAGGAAGGCCTCCGGGAGACGTTTCAGTACATCGCCAAGGAGAGAGAGACATCCTGATGTGGAATCCCCTTTTTCCGGCCCTTGAGGCCGTCCAGTCGATCCACGCAAGTCTGATGCTGCTTCAAATCCGGACCCCGAAGACGGCGTGGGACATGGTGGTGGGTGGAACGCTACCCACCAAGATCGTTCTGCTCATTCTGGTCGGTTTCTCGCTGGTGAGCTGGTGGCTGATCTTCTGGAAATGGAGGCAGTTTCGGCAGGTCCGGGCTCAGGGAGAGCGTTTCCTGGAAGCCATAGAAAGGGCCCAGACCCTGGAGGATGCCTACAAGGCCGTCCTCGGCTTGCCCGAGTCTCCCTACCGCCGGGTGTTCCGGCAGGGAGTCAACTTCTTCAGTGAGCTCAGGCCGGGAGCTCTCCGTCAGGACGCACCCAAGCGGGATGGCCTGTCCCTGACCCAACTGGAGGCGCTTCGACTGGTCCTGGAAAAGGAGGAGGCGGAGGAGCGAGACGAGATGGCCGTGGGCCTGACCTGGCTGGCCACCATCGGTTCCATCTCCCCGCTCCTGGGCCTCCTGGGGACCGTGATCGGAATCATGAACGCTTTCCTGGGGATCACGGCCACGGGCTCCACCAACATCGGAGCTGTGGCTCCGGGAGTTGCCGAGGCCCTCATCACCACGGCGGTGGGCCTTTCCGTGGCTATCCCCGCAGTCATCGGGTACAACCACTACGTGTCCCGACTGAACCTGGTCAGGGGGGAAATGGAGGGGTTCTCCAGCGAGTTCATTGGAACGTTGGCACGGGAAGGGAAGGTATAAGAGGACATGAACGACGGACGCAGGACCGGAAGGCCTGATGTTGCCGTTCGGGCAGACATCAACGTCACCTCCCTCGTGGATGTGGCCTTCACGCTCCTTGTGATCTTCATCATCACCGCCCCCATGCTTCAGGGGGGCGTGGAGGTGGATGTCCCGGAAGCCAGTGTAGCCCCCATTACCCACCAGGACGAGCCGTTCTGGGTAACCGTGGACCGGGACGGACGAGTGTTCATCGCGGAGACGGAAGTCGCCATTGAGGAGTTCGAGTCGGCATTCCCCCAGCTTCTCCGGGCTGCCCAGGCTCAGATGGTGTATATCCGGGCAGACTCCCTGGCATGGTACGGGAGAGTACTGGGCGTCATCGCCATCATTTCGCAGGTGGAGGGGATCAAGTTCGGGTTGGTGGCGGATCCGCGGCTTGAGTTAAGGTAGCCATGAGGTACCAGGAGCGTCCGGGGAAGAAGTCGTTGGCCGCGTCGGTGGGAATCCATGTCGTGGTTATCTGCCTGGCGTGGTGGGCCCAGGCATCTTCCACTCCCATGTACCAGGATTTCCTCACCTACGAGATAACCCTGGTCTCCCCGCCTCCCTCCCAGTATGCGGAGGAGCCCCAACCGCTGCCGGAGCCGGAGGTGGTGGTGGAGACCCCCGAGCCGGTGGTGGAACCGGTGCCGCCTCCGGTGTTGGAGGAGAGGAGGCGTGAGGAGCAGCGGCCCACACCGACCCCCACGCCGACTCCGGAGCCCGAGCCCGAGGAGCCGGGAGATCCGGAGCCGACGGTGGACGTGGGGGGTGAGGACCTGAACGTCCGGATGGAGGGCCTGAGGCGGGACTTTCCGGCCTACTACGCGAACATCATCACCCAGATCAGGCGTTGCATGAGGTTCACGGGCACCGGGCGTTTCGAGACCACGGTCTTCTTCTACATCAACCGGGACGGCACGGTGGATGGCAGGGATCTCCGCTTCGTGGAGCGGTCCGGAAACGTGAACTTCGATTTCGCAGCCATGGGAGCGGTGGAGTGCGCCGGAGGGCGGCTCGGCCCCCTTCCCCCGGAGCTTGGCTTTGATCGGCTCCCCATCCTCTTCACCTTCAGCCCCCCTGGTGGTGGGCGGGATTCCTTCTCGCCGGTGCCCTGGCAGCCTCCGGACTGATGACCGGAGCGTGCCCGTCCCGGGCCGGATGGGGATCATGGCGGAATACGGCAACGATCCAAGGATGGAAGGTTTGAATGAGAGTAGTCAATCGGATCCACCTCCTGACAGTTACAGCTTTGCTTCTCGGCTGCCTCCTTCCCGGTAGGAGCGGGGCCCAGGAGGTCAGGGACACCTTTCCGGGGATCAGACTCGGCCTCATCTATGAGGCGGGCTTCGCGCCGGTCCTGGCCATCAAGCCCTTCACCAGCCGATTCGGGGGAGGGGGGGTCGCTTCCCCGGCCGAGGCCATCATTGCCCGGGGTCTTCGGTACTCGAACCGTTTCACCATGCTGGACTCCCTCCCCGCCTCCCTCCTGGGGGAGGGGGTGGACTACCGGCTGTGGGATCAGTTGGGGACCACCTGGCTCCTCACCGGCCAGGTCGAAGCCCTGGGGGAGGGCTATGTCTTGGTCCTGGCCCTCCACGACGTGGTCTACGGGGAGGTGAGGGAGCAGGATCGCTTCATCCTTCCCGATCCCGTTTCGGAGCACTTCCGCATGGCCGTGCACAGAGTGTCCGACCGGGTGGTGGAGTGGATCTTCGATGAGCCGGGAATGGCGGCCAGTCGCATCGCCTTCTCCCGGGTCCTGGCCGACGGATCCATCGAGGTGTTCGTGGTGGATTCCGACGGCGAGAATCTGAGGAGGATCACGAACAAGGGGACCATAAGCAAGTCTCCCACCTGGCACCCCTCGGGGGACAGGCTCGCCTACGTCCACTACCCGGATTGGGAAGCCGGAAAGATCCATGAGCTGGACTTCCGGACCGGGCGGGTGCGGATGTTGGATCCTGGTCGTGAGGGCCAACAGGTGACACCCGCCTACCATCCCAACGGGAGGGAGATCGCCTTCGGGCTCTTCGGCCACAACCGGACCGGGCTCTTCAGCTACGACTGGGAGCTGGATTGTTGCCTGGTTCACATCCAGGGCGGGCGGTGGGAGGATATTTCCCCCACATATTCCCCGGACGGCAGCCGCATCGCCTTCAACTCCAACCGACTGGGGACCAACATTCCCCAGATCTACGTCGTGTCATCCCGGGGCGGGCAGGCCGATCTCATTTCGCCTTATACGCCCGGCATGGCCGGATACTTCACCTCTCCCGATTGGTCGCCCACAGGGAATCGTGTGGCCTTCCACGGCCGCATCCAGCGATTCGGGAGGTACCAGATCCTGGTTGCGGAGGTGGCGGCCCGGGGAGCTCGGGTCCTCCAGTTGACGGCGGACGGCGATAACCAGGACCCGAGCTGGGCTCCGGATGGGCGTCATCTGGTTTTCGCCGGAGAACGGAGCTTTGGCTACGGGCTCTTCGTGGTGGATGCCGCCACGGGCCGGATCCGAACCTTGGTGTCCAACGTTCGGGTTCAGAATCCCGAGTGGTCGCCCTCTCTGGCGGAATCGGTGGAAAGGGCATTGCGTGAAAGTGGTTCTTGATGTATATGATCGCGAACGAATCCCCATCTGGCATAGCCGGGGGTTTTTCGTAGATTCAAATGGAGTATTGCAGTTGTAGAGGTGTTTTCGGCGTACACTCTTTTGAGGGGGAGCTGGAATGAACCACCGTACCTTCGTCGTGACAGCCCTGGCCGCCGTATTGTTTCTGGGTGCCTGCAGGAGGGAGCCGCCGCCGCCTCCTCCCGAGCCCACGGGCCCGACGCCCGAGGAGTTGGCGGAGGCCCAGCGCATCGCCGACTCCATCGCGGCCGAAGCGGCCAGGTTGGAGGCGGAGCTCGCCGCTGAGCGGGCTGCCAGGGAAGCCCGGGAGCGTGCCCGGGCCGTTCTGACCCAGAGGATCCATTTCGACTTCGACATGTCGGAAATCCGTCCTGATGCCGAGCAGATCCTCAGGCAGAAGGTGGAGATCCTGAGGGCCAGTCCGAACGTCCATATTCGCATCGAGGGGCACTGTGACGAGCGGGGCTCCAACGAGTACAACGATGCCCTGGGGAACCGGCGAGCCCAAGCGGTGGTAGATTATCTCACCGGCTTCGGTCTGGATTCCTCCCGGTTTGCCACAGTCTCGTTCGGGGAGGACAGGCCCCTGGTGAGGGAGAGCAATGAGGAGGCCTGGGCCATGAACCGGCGTGCCGAGTTCATCATCACCGCCGGAGAGGGTGACATCAACCCACCGGGACGCAGTCCATAGGATAGGACGTAGGGAAGAACCATGCTGGAAATCCTGCTGCCCCGATCCCCTGGTGCCGGCCTGAGGGCCGGTGCCAGGGGTGCCGGTTTGCGCCCGCTGCTCCTGGGGCTTTCCCTCCTGACCGTCTCGGGGTGTGCCACCAAGGCAGATCTCCGGGACGTGCAGGATGAGCTCCGAGCCCTCTCGGCCCAGCAGCGGGAAGCCCTCGGCGAGCTGGCGTCCTTGAATCTCGCTGTACAGGATACGCTCCGAGGCCAATCCGACGCCCTCTTCGAGTCCCGGGGAGAAACCATTCGGAGGCTAAGGGAGATGGAGCAGGAGATCCTGACGATCCAGGAGCTCTTGCGGCTCAACATGCAATCTCTCGCCATGGTGCGGGATATCCTGGAAGGCCGCGGGCCCGTGGCTTCGGGACTAACCCGGACCGATACCGAGCCCGGGCAGCGGATGGACATGGAGCTGGTTCCCCGAGACCCGGGAGCCAGTGGAGCGGTGGAGATGTACAACGCCGCCGTGACCCAGTTCAATCT
>PXFI01000181.1 GCA_003564295.1 Gemmatimonadota bacterium | reverse complement strand
TCGCGAACCGAAGCCGGCGCGCCCGGACTCGCGTCACGAAGCGCGGACCGGAGCGCCCGGAGGAAAATGCCGAGCACCGCACTCGCCACCTCGGGCGTCCGGTGCAGGAAGGGCCGAAGCCTCTTGGGCACGGAGAGCACCCACTGCCGGACGGGAAGGTGGGGGATCACACCGATCCGCCCTCGGGGCAGGGGATCCCATTGGTGGGGCAGGAGCGCCCGTCGCTCCACGGGGCCAACTCCATGGCCTTCGCCGACATCACCGGGAACGGGGTGCTGGATCTGGTGTGGGGCGACTTCTTCGAGCCTGGCCTGCTTCTCATCGAGAATCTTGAGACCCGGGAGGCTCCGGATCTAGATGTGGTGCCGGTCCTCCTCCCGGCCGAGCCTACCGTGGTCACCAGCGGGTTCAACGCCCCGGCGGTGGCCGATCTCACAGGAGATGGACACCTGGATCTCCTCATCGGGGTGCTGGGGGGCGCCTACAATGCCAACAGTACCTCGGCGAACAATCTCGTCTTCTACCAGGGGCGGGAGGATGGGGTGTTCCAGCTCCAGACCACCCGGTTCCTGAACGGAATCGACTGGGGGAGCGAGGCGGCGCCGGCGGTGGGCGACCTCACCGGGAATGGGCTCCCGGATCTGGTGGTTGGGGAAGGGTCGGGGCGCCTTACCTTCTTCCGCACTGTGGGGGGGAGGAGAGCTGGCCTTTGAGCTCGAGCGCGAGGCGATGGCCGGAGTCGAGGTGGGGGCCCGGAGCGTTCCGGAGCTGGTCGACGCCGAAGGCAACGGCCGGCTCGATCTGGTGGTGGGGGGGCGGGATAGCCGGATCCTCGTCTTCGAGAATCTGGGCCTGGGAACCGATGGTCTTCCCCGGTTCCGCGAAGAGGGGACAGAGCTGGAGGCCGCGGTTCCCCGTCTGGCCGCTCCCCGGCTGGTGGATCTCTCCGGTAACGGGCGTCTCGACCTTCTGGTGGGGAGCCGGGACGGTGGGGTCACCTTTTTTCGGAACGTTCGCCCGCGCTGATCGGGCAGGATTTGAAGCCGGAAGGTAGGACCTCCCTCTGGCCTGAACTCTCAGGTCGGTTTCCCTCCTCTCTACCAGCACGCAGTCAACGGTTTGTTACGTAGATGTCTCATCTACGATGACTGTCGTACATCACCGAATTCCTCATCCCGAAAGCATTTTCCCCGAATCCTCCGCTCGCCCGAATGAACGCGCTTACAATTTCAAGCATGAATTTTTCTTGCGGTGTCACGGATCGTGTCACATATGGGAGATGAACGGATCAAAAAGCCGTTCAGATAGGCTCGCGGGTTCCTTTCCCGCGATGCATGCGACCCTGTTTCGTGACGAGGCTGTAAGTATGCTGAAATACAGACGTCAGTACGGTGGAAGTATGGGGTGGTCTACTGTGGGTTCCGTTGGTTCTTGGGCTGACCAGGCCATATTCGGCTGGAGGCACCTATGAGGGGCTTGAGGACTGGTGCCATGGGTGCTTTTGCCGCGGCGAGCCTGCTCATGGCGTCGTACGGAGATCTTACCGCCCAACAGGACAGGGGCTCACTCGCCGTCACCGTGACTGCCCAGGAGAGCGGGAACCGGATGCCGGGGGTTCAGATCAATCTGGAAAACACCCTCATTGGAGGGGTGACCGGATCCAACGGTCGGATGGTGCTCGACAACGTGCGACCCGGTACGTACAACGTCGAGATCCGGATGATCGGGTATGCCTTCAAGCGGATCGATGACGTCACGGTTTCCGCCGGGGAGACGACGGAGCTCGAGGTGGAACTGCGGATTGCCGCCGTCTCGCTGGACGGGATCGTAACCACCGGAGTGGTGGATCCCACGGAAGGGATCCGCTTGCCCTTCACAGTTGGGCGTGTGTCCTCGGAGAACCTACAGGTTCCCACCACCGCCTCCGCCCTGGGGGCAATTCAGGGGAAGGTGGCGGGGGTGAACATCACCCGAGCGTCGGGGCAGCCCGGCTCCGGGGTGTATATCAACCTCCGAACACCCACCTCGATTCAGGGGAGCAACTCTCCCCTCTTCGTCGTGGACGGCACCGTCCTCGGGAACACCTTCGGTGGAACCACCATGGATATCGAGTCCCTGGACATCGAGTCGGTGGAGGTCATCAAGGGTGCCGCTGCCGCGGCTCTCTACGGTTCGCAGGCAGCGGCCGGCGTCATCTCCATCACCACGGCCCGCGGTCGGAACCTTGAATCGGGAACCACTCAATTTTCCGTTCGGAGCGAGATCGGGAATACGAGTGTGAACACCGGCGGAGTTCGATTTGCCCGGCACCATCAGTTCCGGGTGAATGAGCAGGGTCAGTACATCGACAGCGAAGGGGCGGTTGTCCCGCGGGCGCAGCGTCAGCCCGACGGATCCCGCATGATGCGAAATCCCTACGCGGAGACCTTCGACAACGTAGGCACCTTCTTTCAGCCGGCCGATACCCGGTCCTTTTCGGGGACCATGGCATACAATTCTGCCGAGAGCAACCTACGGCTTTCCTTCAACCGGTTCGCCGAGTCTGGCACCATCGTCACGAATGACGGCTACAACCGCACAAGTGGTCGACTGAACTTCGACCACCGACCCAGCCAGAACGTCCAGCTTTCGGGTACAGTGTTCCATTCACGGTCCGAGCGAGACGAATTGTCTGGCAGCCCCTTCTGGGATCTCCTCTTCTACCCCGTTGACATCAACCTCAATGTCCGGGACGAGAACGGGAACTTCCTCCAGGTTCCGGACACGACCTTCGTCTCCGAGAGCCCCATCTGGCGGCAGACCTCCCGGGACAATCGGAGCTGGCGCACCCGCACCCTGGCGTCCGGGAACATCGTGTTCACGCCTGTGCACTGGCTGAGCCTCCGGGCCGAGGCATCGTACGACCGGGCCGACCTCCAGGGCCAGACGTACGTGCCTCGGGGGATCCCGAACGCGGCGGGGACGGCCACCACCGACGGCCAGTTCGATCGCTCCCACACGGGAGCGAACAGCCTGGCCGGGAACGTTCAGGCGTCTCTCCGCTACCGGTTCGGAGATCTCCGCACCCGGACGACGTTCCGGGCCACATCGGAGCGGCAGGAGAACCAGGCAATCTCGGCGGGCGGGCGGAACGCCTGGGTCGTCGATGTCCCGCGCCTGAACGTCTACGAAGACCAGGTGATCGGATCGTCCTATCAGGAAGACCGGGCCAACGCCTTCTTCGTTCAGACGGCGCTGGACTACCGGGACCGGTACATATTCGAGGGGCTCGTACGTAGGGACGGAAGCTCCCGGTTCGGGCCGGACGCCCGCTGGGCCACCTACTACCGCGCCAGCGCCTCGTACCGGATGGCCGAGGAGTACTGGTTCCCCTTCCAGTCCATCACCGAGTTCAAGCCCCGCTTCTCCATCGGAACGGCGGGAGGGCGGCCCGGGATCGCCTGGCAGTTCGAAACCTGGAGCGTAGGCTCCGACGGTTCCGTGTCCAAGAGCGTCCTCGGAAACCGGTTCCTGAAGCCCGAGCACACCACCGAGATCGACATGGGGCTGGACATCATCTTCCAGAACCGTCACCAGCTCGAACTCACCTACGCTCGGCAGACCACGGTGGACCAGTTGATCTCTGTGCCTGTCCCAGCCGTGACCGGATACGTGAATCAGTACCAGAACAGTGGGGCGATCTCGGGACACAGCTATGAGCTGACCTTAAGCAGCCAGCTCATGAGCACGCCCCGGTTCTCCTGGAATACCACCTTTATCGCGGACCACTCGTCGTCGGAGATCACCGAGTGGAACCGGGCCTGCTTCAACACCACCATCGGGCGCCGCTGTGAGGGCGTGAACCTCTCGGAGATGTGGGGGCAGAAGCTGGTCCGGAATCCCGATCAGCTCCGCCGGGAGCACATCGAGTCGGGGTCCGTGGATCAGTTCCAGGTGAACAACGACGGGTTCCTCGTGCCCGTGGGGAATTCGGACTTCCGCGACGGGCTCTGGGGCACCCGGGTTGAGATCGACGGTCGGATGTACGACTGGGGGATTCCCTTCGTCGAGGTTGACGAGAATGGAAACTCGCTGGTTCAGTACATCGGCGACGGTCAGCCCACCGTGAACCTGGGGTGGATGAATCAGTTCCGGCTCGGGAACGTGAACGTGCACATGCACCTGCACTCGGAGCTGGGCGGAAACATCTACAACGCCACGAAGCAGCGTCTCTACCAGCACGAGCGGCACGCGGACATGGACCAGGCCGGACGGCCCGAGCAGTACCAGAAGCCCACGGATTACTATCAGGCCATCTACAACTTCAACAACGTCACGGACTTCTTCGCCGAGAGCGGGAACTACCTCAAGCTTCGTGAGCTTTCGGCCAGCTACCGGCTCCCGGAGCGCCTGCTCTCCTCGGTGGGGTTGGGGTCCGCCGTGAATAGTCTGAGCTTCGGAATCACGGGCCGTAATCTCCTCACCATCACGAACTACGACGGCTTCGATCCTGAGCAGGCTCAGGGAGCATTCCTGCGGCGGGACAACTTCGGCTGGCCCATCGGCCGGACACTGACCCTCACCGTGGACGCGACCTTCTGATGCCTGGAGTGAATCAGCCAATGTCTAGACGAACGAAGCAGATCGCAGGCGGGATGCTCCTTGGCGTCCTGGCCCTCACGGCAGGTTGTCAGGATCTGGACGTCGTGAACCTCAACAACCCCGACCGGGAGCGGGCGCTGACCGAACCCGGCGACATGGAGACCCTCATTGCCAGTTCGTGGACCCAGTTCTGGACCACCACGAACACAAGCGCACAGCGGGTTTGGCCCGGTGCAGTGTATGGGATGGAGTTCACCACCACCATCGCCAACAACGGGATCCTCCAGTTTGTGCAGGAGCCCCGGAGGCAGTTCGACAACACCCCGGGCTCGGACATGACCGAGACGGCTCGGTTCCACTGGCAGGGGCTCTACTCTGACCTCTCCTCAGCCATCGAAGGACTGATCACCCTGGATCAGGGGATGACGATCCCGGACCCGGACGATTCTTCGGTGGACAACACGGACCGGGCTCGTGCCTTTGCCATGTTCAACAAGGCCCTCATGCATCAGTACGTGGGGCTCCTCTTCGATCAGGGGTGGGTGATCACGGAGGAGGACACGGACCTGCAGGAGTATCTCAGGTCCGAGCGAGGTGAGTTCAGGCCGTATCCGGAAGTCCTGGAGGCCTCCTATGGGTTCTGGATGGAGCTCTTGGATTTCCTCGATCAGAACCCCGGCGTCGTATTCCCTTCGAGTTGGATGAACGGGAACGAGATGAATGCAGCTCGGATCCGCGAGGTCGTCCATTCCTTTATCGTCCAGGGCTTGGTCTATGGGGCCCGGACGCCGGAAGAGCGCCGGGATGTGGACTGGAACCTGGTTCTTCAGCACCTGGATCAGGGGATCACCGAGGACTTCGGATTCGAGACTGAGTCCGGGGGGCTGACCTTCAGCGAATACCGGTGGCGGACCGGGACGACCTGGTTCCAGACCTCGTATTACCTGATCGGACCGGGGGATACCTCCGGGCAGTTCCAGGCTTGGCTGGCGCAATCTCCGAATGATCGGGAGCGCTTCCAGTTCGTGAGCCCGGATCGCCGTCTGGTGCACGAGAATGAAGAGGGCGAGGTGGTCTCCGGGGAGCTCTTCTTCCTGCGCCCCAATTCGGTACTGCTTCCGGAGCGGGGTCCCTACCTGGACTCCTACTACGCCTGGAACCGGAATCAGGAGGGGCCGTGGGGCTTCAAGACGGTGATGACACTCAGGGAGAACAACCTGATTCGTGCCGAGGCCTATATCCGCCTCGGTCAGCCGGAGCCCGCGTTGGACTACATCAACGAATATCGTACCTCCACCGGTCAGTTCGGGGGTGGACTGCCGCCCGTCACCGTGCAGGGTGCACCCCATTCCAGCGACGGCGCCGATGACTGCGTACCCAGGATGCGTGACGGCTCCTGCGCGGACCTTGTGAATGCCCTCAACTACGAGCGGCGGCTCATGAGCCTGGGGAACAATGCTCAGCGTTCGTGGCTGGATGGACGCGGGATGGGCACGCTCCTCGAGGGCACCCCGCTCCACTTGCCGGTCCCCGGACGCGAGCTTGAGCAGCTCGGCATGGCCGTCTACACCTTTGGTGGTGTGGGCGGAACGGATGCGGCTACGGGGCCCGGAGTCGACGTCATCTGGATGAATTAGACCAGATAGAGGCGACCGGGTGACGGCCTCTCGCGGTTGTGGCGGGATCCGGGGAGTGGATCCCGGGTCCCGCCCAACCGCAGAGCCATATCGACCAACCAACCACTCATTTCAAGGGAGAAGGGGAATGCGCCTTCGACTTGTCGCGGCGCTCGCCGCACTCCTCCTCATGGGAACGGGTCTCGCGGCCTGTGCCGGTGGAGGAGGCCCTGGGGCTCAACGGGGAGACCCGAACCTGATCAGTGCCGAAGAGGTTCAGGAGGCCAACGCTCGGAACGCATACGAACTCGTGCAGCGCCTCAGGCCGCGCTGGCTCCAGTCGAGGGGTGCACGAAGCGATCGATTGACCACGCAGAAGCTCGTTTTCGTGGATGGCAATCGTCAGGGAGGTCTGGATGTGCTCTCATCCATCTCCATCGATATCGTGGTCTCGGTGCGATATCTGGACGCCTCCCGCGCCGCAGCGGAGTTGAGCGGGTTGGGCACAGATCATACGGAGGGGGTCATCCAGATTCTGACCCGGTAGCTTTCCTTCGTCGGTGTCAAATTCCGGTGCGGACGTCCGGCCGGATTCGGCTCCCCGTCATCGGTCGTGACGCGCACCGTTTGGTGGGGACGAGAAAGGGAACGGCTGGGCCGACCTCTCAAGGGGTCGACCCAGCCGTTTTTTGTTGCGGGTGGCGCACCCGCCCGATCCCAAGGGGGAGGCGTCGGACGGTCTTGCTCCCGAGGGATAGGAATTTCAAACGCCCTCTCGGGGGTGGAGGCAAGGTAGTACGCGGCATCTTGCCGAGCAACCGGCCGAGAAGTGGGTGATGGCGGGGGCGTCTCTAGGCCCGGGAGGCACCGG